>JAPLGZ010000297.1 GCA_026389895.1 Chloroflexota bacterium | reverse complement strand
GCTCTTGGCCATTCACCACGCTACCTACCAAGAGATCGAAACTTTACCGGCGTTGCGGGCGGCGACCCGTGAAGAACTCTATCGCCGTCTGCACTGGGCGCGTGATTACATAGCCTCGGCTTATAGCCAGCCAACCACGCTAGAAACGCTGGCACGCATCGCCTGTCTATCCCCCACACACTTTCTGCGCACGTTTAAGCAGCTTTTCCACCAGACGCCCATCAATACCTCACCCAGCAGCGCCTGAACCAGGCAAAAAAACATCTACTCACCAACGATCAATCAATCACCGAGATCTGTTACGCCGTGGGCTTTGAAAGCTTAGGCTCGTTTAGTTGGTTGTTTCGCCGCCACATTGGCTGCTCGCCAGAACAATATCGCCACGCAAAAAGGTGATTTTGAAGAAGCAAAGGGATGGCCCCTTCTGTATACTAGGTCAGGTATAGGGTGTATTGACGAGTAAAACACCCATCGACCAGTGACACAACCAAATTCAGAAGGAGTTTCACAAACATGTCTACGCCGACTACCATTGGCATTTCGCAGATCGGCCAAATTGCGATTAACGTCCACGATTTGGAGAGGGCCATCGCCTTTTATCGCGATATTTTGGCCTTGCCTTTTCTTTTTAATGCGCCAGGGCTAGCTTTTTTCCAGTGTGGCGAAGTTCGGCTGCTGCTCAGCCAACCAGAAAAGCCAGAGTTTGATCACCCTGGCTCCATCGTCTATTATAAAGTGCCCGACATCCAGCGCGCCTATCTAATGCTGCGCACCCACAGCGTAAACTTTATCGATGAACCGCACTTGATCGCCAAGCTGCCCGATCACGATTTGTGGATGGTCTTTTTTCATGACCCAGAGGGCAACACACTGGCTTTGATGAGTGAAGTGCGCCCAGAATAAGGATGAATCAAAAATAATTTGGTCACGTTACGAAGTTGCTTGGTGGGTACCGTAGGGGCACGCGGTCGGCGGCGCATCCACTGATGGATAAATCCACAAAATACCCTTCGCCGTCGATTGCGTGCCCGTCCGCGTCAAGTACAATTTTTGCACAGCGGGCACGCAATCGACGGCGAAGCTAGCTCAAGGACAAAATTAAGATTGGCCCGCCGCCGACCGCGTGCCCCTACGGTACCCACTAGGTGACTTCCTAATATGAGAGTTTAACCCGGCCACGTAAGCTCCCTACACGTTACTCATGTCTGGTTCATTTGTTAAACTCCACAATGCTTCGCTACGCGAACCCCAGTCATAAATGACCCAGATAAATGGTTCCATCTGGCAAAGTTGCGCCCGCTAGTGACTTGGCCTGTGCTAATTGGCGTTCGCTGACCCGCGCGCCCGTTAGATCCGCGCCGCTTAAATCGGCATCGTGTAGATTCACGTTGGTTAAGTCGGCGCGGTGGAGATTGGTTTGCCGCAAGTTGGCCCCGCGTAAGTTTGTCCCTTGTAAATTCAGATAGCTCAGATCCGTTCCCGCCAATTCGGCGCGGCGATGTCTGAGATAGAGTTGAAAGAGGCGATGGTGCAACCAAACATTGGCGTTTAACGAAGCGGCATACATACGATAAAGAATTTCTCTCATCCGTACTGCTCCTTTCGGGTGTTCACCCTCGTAGCTACGACAGCGCGACAATCCTGCGGATCACAATCACCAGTCGCCTTATGACGTAGAGACGGCTCTAGAGAAATCTTATCATTTTGGTGGCTCTTCATCAGTGTTAGGGATTGCTTTTGGGCCGTAGCTTACCGTTCTGTGACCGTATCTGCCGCGTGCGACGGATCTTCCCCTTTTTCCATTTTTCGATTGTGGAACTTACGATCATTCGTTATAATGCGGCTTATTAACGTTTATCCGCTTACTCATGACTGGTGAGCCCGCTATGTCTAATCGATTGCTGGCCGGCAGTGCCAAAGTTGATATCACACCACCGCTGACCATTCCTTATCTCGGCTATGAGCCGCGCCATGCGCTTTTTCAAGGTGTCCACGATCCACTCTATGCCCGTGCGGTGGCGCTGGACGATGGCAAGACACAAATCATCCTGATCGCTGCCGACTCGCTTGGTTATAACAATGCGATCTTGGGGCCGACCCGTAACTTTACGCAGGAGGTACGCCAACGCATTCAGGAGCGTACCGGTGTACCAGCGGCCAACATCATGCTAACGGCCAGTCACGCCCATTCAACGCCCGAAACGACCCATGCCCGCCGCTTGCTAGATACGCCCGCGGCCGAACCGTGGCTCGAAGTATTGATCGACCAACTGGCGTCGGCGGCGGCCATGGCGTTTGCGCAGCGCAAGCCAAGTCAACTAAAGGCGGGCGCAGGCGCTGTCGAAGGGTTGGCGCGCAACCGCCGCATCATCGGCAAAGATGGGCGAATTGTCGGCGGCCCTGAGACAACATGGCTCGAAGCGGAAACGACTAGCGGTCCGGTTGACACCGCAGTCGGTGTACTCTATCTAGAAACCCTTGAGGACCAGGCCTGCACCGTGTTGGCAAACTTTGCCTGTCATCCGGTGACGGTGCAGGTGCAACCGTATGTATCGGCAGACTTTCCTGGCGCGGCCATGACGCTGCTCGAAAAAAGTCTGCCCCGCTGCAGCAACAGTCTCTTTTTGCAAGGCGCCTGCGGCGATATCAACCCGATCCGCAACACAACCGATTTTGCCGATGTCGAACGGTATGGCTTGATGCTCGGGGGCGAGGTGATCAAAGTAGTCGGTCAGTTGAGCGCCCCCGATTATCCTACGACGACGCCCACGATTCAAGTGCAGACCGAAACACTCCTGCTAAAAGTGCGCGAGTTGCCCGCCCTTGAACCGGCCCAACAAGCCTATGCCGAAGCCGTCCGCCAACAAGCCAACACGTTAACAGATGCCGAACGTAGCCACTGGGTGCGCGAACAACGGATGGCCGAAGAAAAGTTGCTATTGATCGAACGGGGCGCGGCGCCGATCCCCGCCGAGGTTCAGGTATTTCGCATTGGTGACGTGGCCTTGGTCAGTTTGCCAGGCGAACCTTTTGCCGAGCTAGGGTTGACGATTAAGCGCCACTCGCCAGCCCGCCACACCTTTGTGATCGGCTATGCCAATGGCTGGATTGGCTACTTACCCACCCCCGAAGCCTGGCAACAGGGCGGCTATGAAGTAGGTGAAGGGCCGTGGACGCGTGTGGGACCGGCGGGTGGGCCATTGCTGGTGGAAACAGCGCTAAAGTTGCTGGCGACGCTCTGGGCATAATGGTATTATTGGGGTAGTAACTGGGCCTCACCCCCAGCCCCCTCTCCTGAACGATAGGGCTGTTTCAGAAGAGGGGGACGCTTCAGTAGAAGCGACGACTAGCCACCGCAGTTGATGTGCTCCCCCTCTCCTGAACTCGGCCCTTTGATTCAGGAGACCCTGCCGGGGGGTGAGGACGCCAGGTGAGGCCCAGTCATTACGCGAAAAGGAGACGATCAATGAACGCAGGGAAACTTGAAGCGATCTGGCTCAAACGTGGGCGGCGCGGCCCGATGGATGAGCAGGCGCGCGCCACTTTACAAGCCAAGCGTGGCTTGGTAGGCAATACCGATCAAGGGGGCAAACGCCAAGTGACCCTGATCGAAAAAGAGGTCTGGGCAGCCCGGACGGCGCAAGTCGGCGCGACATTGGATCCAAAAACACGGCGCGCCAACTTAATGGTCAGCGGGATTGCCCTGGCCAACAGCCGTGGCCGCATCTTGCAGATTGGGTCGACCCGTTTACGGATTTACGGTGAAACCAAGCCATGTGAGCGAATGGACGAAGCACATTCCGGTCTGCGCGCCGCCATGGAGGCCGATTGGGGCGGTGGTGCGTTTGCCGAAGTGTTGGATGACGGCGAGATTGCGCTCGGGGATCCCGTGCGCTGGGTGGAGGAGGAATGACCGGCGAGACGTGATTGCCTCTTCGCCATCAATTGCGCTGTGCAAATGCATTGATCTGGTTGTAAAGCAACCGCTAAATTTTACTAACCGCAGAGGGTGCAGAGAAAATTTTCTCTGCACCCTCTGCGGTTAGTAAAATTTAGCGGTTGCTTTACAACCAGATCAATGCATTTGCACAGTCACTCAGCCCTTCACGCCGGTCATGATCACGCCGCGGATAAAATAACGTTGCAGGGCGAAAAAGATCAGGATCGAAGGCAACATGCCGATCAATGAACCGGCCATCAATAGATGATCCATCGCTTGCCCACGCCGGCTGAATGAGCCGCCTAATGTGCTGCGCAAGGCCAGCAAGCCCGTGGTGATCGTCGCTTTGTCTTGGTCGGTTAGGTAGATCAGTGGGCCGATCAGATCGTTCCAATAATATTGGAACCATAAGATCGCGAGCGTGATGATCACGGGCATCGAGAGTGGGATCAGGATGCGCAGGTAATAGCGAAAGGGGCCACAGCCATCAATTTTGGCGGCGTCATTCAAATCTTTGGGAATGCTGGCAAAAAACTGGCGAAAGAGAAAGATCGAAAACGCCCCCCCGCCAAAGAAAGAAGGCACCACCAGCGGGTTAATTGTATTCCCCCAGCCTAAAATATTGATAAAGAGAATGTAGGTGGGGATGAGCGTTACTTCGCTTGGCAAAACCATTGTGGCAAGCAAGATGATAAAGAGCACGGTGCGTCCGCGAAAGCGAAACGAGGAAAAACCATAACCGACCAGCGAAGAAGAGATCACGCCGCCAATCGAGCCCAAAACCGTAATCACCAAGGTATTCCAGAGGTAACGATAAAAGGGAATGACTTTGTTCACCTCAGAAAAATTAGCCCATTGCGGCTGCGGCGGATACAAGAGCGGCGGGATGACTTGTAGCTCATTCGGGCGCTTTAAAGAGCCGACAATCGCCCAATACAGCGGGAAGAAAAATAAAATCGCGAGCAAAATCGTCAGCGTAGTCGCCGCAATCGCGAACAGACTGATCTGTTTTCTTTTCGCCTTGAGCGGCGCCTGTCCAACTTGTGATATGGCAGCCATTGATGTTTCCTCAAAGATAACCGGGGTTACCGTTCACTAAAAATTTGCCGTCTCTGATTCGTAATAGACCCAACGCCGGGCAAAACGTAACTGGATCAACGTGAAGAGCATAATAATCACAAAGAGGATCCAAGCCAGCGCCGAGGCATACCCCATGTTCAGATCTTTAAAGAACGTATTGAACAAATGCAGCACGTAAAAATAGCTGGCATAGGCTGGGCCACCGGCGGTTGCCACGTAGGCGGCGGTGAAGATCTTGAAGGCGGCGATGATGCCCGTCACCAAGTTAAAAAAGATGGTCGGGCTGAGCATGGGTAGGGTAATGCTCCAGAATTTGCGCAGACGACTTGCCCCGTCTACTTCGGCGGCCTCATATAATTCGCTGGGAATATTCTGCAAACCGGCCAGAAAGATGATCATGGTTGGGCCACCCGCGCCCCACAGGGCCAACAAAATCAGCGTCGGTTTTACCCAAGCAACGGAATTAAACCAGCCGGGGCCTTTAAGGCCAAAGCTTGTCAACGTGCTGTTTATCAGTCCATACTCGGGCTGGAAGAGATAGCCAAAGAGAAACGCAGAGACGACGATCGGCGTAATCGAAGGAATGTAGTAGATGGTTCGCCAAATGGCGCGGCCCGCAATTTTACGGTCTAAGAGCAAGGCCAGGCAGAGCGAAGCCGCCAGCCCTAACGGCACGGAGAAGATCACATAATACGTCGTGTTCCAGAGGGCCTTGGGAAAGAGTTCATCCTTGACAAAGGCGTTGGTGAAATTCTGAAGGCCAATCCACTTGGCGGGCAGCGGAAATTCGTACTTTGTAAAGCTCCAATAAAGCGAAATGACCATCGGGCCCAGCGTAAAAATCAAAAAACCGAGCAGCCACGGCATAATAAACATATAGCCCCACAATTCCTCTAACAGCGCCACGCGACTTTGTTTCCGTTTTTGTAGCGCGGGGCGGGGTAGTGCGGCAGAAGGGAGCGGGGTAGATTGTGATTGTTGCATGCTTGGATTGCTCCTAGGTAATTCAGACACCTGGGAAAGAGCGTTACACAGAGTTACACAGAGAAGACAGAGCAAAACAAATGCATTTGCGCTTCTCTGTGTGCTCTGTGCTTCCTCTGCGCTCCTCTGTGTAACCGTTGTTGCTTGATCTCTACGCGCCAGGCTTTGGCTGGTCCAGGATCGCTTGCAACTTGGTCTGGATTTGGGCGCAGCCATCTTCGACACTGGTATCGCCCAGCCAGATGCCTGAATAAATTTGTTGCACCGGATCGGCAATCTCGGACAAGCGACCGTTGGCCGGCACCGGCATCGGTTTGACGGTTTTGAGCAATTCATAGTGCGGCTTGACCGTGGGATCGTTGAGCAAGATCGGGTCTTCCCAGACATCCGTGCGCAGCCCTGGTTCACCGATCCGCTTGACATTTTCCACGCCGACTTCCTTGCTGCAAAGAAATTTCTGCCACAGCCAGGTTTCATAGGGGTGCTTGCTGTTTTGGAGGATCGGGAAAACATTGGCGCCCATAAAGCCGCCCCGGTGCCCAGATGGCCCCAGCGGCCCCGTGGCAACCTTCATCGTTTTACCCTGCGGTGTTACGTCGCCCAGGTAGGAACCTTCCCAGATGCCCGAGAGCACCATCGCCACTTTACCCGACGACCAAAGCTGGGCGCGGGTATCAAAGGCAGGGTTAGGGAGGGCGACTTTGTCTTTCTGCATCATATCGTGGATCCAGCGGATGCCGGCGATCGTCTTTTCGTCGTCAAATTTGGCCTTGGTGCCGCTCTCATCCATCGGCCAACCGCCAAACGCGTCCATCGGCGTCAGGCTCGACTCATAATAACCGGCCACCCAGAGCCCGTATTGATCTTTCTGGTCACCGCTGCCTTTCGTCAGCTTACGGGCGGCCTCGGTCATATCATCATAGGTCCACTTGTCGGTTGGTTCGTCCACACCACCGTCCTTAAACAACTCGGGCTGGTAGTAGATGGCCGACCAACCTGGGTGCCCGTTGACGGGCAACGCGTACACCTTGCCTTCAACTTTACAGGCATCCATGGCACCTTTGAAGTAGACCGACAGATCATAGCCATCTTTCGCCACAAAATCATCAAGCGGATAGAGAATACCGCGCAGCGCCCAGTTGGCCATGCCATAGTGCGTGCCATAGCGGAAACAATCACCCGCCGTCCCCGAGGCAATCCGCGTAATCAATGTCGCCTGATAGTCGTCCGGCATCACGTCAATCTTGATCGTGATGTTCGGATTCTGCTCGGTGAAACGTTTGGCTAAGTCTTTGCGAAATTCAATATCTTGGGGCACATTGCGGTCAACATGCACCAATTCGACAGGGGCATTGGCGGGCGCGGCGACTTGGCCGCCCGCCGGAGCAGCACTGGGCACGGCGCAGGCTGCCAAGGCAACGCCCGTGACCGAGAGCGTTGCCGACTTCAGAAAGGTCCTTCGACTGAACACCTTGCGTTGCATGACTACACTTCCTCCTTACAGTGGATAGGGTTGACACACAGATAGATTGTCATGCCGAATCAACACTAGGCATGGGCACAGTATTGGGCTAAATTAGGAATGGGAGCAGGGAGCACATTGTTATCACAACCGGTAACCACAAGCAACGCCGGGGAGCTATTTCTGCTCTGTGATAATACGATTGATTTTACTTGCAAAAAATAATTTGTCAAACCGCAAAAAAATGCCCGCGGATGTCAGTTAGGTTAATCACTCAAATCCTGATCAAAGGAGCGAGGCCTGACATGAGGAAAGAACCCCACCTGTCAGGTCGAGCGTTGACGATTAGGGAATGGGTCTAGTCCGAAAATTGCACACTAAACGTTCACCTGGGGACACAGTTGGGGCATGCGGTCGACGGCGGACCAATCATAATTTTGACCCTTCATCTATCTTCGCCGACGATTGTGTGCCCGGCTGTGCGATGATTTCTGTTAACGAGGACGGTCATGTTGGAGGAGCAAACAGATCAGCTATTTTTTATCCGCAAAAATCCGGATGCCTTCTTCGACCATTTGTTGCGCACGCGCTGGGCCAGACCGACCAAGCGGCACGAATTGTTTACCTTTGATCGCGTTATAGGAAATAAAAAAGTGCTCAAGTTGGTCTAATAGATGCGCGTTCACTTGATCCAGGGTTTGGATCGATTGGTGATTGGGCGAATCAACGGCCACGGCGATTAAACGGTCATTACGGGTGGTTTTGCCTTCGAACGTCTGCTGGGCCTCTAACAGACCAATCAGACGGGCGGGCACAAGACAGCCGGTAAAAGCCGGTTCATCCAGCAAGACGAGCACATCTAGCGGATCGCCATCGCCCGCTTGCGTGGCTGGCAAATAACCAAAATTAAAGGGAAACTGCGCCCCAACGGGCAACACATGGGCGAGCTTAAACAGACCAAGCTCAGGATCATATTTAAACTTGTTGCGGCTGCCCTTTGGGGTGTCGATGATCACATTTAGCTCACCTGATTGGCGATAGGGGTTCAGAGAAAAAAAAGGGGTTTCAACAGGCGTATGATTGGTCATATGTTGCCTCGCTTACCTCAACAATTTGGTTGCTCTGCCCACTATTCAAAAGATAAAGACGAAACAGATCTGTAATCCCTCCTATAAATTTATGATTTCGCTCAACTATTTTATTTTTCTATGGGGAAACAAACAGATTAGCCAGTACAAGCAAGGTCAGTTTGAGCGCTAAATTACGGCATCAAGGGCTGGATCTATTCACGATGAGCGAATGCCTAGAAAGTATTCGTACATTTGCTGGCTGGTTCATTACAATTGATGTTCTCAAGCCATTGAGAAGAGAAAAAAGCAGCTCGCTTAGCTGTGTAATATCCAATACACTCATGCAAAATATCCAAAAAAATCCTCACGCCTATTGTGCATAGAGAAGCTTGAGTCTGTTGGCAGGCTATGGCACGCTTATTTCAATAATTAGCCGATTGTAACGATTCAGGCTTACGCGAAAGTCTTTCTAGAGAGGTTCACTTGCGCCGAATATCTGAGCGAATTTACCTTCCTGGAAGGGGCTCGCCTTAAATTGTCACCTAGAATCCTAGAGCGGGAAATATACTTTCTCGCTTAGCTTTAAGTCCACGTCAGATCTGATTCTGTTGCCGTTAATCCGATCATCCTATGCATCCATCCATCGATCACAAACTTCCATGGAGCGGCTATCATAGTACACTGGCGCCAACTGGGCCAACCAACGACCGCCGCTTACACTTTAGCCTCTTTCAGCTAGCCAAATGCTTCCAGCTCGCCCGCCTGCGACCTTTCCGCTGGTGGTTCATGGGCTTCGTGCTGGTTCTTCTCAATATCATTATTCTTAGCCCTGTTCCATTGTTGCTAAAAACAGTGGCGGTGCTTGGCTTAACCAATTGGTTGCCCGGCGCGCTCGTGGTTTATTGGTTGGTCCGCACGAGTCAAGCGCCGCCCCCTTGGTGGGAACAGAGTTTATACAGCCTAGGCGCGGGATATGGTTGCATGATCATTCCTATGTTGGCGGTCAGTTATCTGCCGGGCGGCGTCACACGCGAACAGACGTTGTTGGTCTTTGACATTGGTTTGTTAGGGCTTATCACGCTGATTCATTGGCGGCCGACCAGCCAGGGCAGGCCAGAAGCGGCTCAAAAACCGGCCGCATCAGCGTCGCGAACGGCTTTGCCTGGGCCACAGATCGACCGGCGTTGGCTGCTGATCGGCATTTTGTCGCTGGCCTTGACAGGTGGCTTTTTGCGTTTCGCCAACCTAGATTATGCAGAGTTCCAAGGCGATGAAGCCCGAGTCACGCTCTATTCGGCGAATGTGATCCAGGGTTATGAAAATGCGCTCTTTATCCATCGCAAGGGACCGGCCGAAATTCTGTTGCCGACCGTGCTTTACGCGCTGACCGAGCAATTGACCGAAACCACGGCCCGTCTGCCTTTTACGCTGGCCAACTTCGCCGCGCTCTTTGCGCTCTTTTTGCTGGGTTGGCGTTTA
>JAPLGZ010000029.1 GCA_026389895.1 Chloroflexota bacterium | reverse complement strand
GCACATGTTTGCCAGCGGCAAGCGCCTGGCGCGCCAATGGCACATGAAACTGGTCAGCCACGCCGATGATGACGGCTTCAACTTGGGGATCGGCCAACATCGCGGCGTAATCCTGGTAAGTCACCTGTGGCTGATGAATCGCAGCCATACGCGCCAACAGATCTTCGGCGGCGTCACAAATCGCATAAAGTTCGGCGTTGCGCGCCTTGCGACAGGCGTCAAAATGCGCGGCTTGGGCAATGGGGCCTGCGCCGAGCAGACCAATTCTGAGGAGTCGTGCTTCTTTTTCAATCATAGGAGGACCAATTTCTTTAGAATCCACACAGAACATTTGGGCTAGCAGTTATTGCACAGGACAAGGATTTCACAGTACAATAGTGGCATTATCGCACGCCAAGATGCAAAGGCGCAAAGATTTTATTATTTTCCACCACCACAAGGCAACCTAGAGTCTCGTTATGCCGATCCAACTCTCACAAGCTGAAGCCCGTACACTGCTCCTGGCCGCCCAAGGCTTAGATCGTCTACCCGACCATCCGGTCACCAAAGCCGATGTGTTGGCGACAATTCAACGCATGGGCGCGCTTCAGATTGACACAATCCACGTGGTGGCGCGCAGCCCCTATTTGGTGTTGTGGAGTCGCTTGGGCGCGTATGACCCGCAATGGCTAGACGAATTGTTGGCCGAAGGCAAACTGTTTGAATATTGGTCGCATGCTGCCTGTTTTCTGCCCATAGAAGACTACCCGCTCTACCGGCGCCGCTTGCTTGAAAAGCTCGGTGATGCGGCCAGTTCCAGCGCCTGGTTGGCGGCGCACGCGCCAGAAGTGGCCCATGTCCTCACGACCATTCGGGAAAAAGGGCCGGTGCGTTCTGCCGATTTTGAACGCACCGACGGACAAAAAGGGGGCTGGTGGAACTGGAAAGTTGAAAAACAGGTGCTTGAACATCTACACACCACCGGTCAGCTTATGATCGCCCGTCGCCAAAATTTTCAGCGTATCTATGATCTGCGCGAACGGGTGCTGCCCAACTGGGACGATGCCGCCACCCCCCCATTGCAGGAAGTGCGGCGCGCCCAAGTCCTTAAGACGGTGCACGCCTTGGGCGTCACGCCAACACGCTGGGTAGCCGATTATTTCCGCACCCAACGGCGCGTCACGGAGCCGTTATTAGAAGAATTGGCAATTGAAGGCGCTTTGTTACGCGCGCAAATTGCAGGATGGACAGAGCCGGCCTATGTTCACCCGGATCAAATTCCCCTTGTAGAAGCGGTCACTTCTGGCGCCGTGCGGCCCAATTTGACGACCTTGCTCTCGCCCTTTGACCCGATCACTTGGGATCGGTCGCGCGCGCTGACGCTTTTTGGGTTCGATTATCGGATTGAGTGCTACACACCAGGCCCTAAACGCCAGTATGGGTATTTTACCCTGCCCATTCTCCACCACGACCAGCTCATTGGGCGGCTAGATGCCAAGGCGCACCGGGCCCAAGGTCGTTTCGAGGTCAAGGCGCTCCATTTGGAACCCGCAGTTATCATCACCGACGCATTAGTCACCGAGTTGGCTGGGGCGCTGCGGGCGTGCGCCACCTGGCACAAAACCCCCGAAGTTGAAATTACCTGGACAAATCGACCGGAGTTCGCCGCCCAGCTTAGCGCGAGTCTGTGAGTCGGCTTCTTACTTCTATCAGAATTGATTCTGATGCCTTTGGCTGGTAAACTATGGTGTAGTGCACATTACTCGAATCACTCACCAAGGGAGAACCAGGATGTTTCTAACTCACCACAAAACCGCTGATGGCCCCCGCTGGGCGCTGGATAACAAATTTTTGCCGCGTGGACTGACGCTAGCCGCGCTGTTAGCTCTGCCCCAGGCTTCACTCGTGAATTTGCTCAAATCGTTGCCGGTGGGTGAAGGCGCCTATGGCGAATTACTGCCACCGCTCGAGCCGACCCAAGAGGTGTGGGGCAGTGGTGTCACCTACCTGCGAAGCCGCGAAGCGCGCAAAGCCGAATCAACGATCGGCGATGTCTACCAACGCGTCTATGATGCGCCTCGTCCCGAAATTTTCTTCAAGTCGATTGGTTGGCGGGCGGTTGGCCACGGGCAAGCGGTGCGCATTCGGGAGGATACGCGCTGGAATGTGCCCGAGCCAGAATTGACGCTTGTCATCAACGCGCATGAGGAAATTATTGGTTACACCGTGGGTAACGACATGTCTTCGCGCGACATCGAAGGCGAGAATCCACTCTATTTGCCGCAAGCCAAAACCTATAACGGCTCGTGCGCGGTGGGACCAGGCATCGAGATCGCCGAAGCCAGCACGTTGACCGATCTGACCATTCAACTTGAGATTAGGCGCGCCGGCGCGGTGGCCTTTAGCGGCGAAACCTCGACGCGCAATATCAAACGGCCCTTCAGCGAACTGGTCGACTATCTGTGCCGCGAACTAGACTTCCCACACGGCGCCTTTTTGATGACCGGCACCGGCATTGTCCCGCCCGATGATTTTACACTCGCCACAGGTGACGTGATTCAGGTCACGATTGGCGGTCGTACGCTAGAGAATCAGGTTGGGTAGCTTGTTTGCGTCCTAAATTTTACCTTATGCAGATGGGAGATTAGAGATTAATAACCCAATCTCTAATCCCTAATCTTCCATCTCCAATCCATTGAGGAGAAAAAATGCAAAATTATAAAAATTTCATCGACGGCGAATGGGTTGATTCGTCGGACGGCAAAACCTTTGAAAACCGTAACCCCGCCAAGCTAGACGATGTGCTCGGCACCTTTCCCTTAGCCACCGTTGGCGATGTAGAACGCGCCATTGACGCCGCCAACGCCGCACTGCCGGCCTGGGCCAACATGCCAGCGCCCAATCGCGGCGCGATTCTGGACAAAGTCAGCCGCATTTTAGACGCCCGCATGGGTGAGATTGCAACTGTTTTGACCCGCGAAGAGGGCAAGACACTCGCCGAAGCCACCGGTGAAGTGACACGGGCGCGTGATATTTTCCGCTATCATTCGGGCGAAGGCTGGCGGGCGGGTGGCGCAGTCATCCCCAGCAACACCAATGGCGAATTGCTCTATACCCGGCGCGAACCGCTCGGCGTCGTCGCCTTGGTGACGCCGTGGAACTTCCCGATTGCCATCCCAGCGTGGAAGATGGCTCCGGCACTGGCGTATGGCAACACGGTGGTCTTCAAACCGGCTTCCTTTACACCCCAGACGGCGCTGATGTTGATCGAAGCCCTGATTGAAGCTGGCATCCCCAAGGGTGTGGTCAATTTTGTCACCGGTTCGGGGCGCACGGTTGGGGACACGTTGGTCGGCAGCCCCAAGGTGCATGGCGTCAGTTTCACTGGTTCGGTCAGCGTGGGTATGGGCATCTACGAAAAGGCGATGAAGAACCTGACCCGCGTGCAATTAGAGATGGGCGGCAAGAACCCGACGATTGTGCTCAAGGATGCCAATATCGACACCGCGGTAAAAATGACCGTAGCCGGTGGCTTTGGGCTAACCGGCCAAGCGTGTACAGCCACCAGCCGCGTGATCGTAGAAGAATCGATTGCGGATGAGTATGCCAAAGCAATGGTGGCCGCAGCCCGCAGTCTAAAGGTGGGCAATGGGTTAGAAGGCGGCGTCCAGATGGGGCCGGCCGTCAGCCAGGATCAATTGCAGACAGATTTGGAATATATCGGTATCGGGCAAAAGGAAGGCGCTAAATTATTGGTTGGTGGCAGTCAGGCTGGCGATGGGGGTTATTATGTGCAGCCCACTGTCTTTGACCACGTGGAATCGCAGATGCGCATCGGGCAGGAGGAGATCTTTGGGCCGGTGATCAGCATCATCCGCGCCAAAGATTTTGAGGATGCCCTGGCCAAAGCGAACGGGATTGGTTTCGGCCTCGCTGCAGCCGTCATCACCAATGACCTGCAAAAGGCGTTCCAGTTCGCCAATCGCATTGACGCCGGCGTGGTCAAGATCAACGAACCGACCACCGGTCTGGCCTTGCAGGCGCCATTTGGTGGCTTCAAACATTCTAGCGCCAACACCTTTAAGGAACAGGGACAGGCCGCTATCGAGTTCTATACGCGCACCAAAACCATTTATGTTGGGCATGGTTAATTGAGATAGGTAGTAAAACGCCCGTGGTAGAGGTTAGGTACGCCTAACCTCTACCACGGGCGTCGCTTTTCACACCGCAGTTTATAGCGTAATCACCTGATCGGGTGGATTGCCGGCCAGCGCCGCATACAGATCCGGGAAACAGCCCACACGCACACCCTCAACAGTACCCGACGGCACGCAGTTGCCAGCTTCGCCCTCGGCCAAACCACGTTCCAATGCACACTGGTCGCACATCATCAACAACATGCCTTTTTCCTTGGCCACCTTCGCCAGCCGTTCGCCAATCGGATCACCAGAACGCAGCACATAATTGTTATCATCAAAAAAGAACATCCCGATCACATCCACGCCGTGGGTGCCGGCTTCTAGTTGCGGCAGAATCATCTTGCCTAGCTTATAACTCGCGGTATGACCTGAGGTGGCAAAAACATAAGCAATTTTCATGGTTCTTATATCCTTCTGGAGTAATGTTGTTATCTTTTGATTACCTGATTGAATATTGCAATCAGGCATTTATCGTGTAGGGCCATTGGTGAGTCCTATTAGGGATATTGATAGCCACGGCTCCGCTGACTGTCCATGTTATGTCTCCTGATTATAACATCCCTATCCGGCGCATGTCGATCCTACTCCGTAGCGTCAGGAACTTATCATCTCGACTCGTTCCACCGAGGCCGTGGGTATGCTTTCTCGTAATGGCGAAAACCAACCAAGTACGGCGCTGACCAGCACACCCACGGCCATGATCGCATAGGCCACGCGAATATCAAAAATTTCCGCCAGCGCGCCGCCGACAATGGCGCCAAACGGTGCGCCACCCCACGCGATCATCCGCGCCGTCACGTTGACGCGGCCCAGGAGATGTTCTGGCGTCACTATCTGACGTAGCGAAATACCATTGATGACGATTAAAGTGTGACACGCATGCCAGAGCGCAAAGATCACCAGGCCACTTGCAAAATTGGGGGCCAGAATCACACCGCTCAAGCAGAGCAAGTTTGCAAATAAGCCGACCAGGGTAATTTTGGCCACACTGACGCGTTTGACGAGCCAAGGCAACAGCAGGCTCGCCAACAACGCGCCGGTTGCGCCGGCGGTATAGAGGAGGCCAATGCGGAAGTCATTTTGCGGTACATGCAACCCGCGCACCGCGTATACAACCAGCAAACTGACGACGGCGCCACTGGTAAAACTGGTGCCAAGCCCTAATAAGGTCAGCGTTCGCACCAATCGTTGACTCCACAAAAATTTCAAACCCTCACCAATCTCACTGGATGTCCGCTGCATCAGCGTTCCAGTTTCGTTCGTGCTCACGCGCACACTGTTAAATGAGCGGACAATTAATAACAATACAATGGCAGAGAGCAGATAACTAAACGAATCCAAGCTGATCGCCGTTGCGGGTCCCAGCGTGGCAGCTAAGAGACCACCCAGGGAAGGCCCGACAATTTCGACCACTGTACCGGCAGACCAGAGCAAGCTGTTGGCCTGCAAAACCTGCTCACGCCCAACCAACGCTGGCAGCGCCCCAAAGTTGGCGGCGTCAAACCAGACAAAGGCGGTGGCGGATAGCAAGGCCACGGCGTAGATTTGGCCCAGTGACAACAGATGGAACAGGCCCGCAATAGGGATGCTACTCAGGAGCAAGACATTTAGCAGATCACAGAGTACCATCAAACGTTTGCGATTGACACGATCAGCCACGACGCCGGCAAAGAGACCAAAGATGAGATAGGGCAAAACGTTAAAAGTGGTAAGCAAAGAGGTTTGCAACGCCGAGCCCGTCAGTTGATAGATCAGGATCGGCAGTACGACACCCGTAATGGCAGAACCGGCCAACGAAACGGTGCGCCCCAGCCAGAAGAGCACGAAGGATCGATTATGCCAGAGGTTTTGGTTCAGGATCATATGTTACACGGTTTGAATCAAGCGGTTGATAGACGGTCCGTGTATTATATGACAAGCAAGCGTTGCGTGGTAATCCAATCATTGTAGGCAAGTCGAACGAATGAGTTGAGCCGACTAATGGCCACGCGTCGTTACGGCACGCTGATTTTTGAAGAGTTGCATGCAGCCCGAAAAATAGACCAAACCCGCCACGCAGACAAAACTGCTGCTAACCAAGGTAGGCAGGCTCGGTGTGTGCCACGCGATGATCCGCTCTTCTGCTAGACTGTCATTTTCTAGACTGGCATTTTCGACGTTAGCCCTCTTTAAACTGGCAAGCAATTGGCTAATGCGTTCGGCCGTAGACGCGAAGCTGCCCCACAGCGCGCCATCTAGTTTAATGACCGTTTGAACCTGATCATCGCCGGTGAAGGCCAGGCTAATATCGCGCGCGTAATACGTCTGGCCAGATTCTCCTAAGCTCTCACTTCGTCCAGTCCGCGCATCTGAATCTGCGATCACGGTTTGTACATCACGAATGGTCTGTACGCCCACCGGGATCAGCCAGAACATCAACGATTGCACTTGACAATCCACCTGCTTCGCCTCTACTCGATCACATTGAATGCGGACCGGCGGTTGGCCATAATTGATCACAAGCCCAATCGCCAGCATAATGGTTACGCCGATTAGCCCTATCGTCCACTGGGTGCGTGTGGGCGGCGACAATGGTTGTGTGGCATCACGGTGACCTTGCACCTGGGCCGCTTTGAGGGCCATGCGCATACGGGTAATTTCGGCGCTTGCTACTGGCAGGCTTCGGTAAAGACGCAACGCACCCACCGCAAGCCAGGCGCTCACCATAAAACCTTTGGCAATTGCTGGATAGGCGCCGCCATTTACCAGATAGATCCCGACGCCAATTCCTTCTAATAGGCAGAAGAGGGCGATCTCCAGCGCAAAACCACGCCAGCCCCATCTTAACGCGCGGACGACTGTTTTATCGCCTGACTTCATCATAACCTCAGATTGATGCGGACACCGGTTGTTGGCTGTTGTTGCAGCAGCATGATTAATACGACTTGCAGTATAGTGCTGGATAAGCCAAGGTCATATGTCGTGTACGATAATCAATTTGTGCGTTTGAGCACAGCGAAACAATTTCATCATGTGCCGCAAGGGACAGGTGCTACACAGTTCGCCAAGCGGTCTTTAATGATCTCTTCGCTTGATCTCTGCGCCAGCTCCCCAACAGCACCCGCAGCACGATCCTGGGGTGAAAGAGGGAAGCAGGCGGGGCCAACAGTTGCACAACTTTGATAAAAGCCAATGACACCACTTTGTCATGCTGCGACACTTTTTTTAAGCGATTCAAATAGCGGTCAAGTAAATTGGGTGATGCTTTCACCGTGTCGGCGCCCTTGGCCAAGGCCCAGGGAACGTCGATCACCTTGGCGATCAAGGTAAAGAATTGCCGAGAATCCCGCGGCTGGTTTTGTTGGGTTGCGCTGCGCAGCCACTTATCGAGCACCAACGCTTCCAGCGCGCAGACGGTCATCCCCTGCCCATAAATTGGGTTAAAACTGCATACTGCATCGCCAACGGTGATCAACCCAATAGGAAAGCGGGTCAATTGCTCGTAATGTCGCCGCCGGCTGGCCGGATAATTATAGGTGGCAATATCACTGAGCGGCTCGGCGTTTTTGAGTAATTCATAAATTTCTTGGGCGGGCAGGCTATGGGCATGCGCTAGAAAGCCCTGCTCATCCTTGGGGGCTTCATCATCTTGATAGCCTGTAAGGGTGGCAAGCCAACCGTTATGCTCGATCGGGAACACACCCCCCCCCCGTTTCTCTAGCGGCGCCACGGGCACATTTAACAACGCTTTGGCCTGGTCATCACTCACCGTACGCCGGTAGAGCCGCGTCGCATAACTTACACCCACGTTGACGGTGCTCTCCTCGGGTGTGGCATAGCCCAGTTGAGTAAGCCATTTGGGGATATGTGAACCGCGCCCCGTTGCATCTACCACCAGGTCAGCCGTTACTGTTTCGTCTTCGTTGGTCTGGCGATCATGGATCATGACGCCGGTCACTTGCTGCTGATCGGCGGTTGTGGTCAGTGCAGTCACGGCGCAGGATGGGCGCAACGCCAGATTAGGCAAGGCGACAACGCGCTGGCGGATCAACCATTCGAGTGTTGGCCGGCTGATAAAGACGGCCTCAATCCCGCTATTAAAGTTCACCGAATAGCCACCTTGATACCAGCGCACATCGTTAGAAAGATCGCTAATCACAGCGCCGGCCTCCAGCAGATCCGTTTTGAAACCAGGGAAAAGCGCCACAAGCGCCTGATACCCTCTGGCCAGTAAGGCATGCAAATGGCGACCTTGCGGCACACCTTTGCGCGGCTCGGCGCCTGTTGGCAGTGCGTCACGTTCGATCAGCGTCACCTGTTCAAAATGCTCGGTGAGCACACGCGCCGCCAGCAAACCTGCAATGCTGCCACCCAGGACGATAGCATGTCGGTTATTGCCATTCATAGAAACATTTTCCTTTTCTTCTACGCTAAAACCTCGCTGCTGTTGTTGGCTCTATCATACACCCGCGGCTTGCTCACAGACCAGCTCAAATCCTGCTCATTTTGAGGCCATTGCTTCTGACGGCGATCAGGGTAGAAGTTTGGGTAAACGGGAAAGCTTAGCTCGTCCAGCACCGCTTGCGATGCATCCACCCTGCGGCATTTAGCCCTGGGCCAGAGGTCAGCAAGCCTGTTCGGCGTAAGCTTTCGTTACGTTTTCGTTACGCTTGCCCTCTTGATGACAAGAAAAAATCTTGCTATAGTCAGGTGAATTTACCGAATACGTAAAGAATATTTACCAGGCCAGAGCCACCAGTAACCCACTCCCTAAAACCGAGCGGTCAGCAAGCAGAAAAAGACCTGCGCCCTATTTATCAAGAATCCATAGGAGATAATAATGAGAGAGCGGGACATTGGCGCGAAAGTCAAACAGATTGTCAAAGAGCAGTTAGATGTGGATGAGAAGGATATCAAACCCGAGGCGACATTCATTGACGATTTGGGGGCGGACTTCCTTGGTTTGGTGGAGTTAGTACTGGCGTTCGAAGAAGCGTTTGCCATTAATATCCCAGACAAGGATACAGAGGGGATCCGCACCGTCCAAGATGTGATCGATTATTTGGAATGGCATGTGCGCTAAGCCATAAGCCTAGACAAAAGCGTGCTTTTTCGGATAGGTGCGCCAAGTATTTCTGATCGAAAGTTCTCAATGTGGCAAACAGGCATCCAGTGTATGCAGCGCCAACAACAGATATTCGCGGCGTTCTGCTCCCACTTCGGCCAATCGCGTTGCACATTCGTGCAGAATAAGCGTGCAAACGCCACCATAATGACTCACCGGCAACTGTTCTAACAACTGGCCAAATAATTTTACCCCCATAGCCATTTCCCCGTGGGCAAACGTCTCGGCGCACAGATCAAAAGGCTCGCGCAACGTGAATTTATCGGCGCCAGCTTTTTCTAGTTTCTTTTTTAGATTGACCACCGCCCGAGCCGCACTGGTGGTCGGCTCGGCGCGTAAATTGCGCCAAAGCTGGATGAAATGGGCCTCGTTGCCGACAATACGCGCCAACGCCAGGGTTAATTCCAGGCGTGTGGCTTCATCTTGTTTTTCGTACAACAACGCCTCTATTTTGCTGGTAGCCGTTGTAGCGCGCAAATTACCGAGTGCAGCCGCATAGGCTAGTTGCAAGCCTTCTTCTTGTTCGTTTTTCAGCCCTTTCAACAGCTTGGGGATAACCTGCACATCCCCCAATTTGCCCAAGGCGCGTACACTATGCGCCTGCACCGAGCGATAACGCGCATCCAAACCGTGGCGTAACGGCCCCAACGCATGTTCATCGCCCATGCGCCCAAGCGCCCAGGCCGCGATCACACTTAAGGCCGGATTGTTACCATCGAGAATTTTGGCGACCGCTTCGATCAAGCGCGGTTCGGCGGGCATGCGCGCAATCGAGATGATCGCTTCAAAACGCACGTTAAAACGGGGGTCGGCGAGCAATTCTAACATCTCTTCAACCGCCAGCCGGCTGCCGGCATTCGCCAAGCGGGCCGTGGTTGTCACCGTCGCCTGCTCATCGCGCGCCATGTAATAACGGACCAATGAGGTCATCGCCACAAACGGGTTGCCGCGCAAGAAGATCCCGGCAAATTGAGTCATGCCCACATTGCTATCGCCGTGAATGGCTTGCAACAAGGGCAAACTCAGCAGTGCGGTGACGATGCCAATCCCGAACAAAATTGCATACTGATCAATGGTTAAGAATGCGAATTGGAAGGTAATATTATGCGCAAAATCAAGCACCCAGCCGCCAACCAACTGGCTTAGCCCAGCCGTGAGGCCCGCCCAGGCAAACCAGACGGCCAGATAATCATTGCGTTTGTCCATTGGCACGACACTGCCAAAGAGCAGGCGCGTGGCGCCAATCCCCCAGCCCAAATTGGCCAAGCCCTGGACAAACGAGATGATCAGCGCCAACGCTAAACTCCAAGCCATGTGGCGCGGCATGATCCACCATAAAAACGGCATCAACACAAAGAGAACAACCCCGGTCAGCATCACCGGGCGCCCACCATACCGATCCGCCGCCCAACCCCATAGATAGCTGGAAGAGAGTGTGCCAAGCAACGTGCCCATCTGCACCAAGACCACGTTGCCTGAACTTAGCCCGATCTTTTCTTGCAAAAAAAGCGGCAAAAAGGAGGCGACCGGTGTCGTGCTCAATGTGATCAAGGCCAGCCCGATTAGATAACGAATAAAATCTGGATCGCGCAGCGCATCGCGGATATCGCGACCAGCCGCCAGCTTCGTTTTGTCGACAGGCACGGGTGCGCCACCAGGGATATGACTGGCCGACCAGGTGGAGAGCAGCCCAAACCCAATGCCAACGATGATCAAGAACATAAAGCCCGATAGACCACGCGATTGTTCAACCACATAACCGGCCACGGCCACCGAAATCACACCGACCAAGGCCGTGACAATATTGCTGGTGGCCGAATATTTCCCGCGCACCGAGTTGGGCACAAATTCTTGATACCACGGGTAATAGGCGGTCTCTTCGACGCTACGAAAAGCCGCAAAGAGCCCCACCACGCCAGCGACAAAGAAAAAGGCCATCCGTGGGCCAAAGAGCGCCACCACCATCGGGGTCAACAGCAACGGGATCGTGACGATCTTGCGCAAAGCAAAAAAGAGCACAAAGGCCCGCTTATAACCAAAACGTGCGGTCACGGGGGCCAGGAAAAGGGCCAATAAATTAGAAAAGGGAATTAAAGAGAGCACAAACCCGATGTCAGATTTGCTCAGCCCTAACATATCCAAAAAGAGGATAAAAGTAGAGCCAAAATAGGTAAATTGGGTAAAAATAGTATTTGCCGCGTTGCAGCCATAACTCCAAGGCAGCCCACGCAACTTCTCAACCGTTGTTGGTTCGTTATCCATAAGTCCTAGCCTACAATACAGTAAGGTAGAAAGCAAGATTGGGGGAATGGAACTTAGGTTATCTAGGGCAGTAGGGGGAGACACGAGACAAGGAAGACCGGCTCTATGCTCCTTGTCTCCCTCTCTCATTGTCTCGTGTCTCCCCCTCTCGTGTCTCCCCCTCTCGTGTCTCCTTGTTCCCCTTGTCTCCCTCTCTTCCCACCCTCATTGCGCCATCTGCCCACCATCGACGGCCATCATATGCCCTGTGACAAACGAGGCCGCGTCTGAACAGAGCCAGACGACCGCATTGGCGATTTCGGCAGGCGCACCGGGCCGGCGGATCGCCTGGCTATCTACCCAGGCTTTGGCAATTTTAGGGTTGGCCAATATGTCGGCGACCATCGGCGTGTCGATGACACCAGGGCAGACTGCGTTGACACGGATGCCATATTGGGCATATTCCAGCGCCGCGGTCTTGGTCAAGCCCGCCACGCCATGTTTACTGGCGACATAAGCAGCCAGGCCCTTGGAGCCAATCAACCCGAGGACCGACGATGTATTGACAATGGCGCCGCTGCCTTGCGCCACCATGCGCGGCAATTCATATTTCATGCAAAGCCAGACACCTTTCAAATTCACACTGATGATGCGGTCAAAGGTCTCCTCGCTATACTCAGCGGTAGAGACCATGCCAGACAAACTGTCTGTGGCGATGCCAGCGTTATTATGCGCGTAATCTAGACGGCCAAAATGGTCAACCGTGGTTTGGATGAGCGCTTCAACCGCCGCGGCTTGGGTTACATCGGTGCGCACTGCAATCGCAGCGCCGCCCGTTTGTATAACCAGTTGGGCAGTCTCTTCGGCGCCAGTCAGATTCACATCTGCGACAACCACACGCGCGCCAGTTTTGGCAAAGGCCAGCGCCGTGGCCCGCCCAATCCCACCGGCGGCGCCAGTCACAAGTGCCACGCGCGCTTCGATGATTGCAGTCATAAGGTTGCTCCTTTTGGGTTCTCTGGTTACATTCGCCAATACGGGGAGAGCAGAGTGCGTTGCACAGGTCGGACCCAGCGCGACACTCATTTGCGGTCAAATAAATCCTCTACCATTGTACTGTGAATCCAGCGCGCTCGACAAAACCAATTCTGATTGACAGTTCATCACAACTGATCTATAGTGGATCGGGGTGGAGCCGTGATCCCCTGGAAGATTTAGTAACAACTGAGCCTCAGAGAATTTTTCTTTGTAGGCAGGGGTGAAGGCATAAGAACCCCACCCCCGCCCTCCCCTGGTAAGGGAGGGAGCCGTTGGGTGGACAGAACGAGTTACTTCGACCTTCCACCAATCAGTCCCCTCCCTTACCAGGGGAGGGTTAGGAAGGGGTTGTTATACTTCAGCCATTCCTAAAAAAAGCCCGAATAGTGACAAGCTGGCCAGAAGAGGAGATCATATGAGTTGGGAAAACAATACACCATTAATTCCACGATCAGTGCTGTTCGGCAATCCCGATAAGACGCAAGCTCGCCTCAGCCCAGATGGTTCACAGCTTAGCTATTTGGCGCCCGTGGATGGCGTGCTCAATGTTTGGGTGGGACCTGTCGCCGATCCTGCCGCGGCCAAACCGGTGACCACGGATACAGGCCGGGGAATTCGCTTTCATGGTTGGGCCTACACCAACCAGCAGATCATTTACCTGCAAGATAGGGGCGGTGACGAAAACTGGCGCATCTATAGCGTAGACTTAGCCACCCATTCGACCACCGATCTGACACCCATCGAAGGTGTACAGGCCCGGATTGAAAAAGTCAGCCCGGAATCACCCACAGAAATCCTGATTAGCTTAAACGACCGCGATCCCCAATTCCATGATCTCTATACGGTCAACCTCCAGACCGCAGAACGGCGTCTCGTATTGGAAAACACGGGCTTTGCTGGCTTTGTCATGGACGATGCTTACACCGTTCATTTGGCGATCCGCATGACAGCCGATGGTGGCAGCGAGTGGCTTACACGTGCAGCCGACGATGGTTGGACGGTGTTTCAACAAATTACGATGGAAGATACTGGCACTACGTCTCCCATCGGTCTCGACAAAACGGGGAATCTGCTCTATCTAGCTGACAGTCGGGGGCGCGATACAGCGGCGCTGGTTGCACTCAACTTGCAGAGCGGGGAAAAACAGTTGCTTAGCGCCGATACCCAGGCCGACGTAGGAACCCCATTAATTCATCCCACGCAAAAACATATTCAGGCAGTGTCATACACCTATACGCGGGCGCGCTGGGAAGTGCTTGATGAGACAATTGCCGCGGATCTCGCGTATTTGCGTACGGTGGCCAATGGCGAACTCGGCGTGGCGGATCGCACCGTGGATGATCAACAGTGGATTGTCGCCTATACGCTAGACAATGGCCCTGTGCGTTATTATCGCTATGATCGGTCGCAGCGACAGGCAACTTTCTTGTTTACGAATCGTGCCGCGTTAGAAGATTTGCCGCTGGCGAAGATGCACCCAGTTGTTATCCCGGCGCGCGATCATTTAAATTTGGTCAGCTATTACACCTTGCCGGTGGGCAGTGAACGTCCAGGCCAAGGTGAGGCGCGCCCGGTTGAACCGTTGGCGATGGTTTTGCTCGTGCACGGTGGCCCTTGGGGACGCGACGCGTGGGGGCTCAATTCCCTGCACCAGTGGTTGGCGAATCGAGGTTATGCCGTCTTAAGCGTCAATTTTCGCGCATCAACTGGTTTTGGCAAAGCGTTCGCCAATGCTGGTAATTTGGCTTGGGGCGCCCAAATGCACGACGACTTGATCGATGCCGTCAATTGGGCCGTTGCGGCAGGCATCGCCGATCCAGCGCGCGTCGCCATTATGGGTGGCAGCTATGGGGGCTATGCCACGTTGGCCGGTTTGACATTTACACCGGAGACCTTCGCCTGTGGCGTCGATATTGTCGGTCCTTCTAATTTAGTCACGCTGATCGAAACCATTCCAGCCTACTGGAAACCGATCCGCCAGATGCTCACGGCGCGCGTTGGTGATCCCAGCACCGAAGCAGGTCGCGCTTTCCTAACTTCACGCTCACCGCTGACTTATGCCGATCGGATTCAGCGGCCACTCTTGATTGGCCAAGGCGCCAACGATCCACGCGTCAAACAAGCCGAATCCGACCAGATTGTGCAGGCCATGCAAGCGAAAAATATACCCGTCACCTATGTGCTCTATCCAGATGAAGGACATGGGTTTGCCCGGCCCGCCAATAATCTGTCGTTTTTTGCCATCACCGAAGCTTTTCTGGCCCAACATTTAGAAGAGCGCTACGAGTCGATTGGCCAAGATTTTGCCAATGCCAGCCTCACCGTGCCAACGGGCAAGGAGCAGATCCCTGGCCTGGCCGCCGCGCTCACATAAGGCAGGTTTGTCAAAATGCGCTCGGCCCTTTCAGATTGCTGATGGCGACACAGTGGGATGTGGAAGGCCTGGCGCGCTAGCCATAAGTAGTTAAATCTGCCCTCCATAACGAACTGATGGTAGGCAAGGACAGACGATAACAGGCGAGGCTGGCAGCTGTAACGGAACAAATTGCGGATCAGCATCGTCCAACCTATAGGCGAACGCACAGGGGTGTAGCCGTTGCGGATCGACCCGGTTGCTGGCACACAACCTAAGTCGGGCAGCCAGCTTGGTCACCGGATGGCCGCTATCTGCTCTTCCAGAAGTTGCCTTTGAAGGGGCCAGATGTTACGATTTCAGTCTGGTTATTGGATGTAAAAACTAGCCAACAGTGGGAAATCGCCCAGGCCGGTCAGCGGCCAATTTGGATGCCGTAACCAGCAACCAGGTAAGCGCAGAGAGACGCGGTTTCGCGGAGCAAATGTAATGTCTACACAATTAATCGACCGCTTGCGCGCAGCAGGCTATAAAATTACACCGCCACGGTTGGCGGTGTTACAGGTGATCGAGCAAGAAGGGGAGCATCTAAACCCAGCCGAAATCCTGACGCGCGCCCAGGCGATCTATCCAGCGATTGGGCGCGCCACGGTCTATCGCACCCTGGAAATGCTCACCCAGATTGGGGTGGTGCGGCCCATCTATGTCGGTGAACATGGCCCTACATACATCCACACAGAAGGCGGGCATCATCATATGGTCTGCTCTAGTTGTGGCGTGGTGATCGATTTTGAGCAGTGCATCGCTGATCAGATGGCGCAGGATTTAACCGACCGCTTTGGCTTTCAGATCAAAAGTCACTTATTAGAATTTTACGGGTTGTGCGCCCAGTGTCGCAATTAGTTCTACTGCGCCAGACCCATGCGCGTCCTCAATACAGGCAACAATTTGCCATGATCCGCGATCAACGCTGGCACGCCGTCAGGCAATGACACCCAAAAGAACTCGAAGACATGTTCGCCGCTCCCATCTGATGGGTTGGTTTCCACATGGCGCCAGGTGATCGGCGTTTCATCTGCGCAGAACAGGTGATAAAAATGCCGATGATGGATCTCGTCCCGCCCAAAGTCAGCCATCACGCGTACCTGTTCGCCGAGCAAGCCCATCAATTGCAGATTAGCCAAACCGGTCTCTTCAAACGCCTCGCGCAATACAGCCACGTCCAACGCCTCATCCGGTTCCACAGTGCCTGCCGGCACTTGAATTCCCGCTTCCGGTGCATACGGATGCCGAAAGACCAGTAATTGCTCGCCACGCGTAATATAGGCAAAAACTTTGTGTTTGGTCATTGGCATAGGGGAAGGCTTTCGATATACGATTTTTGATTGACGATTTACGAGGTGGTTTCGACGGTGCAGTTGCCCCTGCTGTCAAGCACCATTTTTCGACAGCAGAAACATCTAGGTCGCCGAGTCAACCTCGTAAATCAAAAATCGTAAATCGTAAATTCCTATTCATATGATTCCAACACAGGTTCGTAGCGGCAGCGGCAACCACGCACAGAGTTGCAATCGCGATGGGGCAATTCGGGGGCGCGCACGACCAGAAATTCTTTGCCCAAGAATGGCCGGCAATGGTCACAGGTGAATTCATCATTCGGGCCAACAATCGCCAAGCGGCGCACGTGATCACCGCCTTTGCACCGTTGCCAGGTTTCGTGATTCTCCACATAGAGGGCCAGTTGATAAGCCTTCCAATAGGCCGCTTCGACACCGTCCATGCTCGGCTGTGCGAGTTCCTTTTGCACAGCTTCAGGCACTTCGTTAGGGGTTAATCGCCAATGGACGCCCCACAAATGTTGTTCGGCGTCATAAAGTTTTAGCCACGCTACGGTGGTTTTACTCAAGCCAGCCAACAGCCAGTGTTCCAGAAAAAAGATCTGGCGTGTCAAGGCGCTGTGGCTCAACTGTGGCTCTTCACCAGTCCAATCAGCGTGACCCAACGGTTGGCGCGCTTCATAGGAGCGCCGAATGTGGAGCGCTTCACTCGTATCTTTCTCGGTTAGGGCCTTACGCACTCGTGGCATCACTTCGGCTTTTTCAGCAGCCTGGCGGGTGCGATAGCTTTGCACAAATGGCAGCGCGCTGGCTGTCACCTGGCGACCTTGGTTCGTGGAGACCAGCCACCCCTGCTTTTCAAAAAGCGCCAACGTTTCGCCATATGGCTGTGGGAGGATCCGGTTCCAACGTTGTTGCTCCAGTGGTGTATGTTCGGCCGGCGTTTCAACAAAATGCGCCAACAGTGCGATCTGGGTATAATCCGCTGGTTCGGTAGAGCGGGCTAAGGCCATGCCATCTAATTTGGGCTGGCCAAAAATCTTCTTCAAAAAACTCATAGTCATGTCACCAATCTACGTCACTGTAAAAAGCATAGAATGCAGCCAAGGGCAACCCACCACGTCACGTGGCCATCTGGTAGGGCGTGGCGAAAAGAAATTTTAGCATAGAAATGACCATGCACCTAGCATTATGCAACTTCAACACCGTTTGCACGTAAATAAAAGAGGTTAATAAAAAGGGGACGGCATCAAATTGACACCATCCCCTACGATCAAAGGAGGAGGAAGAAGCTAACTGCCTTACTAGCATAAACAATTGTGCGATTGGGCACTGTAGCAAACTTCACAATTAGCCATCTGGCTTAGAACGGTCTATATTCTAGGCGAAAATAGCGCAAGGGGACCACAGCCCCGATCAGGCAAAGCAGGAAGATCAAGATGAGTAACAGCTGGCCGAATAAGGTAAGGCCGGTCAATTCTTGTTGCAAATAGGCAAACAGTAATACAATGGCCAGTAGGCCATTCGCAATAACCATACTGAGCAGCAAGGGCATGTTGATAATATCTTGATTGGCGGCTAAGATATAGAGCAGACCTAAGGCCAGTAGAACGGCCCCTGTCGCGCGCAACGGCCAAAGGGCGCCACTCGTGTATAAACCCCAGGCGACCAGACTCGTTTTCGGGCTCAGCAAGCATAAAAGGCCGAGCACGAGCCCAATCACCAGGCCATTGAGGCGCATGGTCATCCGTAGGGGTCGAAATTGATCAGTTAGGGTATAAGCCATGATAAATGCTCACATACAAGTGATTAAAA
Organism: Chloroflexota bacterium; assembly: GCA_026389895.1. Lineage (GTDB taxonomy): Bacteria > Chloroflexota > Anaerolineae > Caldilineales > Caldilineaceae > JAPLGZ01. The sequence continues at coordinate 4,487 of JAPLGZ010000029.1, read as the reverse complement.
ATGGATTGATGCGCCATGCCAAAATTCTGGGCGCCATTGTTGTGTTGCTCTGGGTGATCGAACTGGTGGATACGCTATCCGGTCATCAGCTTGATCTCTACGGCGTCCAACCGCGCTCGTTGATTGGCTTGCGCAACATTCTGTTCGCGCCGTTTTTGCACCGTAGTTTCTGGCACCTGCTCGCCAATACCATTCCATTTCTGCTGTTGGGTTGGTTTGTGATGCTGCGCAGCGTCTACGAATTTTTCTATGTCAGTGTCATCGCCGCGCTGGTCAGCGGCCTGGGCGCCTGGCTATTCGGTGCGGCCCATACGATCCACCTGGGCATCAGTGGCGTGATCTTCGGCTATATGGGTTTCTTACTCTTGCGCAGTTATTTTGAACAGAGCGCGCAAGCCCTTGTGCTGGCGGTCGTTGCCTTTTTTCTCTTTGGCGGCACACTCTGGGGCGTGCTTCCCCTGCAACCAGATATCTCCTGGCTTGGCCATCTATTTGGTTTCATCGGCGGGGGTCTAGCCGCCTATCGGTTGACCGGCGGCCAACGAAGCTGGCCACGCATCAACCGTCGCTATAAATATATTGATGCACGCTAGAAATATGCGTGATAAGTAATGAGTGAAATAATTCCTCGTTCCTCACGCTCTAGCGTCATTACAAGCAGGGATTCACGCTTCCCGCTCCATGACCACAAAGGGCAACGGTGGTTCGCCGTGACTCATAAAGTGCTGGGTGGGTTGAAAGCCATTTTTTGCAAAGACCCGTTGTGATCGGGCGTTGAAAAGAGCAATCGTGGCGCGCAAACTCATTGGCTCAAACTCCCGTTGCGCCAATGCGAGAATCGCGCCGAGAAAGCTTGTCCCCAAATTCTGGCCAGTTAAATCTGGTCGCAGCCCCAGCCCAATATCGAGCGCAGGGCCTGTGTAATTGCCGCCCGGCACCTGGGCGTCTACCCCGAAACAACAGAAGCCCAGCAAAACGCCGGCTTCGTCGTACGCAGCATAAGCGTTGTGCTGGTTGACAAAAAATTCTAAGCTAAGCGCGTCGAGATCGGCAGTTTCAGGATCAAGCAAGGCGTTGTAGAGCGTGTACTCACCAGTATATTGCCAACGCAAAATAGCTTGAATCGCTGCCCTGTCGATCAGCGTAAACGTCCATTGCATGGCGACCACCTTGCTTACCCCTTTTAGGCACACTCAAGTCAACACGGCTTGGATGATGCCGAGATAGCCGCGCGCCGCTGCGATCAGATCAGGCAGGCGCAGACATTCGTCCACAATATGCGCATCACTTTCGCGCGCCGGGCCAAAGCCGATGGTGGGCACTTTGGCCACGCCTGCGCTATAGGTTGCGTTGGTGCAGAAGCGATATGCGCCCAGCTTTGGCAGCAACCCAGCCTGCTGCAAGCCCTGCCCACTGCGGCGCACAAACCAATCATCCTCGTCCAATAGCCAGGCCGGGAAGAATTTTGTACTGCGCAATGTGGCGCCCGTATAAGCCGTATGTTCCCCTTCGGCAATTTGGGCGCGCAATTCAATCCCCTGGAGGGCTGGCTGGTCCGTCACAGTCGCTAACACGCCGGCGGCTGTCTCACCTGCCAACAGTCGCCGGTCATAGGTGGCGCGACAGAGGCTGGGGATCACCGAATAACCAGGATAGGGATCAGAGATAATATCGGTCAGCGCCATAATCGCCGGGCCTAACAGCGGGTCAACGGGCAAGGCAAGCTGGTCGATCACGCCGATTACCTTCATCATATCAAGGACGGCGTTGCGCCCCAGATGCGGGGAGGAGGAATGCGCTGGCCGGCCCACGGTTTCCAAATGCACCTCGGCGCGGCCACGGCCACCGCGATTCAAGTTTAGTTCGGTGGCTTCCCCAATTACGACAAAATCGGGGTGAAAGCGTTCCATGATCGGGCGCAGCGCCACGCCTTCTAACACTTCTTCCAATGTCGAAGCACTGACAACGACGCGCCCTTGCAATTGACGCCGGTCGATGGCCGCGGCTGCATGGATCATGGCGGCCAGCGCGCCTTTCATATCGGCGCTGCCTCGCCCATAGAGCGCATCATCAATAATTTTTGCCCCAAATGGCGCTTGCGTCCAGGGTACGCCCGGCGCAATGCCTACGGTGTCGATGTGTGCATCCAACAGCAACGTTTTGCCCGATTGGGCGCCTTCAATGACGCCCAGCACGCTGCCATTTTCGTCGATCAGGACTTGATCAAAGCCTAACGTTTGCATCTCGGCCTGCACCCGTTGCGCCACCGCTTGCTCTTGGCCGCTCAGGCTTTGTTGCTGAACGAGCGCCTGTGTAAATTCAATTAAATTTTCAACATCCAGGCTGGGGGTCGGATTGTTTGTTCGGTTCATCTTTTCGTTTTCCCTAGGCCGCGGCTGACCCGTCAATAACGCATGATAAGTGATGCCCTAGATTGTAGCGCAGCCCCAGGCGAATAGCAAAGGTGAGGGCCAGGTAGGGCAAGGGCCATTTCTAGAAAAAAGCCAAAGGGCTGCTTGATGGTTGGCCAATGATGATGTATATTCCGTTTATAGGCTTCCCGCGTTGGATCGAAACAAGTTACTGATTTATGCCGAGCAAAAATCTGACGCAAAGGCGCAGAGCCGCAAAGAAAAGCCAAAGACGATTGATACCTTTGCGGCTTTGCGCCTTTGCGTGCGCATGCTCTTGCTCTACTCAGCGTGTGACTGGCTATTGTCGAAGAAATTGCTCTAACTGCGCCAATTCCTGACGATAGATCTTGCGCATCACTGGCGGAGCGAAAAATCGCTCTAACAAACCCGCAATGCCCGGTTGCGATTCCCAAATGGTCGCAAGTTCTACCTGCGCTTGCTGTGGCTGGGTCGTGGGCAGCACCGAAAAGGTGGTGACCAGCCCCGCGTCCAGATCCGTCTCCATCAGCGTGCGGCCTGGCGCCGGTTCACTGACAACCATATGATAGGCCATCTCCTGGCCCATCACCCGCACTTTGACGCGAAAAACCGTGCCAGCGCCTTGTCCGCCTTGCTCCAGAATCGGTTCAGAAAAATATTCCTTGGGTAAAATGCGCGGATGTTTATCCTCATAATCTCGAAAGACCGCATACACTTGTTCGGGTGTGGCGTTGATAATCGCCGTCTCTTTGGCTTGCAAACGTGTCATAAATCTACCTCCACTGAGTCCTTATGTTGGATCTCCATTATGGTTCTGGGGTCAGCAAAATCCCAAATTTAGAGTGTGAATTTTTCGAAAAAAATGGGCATGCGTATTCAATGGCGCGTCGACCAATGGGATAATGCCCCTAGGGATTTGGACAGTTACTGAAAATGGTGGCAAAGTTAATGGGGCACAATCGAACTCAGACGGTTCAGGGGTTACCGGCCTCTGATGTGGTCACAGTGGAGCAAGGAGGAACCGGCATGACTGACTATGTGATCCGTGGCGGCGAATTGGGGAAAGCTCGGTTGCGCGTCTTGGCACAAGCACTGTGGCCAACCACGCGCTATTTGCTGAATAGCGCTGGACTCAGCGCCGGTCAAGTTTGCCTGGATGTTGGCTGTGGCGGCGGTGATGTGACATTAGAGCTGGCGCGGGTGGTTGGATCCGTGGGGAGCGTGACGGGCATTGACATCGATAGCACCAAGCTCGCGTTAGCCCAACAAGAGGCAGCAGACGCGGGGATTACCAATGTCGAGTTTCGCGTGCTTGGCGTTGATCAGCTTCGCGATGAAGCTCAATATGATCTCGTCTATGCCCGCTTCCTCCTCACCCACCTACGTGATCCGGTCGCGGCCTTGCATCGAATGGTGAAGGCCACCAAACCTGGCGGCGTCGTGATCGTTGAAGACCTATACCATGGCGACATCATCAGGTATCCGGCCTGTCCGGCCCTCGATCAACATGTCCGCTTATACAACCAAGTCGTACGCTTGCGCGGGGCCGACACAGAAATTGGCCCCAAGTTGCCGGAACTTTTCCGCCAGGTTGGATTGCGCCAGTTACAGCTCTCGCATGTTCAGCCAGCCTTCCTAGAAGGGGCAGGGAAACAGATTCATCGGATCACCTTGGAAAATGTCGCGCCGGCGCTCATTGCAGCTGGGCTGGCCACCGAAGCCGAGATCAAGGCACTGTGTGCAGAGCTAGATCACTTTGCGCAGAATGCGCACACGATTATGAGTTTTCCGCGGGTTTTCCAGGTATGGGCCTATCGAGACTAAGGGGTTGCGTTGTTCAAATGCCCAGATAATTGTCCACTTTGTTAAAAGTGTAGGCGGTTGCCTAACCATCCAGCGAAAAGGGTCTCAAAAAATGGAACAACAGATCAAAGACCGCTATAGCGAGCACATTGCACAGGAAGCCATGCGCCGCTATGGCATAACCAACGATCAGATTCGGCCACTTGCTGCATTTGAGAGTTTTATTTATGAATTCCAGCGTGGGGAGCGCGGTTACATTCTGCGCGTCGGCCACACGCTGCGCAAAAGTGC
>JAPLGZ010000252.1 GCA_026389895.1 Chloroflexota bacterium | reverse complement strand
AACACCTATCAACATAGCATCAATCCTTATCTCTGGCTGCAACCGCTCGAAGGCACTGGCGCTGTCGCGGTGCGCTTACTAACCGCCGATGGCCGCACTTTGCCGGGCGCAGGTTTGACCTTGGCGAAATTTGACAACGGCATCGCCACCTGGGCGCGCCTGATCGAGATTTATCGCGATACCGAGAACATCGGCCCTGACCCAGTCTGGGGTGAAAATGGTGCGATGGATGGGGTGCCAGCCGGTTATTACATCTTGGTGGGCAACGTCAACGGTGAAGCGATCCGTACGGATTTGACGGTGAAGGCCGGTGAGACGAGCTTTGTTGAGATCCGGACGAAACAATAAGGTTGCCTCTTTGTGAGGTAGGAATATAGGTTGATTAGCCATTTCAAGCACAATTGCTTGAAATGGCTTTGTTTTATAGGCGCGTTATGCGCTAGCTTGCCAATGCGCATTTGCCAAGGAAGAATTATGTCAACACCTACCATGTTCGCCGACGACGCTGCAATCACCATACGGCCCGCCAAACCCGCCGATCTGCCCGCAATTGCGGATCTGTTGATCCAACTATATGCAGCAGAATTGCCTGGCGCTTTGAATGGGCCGCTGGCTGGGCAACAAGCCTTGATGCTTTTCACGCTACAAGCTAACAACACTCAGGGTTTGCACCGGCGTTATGTGGCCTGCACAACGGCTGGGGACGTGATCGCCACGGCCGCGATCGAAGCGCCAGGCGAACTGCGCTATGAACGCGCCCCCACTGGCACCATCAGCAAGGCGCTAACCTATATCGGTTACCAAGCGACGGCGCGTCTACTCCTGACCGTTGCCCAGAGCATGCTCGGCACAAATTTTAAGATACCAACGGATGCAGTGTTTGTTCATAGTGTAGTCGTCGATGCGCAGCGCCGCGGGCAAGGGATTGGGCAGACGCTGATGCAGGCTGTTGAGCAGAGCGCGCGAGAACAGGGGTATTCCTCCGCAGTTTTGCAAGTGTTGGCAGCGAATCAACCCGCTCGGCGCTTGTATCGCCAATGTGGTTATCATGAGATCTGGCAATCCCCACCCTGGGCTAGCAGGCTCAGCTGGCCTAGCTATATTATGCAAAAAATGTTCGTCAGTCGCACACCGAGAGCCAACACAGAGTTGGCCGCCGAGCGTTGAAATATCTACCTGATAACCTGAAACCTACTGAAGAGGATTCATCAAGCAGTGCGCTTTAGCGTACTTTTTGGATTAGACGCCGGTTTTAACCGGTGGCTATCTTGATGGTTCAGCGTCAGTCAAATAAGGAGTAGCGCGATTTTATGTCGAATACCAATAAAGTAATTATCTTCACTGATGGCGGTTGTATTGGCAATCCTGGCCCTGGCGGATGGGCCGCGATTTTGCAATATGACGGCAATACCAAGGAACTGAGCGGCCGGTTTCGACAAACGACGAATAACCGCATGGAGTTGCGCGCTGCCATTGAAGCCTTGGAGACGTTAAGTCGTCCTTGTCTGGTGGAAATTCACACCGATAGCCAATATCTGCGCAATGGCATTACCCAATGGATTCACAATTGGCAACGCAACAATTGGCGCACAGCTGCTAAACAGCCGGTGAAGAATCAAGATTTGTGGCGGCGCTTGCTAGCCGCCATCGAACGTCATCAACTCGCTGGCGGCGTTGCCTGGCATTGGACGAAGGGGCACGCTAGCGACGCCCTGAATAATCGTTGTGATGTATTGGCCAATACCGCGGCGCGGAGCGTAACGGCTGTTGATCCGTTGGATAGTGAAGTTTGAAAAGCTGGCCGTCGCTTTGTCCGCCAATTAGGCTTGTTTTTGATCCGTTTTAGACTCGGCCAAATCCTGCGCAATCAAATCGGGCAAAACCTGGGCCCCGTTGCGCCGCACGGCCCGCCCGTGCCGAATGCCGACATAGCCCGAACGAACATCCGGCTGGCTCCATTTGAAGCGATAGCGCACAAAGCCCAGAATTTCCCAAGCCCAAAGGATGGCAAACGCCAACAGCCCGGGCAGCCAGAAGCCAATAAACACAAAGGCCGTATAGTGGCGCGCCGGGTTGTCATCATCAACCAGTGAACGGTTAAAACCCTGCGTACCAAAACGGATGGGCGGCTCACCCGCCGCCTGCTTTAAGAAACGCACCGGATGGGTGAGAATCTCTTGCGGACGTACAAAGGCATAGCGGTCGCTGATTTCGTTGACAAATTGTTTTGTCCCTGCCTCATCGGGCGGGGTGACGGCGACGCGTTGGCGTACATCGGCGAGAAAGGCGTCAAAACCGCCAGGCTTGGGGGGCAGCGATTGTTTCTTTCGGTGTTGTTTTGATTTGGTTGCCATATTTCCATTATACGTTGATTGTCGCCAGAAGTTGTAGCCTATGGTAGCACGATTTTTAAAATCGTGCTACAGTTTCGTTTAGGCTGATCCACCCTTCCGCCAAGCTGCAAAGAAAACCTATAAAGGACATTGATACCGTGAAATCAAGCACCCCAGCCCATAAAATTCGTGTGGTTTGTCTGGACTCTGGCGATACCCTGGTCGACGAAGGTACTGAAATCAAAGACGTCAACGAAGTTGTGCAGCGTGCCGAACTGATTCCTGGCGCAGCTGACCTGTTACGCACATTAAAACAACGCGGTTATACCGTCGCGCTGGTGGCTGATGGGCCGGCCGGCAGTTTTCACAACATTTATCACCAACATGAACTCTACGCTTGTTTTGATGCCTTTGCTATTTCTAGTGAAGTGGGGGTGGAAAAACCAGACGCGCGTATGTTTGAGTGTGCGCTAGATCAACTGGGCATTGCGCGCGAAGCCTACGATCACACGGTCATGGTTGGCAACAATCTGGCGCGCGATATCAAAGGGGCAAATGCTCTGGGCATCATCAGTGTCTGGTTGGATTGGGCGCCACGGCGATCCAAGGTGCCGGCGGATGCCTCGGAGATTCCGCAATATACGATCAAGCTCCCAATGGAATTATTGGCGCTGCTAGACGAGTTGGAGCGCACACTGGCGTAAAGTCTACCTGCCCTCAGCTAAAAATCGGCTCAACGTGCAACTGCCGGCGTCAAAGGCATACCAGTGGCGACTGCTGTTACAAGAAGAGCAGAGGAGAAATTTATGAAAAAAATTGAAATCGTCTGTCACAAAGGCGCCAACGAATATGCGCCGGAAAACACCTATGCATCGTCCCAACTCTGTATTGATTGGGGCATGGATTATGTGGAAATTGACGTGAACTGTAGCAAAGATGGCTTCTTCTATCTGATGCACGGGCCGGCCGTCGATGCAACGACCAATGGGCATGGGCGAATTACCGATTTGACCGCCGAACAGCTTGATCAGCTCGACGCTGGTAGTTGGTTTGATCCCAAGTTCGCCGGTGAAAAAGTCCCCCGGCTCGAACCGTTTTTGCAGTGGATCAAGGGCAAAGCCAAGCTCTTTATCGATGTAAAGGCGGGCACTCCGCAACAGATCCGCGACCTGATCTACGCGGCGGATCTACAAGATGCTTGCTTTTTCTGGGCTGAGGATGATGGCTGGGCGCTCCAACTGCGTGCGCTGGACCCGAAGCTTCAATTGAAGATCAATGTTGAAAATGTGGCCGAAGTGATTGACGCCCATGAGCGATTTCGCGCGAATATTGTAGAAGTGGCGCTGGCCAAAATGACCCCAGAAATTGTCGCAGCCTGTCGCTCACGCGGGATCAAGGTGATGATCTATCATCCTGCCAAGGATGCCGCAGCATTTCAAGCTGTTTTGGACTGGGACGTGGACCTGATCAATTTGAATCACGGCGATCTATTTAAACAAATTGCTGCTGAGTATGAACAAGGGCATCAGATGACCGCTTAGCAGATTGCTTATAGAGGAAAATAAATAAAAGTCACCGATTCGGATGGCCCTCCCCATCCGAATCGGTGACTTTTATTGTCGCCTAGTTTATCTTGTGATGATAGTGTGCAACTACCGCTGCACAGATGATAGTGTGCAACTACCGCTGCACAAAAGGCAAGTAGACGTTTGCCTTATCCAATGGAATCGTGCCACCTGGCACAGGCGTCACGGTCGGCGTTGGGGAAAGATTGGCATAATCTGGGGTCAGATCGGCGCCTTGTACCAGCCCCAACGGCGCATAATTTATATAATTGGGGAAGATCGTGCCCAACTTGGGATTGCCTAGCCGGCGAATGAGAATTTCGCTCAAAACGCGTCGATAGTCGGTGGTGATCTGTAGATCGCGATGGTCATAGAGTTGCTCATTACTCAGGCCGGGCCATTGGCCATAGACCTGCCCCCCATTCACCTGACCACCAAGCACAAACATGACGTTCCCGTGGCCATGATCGGTGCCGCGGCTGGCGTTTTGCTTAAACGTGCGCCCAAATTCACTCATGACCACAATGGTCAACCGTTGCGTATGATCGGTGCCGTTGGCGTTGCTTAGATCGGTGAAGAGCGCATTCAACCCATTGGTCAATTGTCCAAATTGATTGGCAAAATAACCGGTGCCATGATCTCCCTGATATTCGTGGGTGTCCCAACCCCCTAGATCGACCGTAGCCACACGCAGGCCCAGCTGTAATTTAATCATCTGCGCGACGGCCTTCAAGTTATCGCCAAAGCTGCCGCCTGGATAGACGGCGCCATTGCCTGGCGTATAATTACCCGGATTGGCCGTCGAGACAACATCGATGGCGTTCAGTGTCTCAATGCCTGCGCTATGGAGCCAACTGTCGCCCGTATACATCTTGCGCAAGGCTGCCTGCTGCCGTGATCCATAAAACCATTGCCCGCCAAAGGTGAAATCGTTTGGATTGGTCATGCCAATCGTTTCATTGCTGCCGACAAGCGAGGTCGGGGATAAATTGCCCGCTGCCATCGCAGGCATAATGATCTCGGCTGGTAAGTTGCCGGCTGAATGCAAGTGGCGGGTCAACCAGCCGCTAGTGCTGCTCTTGGAACCAGGTGTGCCCAATTCGATATATTGCTGAGCATCAAAATGGCTGCGTGTATCACTGGTTAGGCCGGCGGCATGGACAACGGCTAATTTTTTGGCCTGGTAGAGATCCAGAAAAGCCGCCCCACTTGGATGTAGACCAAATAGATCAGTAAGCCCCAGCGCGGCATTGGCGCCACTCACCGGAATGGAAATATTGGCGCGGCTTTCTTCGTAATAGCCCCGATCTGCGCCCGCAATCGGAAAGACCGTACTCAACCCATCCATGCCACCACGCAGAAAGACAACCACCAAGATATCCTGGTTTGGCTCGGCCGCGGGGCTACCAAATGCCACATAACTTAACCTTCCACCGGCCATGGCGGCAATCGCTGTTGAGCAACCGACCATAAACCCGCGTCGGGATAGTTTATTCATTGCATACTCCTTGTGCTACATACAAGAGTTTTATCGGTAAATTAGCAGAACAGTGGCTATGATGTGGGCTCGTCATACCACCTTATTGCCTGTCGTCCTCTGCTCTAGCGCCATTGGAAGGACGGCGCCATGAAGATCAACCCGATCATAAAGGCAAGTCGATCCTTGATCTCTTTATCGGGCAGATCGGCCGTTGGATTGCGCCCGTCCGCCATAAAATCGACCACTGGTTGGCGTTCGTTATCGGGTAATAGGCGGCCCAACAGGGCCATCGACCAGCCATCGACCAACTCCGTAGGTTTCTTAAGCGTGGGTGGATTGGTAAATTGGATGCGCAACTGATCTTTGTTCGCTTCTGTTCCACCATAGGTCCACGAATTCAACAACCAATTGCAGACGCGCCAGCGTTGTAACAGGGGCATGGTGCTGCTCCACGTTGCCTTGAAGTCGGGATAACCGTTGGGTGGCTGCCACGAATATAACCGTTGCCCCATCTGGCTCGTAAACCAGAGAAAGCTACCGTCTGGGGTGAAATCAGCCTGGGCAATTCGTAATAGACTGACGACGTACTCCAACGGACGTTTGATCTTCTCCCCCCAGGTGGTTCGAAATTCCTGCGAAAGTAAAATCGTCTTTGTCACCTGTTTCAACTGATCCGGCGCATCTACCTGCGCGCTAAAGACCGCCGCCGCGGTCTGAATGACACTTTCTGGCGGGTTATCGCCAATCAAACGGCGACAGAGCTTGCGGCAGATAAAGTGGGCCGTGCCTGGATGATGCGCCAAAATATCCAGCACATCATTGCCATCTTTGATGCCCTGCGAAGCGGGGATCGCCTGACCCAGCACCAATTTCTGATAGGGAAAATGAGCCGCACTGTCAAAGGCAAAGAGACCAGTGTCCGTGTTGATGCGCCAACCTGTAAAGCAGGTGGTGGCGCCATACACATCATCATCGACGTAGAGCAACGGCCGGCCATTCGGATCCTTAGGGCCAGGGTGTTCAAATCCGCCGTTCGCACCGACTGTTAATGGGACCACGCCCAGATAATTTTCGGCGCCCATTGTGTGCAGTTCAAACAGCTCACGCGCATAATTTTCATTAGGATTGCCACCCGAGTTGGATTGGTTGTCTAAAAAATAGAGCATGGCCGGACTTTGGGCCACGGCCCCTAACATCTGGCGAAAATTGCCTAGCATGTTGCCGCGAATGACATCGCGGTCGTAATGGACAAAGACCGGCGCGGCCCAGTAGTCCCAACCCTGAATATTGAAATGATTAAACCAAAAATCGGCGAGCACCTCTTGTAGCTGGCGTTTGCTGTAGACCGCTTTGAGCAATGTTGCTTTTTCGGTCTCGCTCACTGGCAACTGGCGCACCCCATAATCCATGGTCGGTGTTTGGACATGATCGACCCAAAGCTGCGCCAAAGA
>JAPLGZ010000523.1 GCA_026389895.1 Chloroflexota bacterium | reverse complement strand
TGCGGGCGCGCGGTGAACGGGTGCAGCCCTTTAAGGTCGGGCCAGATTATATCGATCCCAGCTATCATACGCTGGCCGCCGGACGCCCGTGCCGCAATCTGGATTCGTGGATGTTGCCCGGCGCGGCTTACCAAAACCTCTTTGCCCGCGCGACGCGTGACGCCAGTTGCGCCGTGATCGAAGGCGTGATGGGGCTTTATGACGGGGCGCGCTACGACAGTGAAGAAGGCAGCACGGCGGAAATTGCCAAGCAACTAGGGGCATCGGTTGTGGTAGTGCTCGACGCGGCCAAGGTCGCGCGCACGATTGGCGCGGTTGCCCTGGGCCTGCAACAGTTTGACCCTGCGGTCAAGATTATCGGTTATATCGCCAATAATGTCGCCAGCACTGGTCACGGGGAGGGTGTAGCAACCGCCATCGCCGCGGCCACGGGTAAACCATGTTTTGGCTGGCTACAACGCAACCCGGCGCTGCGCCTGCCCGAACGCCATTTAGGATTGGTGCCGACCGCGGAAAGTGGCGATTGGCCTACCTTTATCCGCCTGGCGGGCGATATCGTGACGCAACAGGTTGATCTGGATGCACTCTGGGCTGCCATCGATGAGACGCCTGCGATTGGCGCGGCCACACCCGCCCCCAAAGTCCGGGTTGGCGTACGTCCGCGCATTGCGGTGGCCGAGGATGCGGCGTTTTCATTTCTCTATCCTGAAAATTTGGAATTATTGCGCGAGGCCGGCGCCGAGATAGTCCCTTTTAGTCCGCTGCACGACGCGATGTTGCCGCTCGACACCCAAGGCATTTATCTGTGTGGCGGCTTTCCTGAGTTGTATGCCGAGCAATTGGCCGCGAATCAATCGATGCACGCGGCGTTGCGCCAGGCCCAAGCGCAACAATTGCCAATTTATGGCGAGTGTGGGGGGCTGATGTTTCTCACCGAGGCAATTGTGGATGCGCAGGGCGAGCGGCAAGTAATGGCCGGCCTGCTGCCTGGTCTGTCAACGATGACGACGCGGCTGACGCTCGGCTATCGCGTGGTGCGGGCGATCACCGATAATTGGCTCTGGCGTGCCGGCGAAGAGATGCGCGGGCATGAATTTCACTATTCTGTGTGGGCCGAACGGCCACAGACTGCACCCTATCTCTATGAATTTCAGCCGCACAGACCGCGCCAGACCACGCAATTAGAAGGTATCAGTTTAGGAAGCGTGGTAGCCTCGTACACCCATTTACACTTTTTGGCGAACCCGATCCTGGCCGAACGTTTTGTGCACGCTGCCGCGCAAGTCAGCTTAGGAAATGTGGCCAGATGAGTATTGCGCTGGCTTGGCTGATTGACCACTGGTGGGGCGAGCCGCCTGTGCGTCTGCATCCGGTGGTCTGGATGGGTGCTTATCTGCGCGCCGTACGCAAGCGCCTGCCGCCGACCTTGTTGGCCGGCGCCCTGGCCTGGCTGATCGGCGCTCTATTCGTCATCATCACGGCATCGTTACTCAATGGGTTGTTCGTTACCCTAATCCACCAATGGCCAATCTCTAAGCTCCCATCTCCCATCTCCCATCTCTTCCTCGCCAATCTCTTTCTCGCCATTCTCCTCAAACCACTCTTCGCCTGGCGCGCCTTACGGGCTGCTGGCCAAGCGGTGCTGGATGCGCCCGATCTGCCAGAGGCACAACGGATGGTAAGCTGGCACTTGGTCAGCCGTGATACGTCGAATTTGAGCGCGGGTGAAGTGTATGGCGCAACGATTGAGTCGGTTACTGAGAATTTGTCGGATTCGCTCGTCGCACCGCTCTTTTATTTTGTGATCGGTGGCTTGCCGCTGGCGGCGCTTTATCGCTATGCCAACACCGCGGATGCGTTATGGGGCTCGTTTGACAGCGTTGCTGCTTGTCCTGGCTTGTCTACCTTTGCGGATGGATTGGCGGCGGGCTCTGCGTATCTGGCGGCGCGATGGGTTGACCACGCCTTCGCCCAATGCGGGGCAGCCGATGAGTGTGGCCGCGGGGGCGTTGGGGGTGCAGTTGGGTAAACGCGGGGTGTACGATTTGGGCGCGGAGTTCTGCCCGCCGACGCTCACGGATGTCACCCGCGCTTTGCGCTGGACAACAGTGGCGGCGTGGTTGGCGGTTGTGTTATTCACTGTTTTTGAAGTGGTTTGAATTGGTATCCTAATGTCAGAATGAGAAGTTGAGTATTGGCATCGTAGGGGCATCCCCTTGTAGGTGGCCGTCATAGGGCACCCACAAGGGGATGCCCCTACGGATAAGTGTTTTTTGAAGTGGCCCTTTTTGTAAAATATACAATGAACTCTCTATGAATTATCCACTCATACCCCAAGCTTTGCATCCGTTGGGACCGAATCCGATTCTGGCGCGTATCTGGCGTGAGGCTGATCTCAGCGCGTATCCCGATCCCCACTATCAGCGGACGCGCGATGCGTTGGCCGCCTATCACGGTGTCGATCCGGCGTGTGTGGTGCTAGGGGTGGGCGCCAGTGAATTGCTGCATCGGATTGTGCGCGCATTTGTGGTGCCGGGGGATCGGGTGCTTTCATTGGGCGCGCCGTTTGGTGAATTCGCCCGTGCTGTTGCCTTGCAACGGGGTAATTTACAGGTGTTGGATCGGCATTCTCTGGCCACAATTTCGCCCGCGCGTCTGCTTTATCTCTCCAATCCGCACAGCCCAACCGGCCATCTCTTGCCGCCAATGGATTGGCCACAAATGGATGTTGTGGTCGTAGATGAAGCCTATGCGCCGTTTTTAGCCGAGCAAATAATGTGGCCGTTGCGCACCAATGTGATCCGTGTACAGTCACCGGGTAAGGCGCATGGTCTGCTGGGGTTGCGCCCGGCGTATGCACTGGCCGCACCAGCATTGGCCACCCAACTTGTCAATTTGCAACCGGCGTGGGCGCTGCCTGCACCGCTGGCCGAGGTATTGGCGGCATTGCCATCAGCAGATGACTTTCTGCGTGAGACGCTTGGCAAAGTGCGCTCCTGGGCCGATGAATTGGCGATGGCACTTGATACACCGTCGACAGGTCTGCATTTTTTTACGCTACATAGGCCAAATGCAAGGCAAGTCACGGCTGCTTTATTGGCACAGGGCATTCGGGTGCGCGATTGCACCTCGTTTGGGCTGCCAGATTTTATTCGCATAGCCACACGAAGGCGGGAGGATAATCATAAGCTGGTTGAAATTTTGGCACGAATGCGTTGAATGGAGGGGTGCGAGTTCATACCTGTCTATTCTGTCCTTAAAGTAGCATAGGATTGGTTGCCTGGCATAGGCGCATATCTACTTGAATAGAATGTGGGCACAGCAGGGCACGCAATCGATGGCGAAGGGGATTGGTCGGGTTTCCCATGATGGGGCGTGCCATCGACCGCATGCCCCTACGGTATTTCCAAGATATTTCGTAATCGTAGGATGGGTCTGCCGCTCCATACCTGTACAGGTATGGAGCGGCAGACCCATCCTACGATTACGAAATATCTTGGAAATACCGTAGGGGCATGCGGTCG
>JAPLGZ010000011.1 GCA_026389895.1 Chloroflexota bacterium | reverse complement strand
ATGAAGCCTTGGCTGCGAAGAGCCTATTTGTGCGCCGCAACCTTGGGTTGGATGAGTTACCTTTTGAGCCACCCTTTATGTGATGTTGATCCTGTGATGGCTTCACAAGCGTGAGTGCATCGTACTAGACAGTCGCTTGTTCGTCTCCATGAGATGGCGTCGTCAGACCGACTTTTATCCAATCTTCCGTCTATCAGTGGCTAAAAGATGGCTGTTGAGTATATAAATCCGATATTGTGGTTAATTGCTTTTTTTGTCAAATACCGCTCTGCTGTAATTGGGCGCTAGCGCCTGAAATTTAAAACTATTTTTATGTTAATTCATTGAGGATGTAATGAAATGCTAAAAACGCATACTTGTGGCGAATTGAATCGCCAGCATATCGGCGAGCGGGTAACGTTGGCTGGTTGGCTTCATCGTCGCCGCGATCATGGGGGCCTAATTTTTATTGATTTGCGCGACCGTTTTGGTATTGCGCAAATTACAGTTGGATCTGAATCTGCAGATGTCGTGCGTGAAACCGCCGCACAGGCGCGGAGTGAATATGTGCTCCAGGTGAGTGGTCTGGTGCAAGCGCGCCCAGCTGGCTTTGAAAATCCGAATTTGAGCACCGGCGAGATCGAAGTGATTGCCGATGCGATCACGATTCTCAACCCAGCCAAAACTCCCCCCTTCTATATCAGTGGAGCCGCAGATGATGTGGACGAATCGCTACGTTTGAAATATCGCTATCTGGATTTGCGCCGGCCACGGATGACACAAAACTTGATTTTGCGCCATACGATTGTGCGTTTTATTCGCGAATTTTTCTCTGATCGAGATTTTATCGAGATCGAGACCCCCATTTTGCTGAAGAGTACACCCGAAGGCGCGCGCGACTTCGTTGTGCCCAGCCGCCTTCATCCCCATGAATTTTATGCGTTGCCGCAAAGCCCCCAACAACTCAAGCAGTTGCTAATGGTGGCCGGTATTGAGCGGTATTTCCAAATTGCGCGTTGTTTCCGTGATGAAGACTTGCGTTCTGATCGACAGCCAGAATTTACACAGCTAGATCTGGAGATGAGCTTTGTTGAAGAAGCTGATATTCGCGCTTTAATCGAAGGCATGCTGATCGAACTCTGCGCTTCACTGAACGCCAAGCCGATTCAGCAGGTGCCTTTCCCTCTCATTACCTATGCCGATGCCTTAGAAAAATATGGCATTGACCGGCCCGATTTGCGTTTTGGCCAACAACTCTTCAATTTGACAAAAGCGGTGAGCGCCAGCAATTTTGCGGTGTTTAAGAATGCTGTCGCTGTCGGTGGCGAAGTAAAGGGTGTGGTCTATCCTGGTGGCGCAAATTTGGCGCGGCGTGAACTGGACGAACTGACCGAATTCGTCAAACAATATGGCGCCAAGGGCTTGGTCTGGATTGGCGTCACGGGTTCACCGGCTGCGGATGGCACGTACTCGGCAGAAGCGTTACGCAGTCAAGTGACCAAATTTTTAGCGCCAGAAGAGATCCAGCAGATCGTGGCGCTGAGTGGCGCACAAACCGGTGATTTGATCTTGATCGTCGCCGATAAATCTAGCGTAGTGGCGCAAAGTTTGAGCAATTTGCGTTTGGAAATTGGCCGGCGCGCCAACTTAGTGGATACCAGCGTGTTGGCCTTTTGCTGGGTCACTGATTTCCCATTGCTGGAATATAATGATGAAGCCCAGCGTTGGCAGGCCGTTCATCATCCCTTTACCAGCGCTCGAGACGAAGACTGGGCCAAGTTGGAAAGCGATCCTGGCGCAGTTTTGGCCAAAGCCTACGACGTGATCATGAATGGTTGGGAAGTGGGCGGTGGTAGCATTCGGATCCACCGTAGCGATTTACAAGATCGCCTGTTCGCTCGCTTGGGCCTGGTGAAAGAAGAGGTGCAAGCGCAGTTTGGCCACTTGTTAGAAGCGTTTCAATATGGCGCGCCCCCACACGGCGGCATCGCCTTGGGTATCGACCGTTTGGTTGCGCTCTTTGCCGAAGCTACGAGCATTCGCGAAGTGATCGCTTTTCCCAAGACTGCTGCTGGCACCGACCTTATGGTCGATGCGCCTAGCCCAGTCACCGAAGCCCAGCTAAAAGAATTACACATCGCGTTGCGCGAGTCGAAGACCAAGGAGAAATGATTCGTAGGGGACGGAGATGCCCGGCGTCTCCGTCCCCTACGAATCATCGATGAATCCACCACCATTTGGCCTGAACTTCCAGAATTACTTGCAGTGACACAAGCTTTATGCTATAATATACTTGACTCTGCGACCTCCGTGATTGAACAGAATTCGGGGCGAGCCAACACTTCACAAATGGGAGCTTGATAACGTGGTGTGGATGTGATAGCCCGAGCTTCGGCTTTGGGCAAGACGGAAACGCCCAATCGGCACCCCCCTGTTTCGACAGGTTCGTACCCACTGTCCACACGATTTCGCGGAGTCGAAATTATCTTTTGGCCGCCTGGTAAAGCACCAGGCGGTTTTTATTGGCCACCAGAAAATAGATTATGTCAACTCTTTTGACGGCCTGCCAACATCCTGCTATACTGTTGCCGATATTGTAGCGTTATCGTAGCCAATTTGCATGAAAATTGCCCGACCAGGAGGCCGCTGTGAGCATAACACGCACGCGTGTTGCTGATGATACATGGGTTTTTACCAGTGGATTGTATGTTGAAGTGAATGCCGGGCTGGTGGTTACCTCTGAAGGCGGCATTTTGATCGATACGCTGCCCTTTCCGTCCGAAACCAAACAGATTATTGAGTTTGCCCAACGAGTCTGTCCCCAGGGGATTAAATATGTGATCAACACGATTAGCCATGCTGATCATGTGTATGGTTCTTCGCTTTTTCCCGAAGCTGAGTTGATCGGCCATGAACTGTGTCGCCAATTTCTGGTGGACTATGGGTACAAATCGCTGGAAGAAGCCAAAGAACATACCCCAGAATTGCGTAGTGTCGAAATTCGCCTGCCCAAATTGATCTTTAGCGAAGGCATGGTCATTCGCCTCGGCGACAAGACCGTTCACCTGATCCATTCGCCTGGTCCCAGCCCGGAATTGTGCGCCGTGCATGTGCGCGAGGATAAGGTGCTCTTTGCCAGCGATTTGATGATGCCCGTGCCGTTGATTGCCAATCCGCTGAGCGATGTCGATGCCTTTAAGCGCTCGCTCTTAAATTTACATGATTACAACCTGGAATGTATTGTCCAGGGCCATGGCGATATTTTATTGCGCGGTGAAGTGAGCAGCAGTATTGATGCCAGCGTCAAATACCTGGATGATATTCAAAAATTAGTGGATGATCTGATCGCCGAAGGCGCCACCAAGCACGATCTGTTGCAACACGACGTAGAACGTTTTGATCGCAGCCGCATCCCGCTCGGTGGCTTAGTACAACAGTTTCACAATAACAATTTGCTCTATTTGTGGGAAAAGGCGCGCGCCGAACAACGCAAGAAGCGCCAATTGGCGCGTTAGGGCCATTTGGTGTGAGTTTGTTGCCTGCGGTCAATTAGCCACAGAAAGGCAATCATCATGACTCAAACTCTCTATAAGCAAGATTTCTACGCCTGGACGAAACAACAAGCGGCTTTATTGCAGTCTGAAGAACTGGAAAAGCTAGACCTGCCCAACTTAGTTGAGGAAATCGAAGCGATGGGGCGTAGCGAAGAGAGCCAATTGGATAGCCGCTTGACCGTTTTGTCGGCACACTTGCTAAAATTAACTTATCAGCCAGAAAAGAGTAAGGGTGGCTGGTTGGGCACGATACGCGAGCAACGTTTGAGTCTCAAAAAGTTATTGCGTCGTAATCCAACATTGCGCGCACGGCTTGCTGATACCATTCCTGAGGCCTATATGGATGCGCGCGAAGAGGCTGAGTATGATACAGGATTGCCGTTAGCTACCTTCCCGCTGGAATGCCCCTGGACATCTGAGCAGATTCTTGGTTCAGAATGGTTGCCTGAGTGAGATTCATGGCTGGCAATCGTGTCGCTAGCCTGCTACCGACTGCGCTCAGGGTGTTATCTCATTATCTAGATACGAGAGTTTTTGATGGCTGTTTCTCCGCTTTCTGGTCTGGCTGAAATTGTCGAAGCCATTGCGCAATTGACCCCAACCGAGCGCCGCCAACTGCAAAAGCGGTTGCGCGTTAGTGGCCTGTTGGTTCCCGAAGCGTTGCTCACCGACCAGCAGCGCTTAATCGTGGCGCCTGCGCTTGGGCTGCCACATCGGCGCAAACCGAAACCGGCCACCAATGGCAAATTGATTAAGCCACTCGCCGCCCAACCAGAGACGACCGAAACTTTGCCGCCTGCCACGGCCTTTACCCCGCCGGCGCTTGATGACTATCGGTCGCCGGTTAGCGGCAAAGTCGTGGTTGGTACACTTGATAAGAAACCGCAGCCCGACGATCCACACGCCATGCACCCTTTGCCTGGACAAGCGCCAGAACAGCCAATCATGATTATTTTTGATGGGGGGAGTAAAGGCAATCCCGGCCAGGGTTATGGCAGTTATACGCTGCGCTGGCCGGGCGTACAGCAGCAGATCGTCCGCTTGCGTTTTGGTGATCGTGTCACCAACAACGAGGCCGAATACGACACGTTAATTGCCGCGCTCGAGGCGGTGCTCAAACGTCTGCAGGATAACGGCGCCGCGTCCGCCACTGCTCGCCTCGACATTCGCGGTGATTCTTTGTTGGTGGTGAACCAGGTGCATGGTCGATGGCAGGTTAAGGATGCCCGCATGCAAACGCGCTGTGAACAGGTGCGTAAGTTACTCAAAAACTTTGGCCATTGGCAATTGACACATCACGATCGCGAAAATAGTGTACGCGCTTTAGGTCATTAAGGCAACACCAATCCAAGCGCGTCGATTTGCACCTCGCTTGACCTGTCCGCTGCCAGAGTAAGCCCTTTGGGAAATGGATTCAGCATTATCGTCATTTCTCGGCCATCCGGAGCCGGTGGCAATAATTGCGTGCCCACTGCTGATTCTGATGGGTAAATTTGTAGGCCAGTGTCGGGTGGGGTGCGATACCGAATTTTTAATTGCGTATTTTTTTGCACATGGTAAAAATAGAGCAACGCCGGTTGGTTTGTGATGCCACGGCTTCGTTGGCCGCTCTTATCCGTGTGAAGTGGCCCCCAGTTGAATTCGCCAAGCACTACATACGGCATGGGTTTATCGGGTGTATGGACGCGTTGCACCGTCAACCGGTCATCGGCAAAGAAGGCGGGTTGACCAGCAAAAATCGCTGAGGCCAATCCTTCCGTATAACTTTTTTCCTCGCCACCCGGCATTTTATAACGATCTTCCACGACGAAACTGACGCCCAGATCGTGTAAAACCGTCATGCCGACAAGTGCTGGATCGATGTCGAGAATATCGGGCCCCAAGTGGCGAAAATGTTGTAAGACCGGCGCCCGCTCGGTCAAGGTGCGCGGATCATCGCGGCTGATATAGCCCACTGTCAACGGTTTTTGGTGCACGGTCTGGTAGAGCAGATAGCCAGGGCGGTCGTAGTTCA
>JAPLGZ010000474.1 GCA_026389895.1 Chloroflexota bacterium | reverse complement strand
TGCGTGCCCGTCTTTACTTTTGTTTGGTGCGGACGGGCACGCAATCGACGGCGAAGTTTGTTGGCGGCTTTATCCACCATTGGGCCCGCCGCCGACCGCATGCCCCTACGGGATTTGCTATGTATCTACGTAACATGCATAACTGATTAAAATTGCCAAGATCATCATCCAGGTAAGGAAATTAATTCATGCGAAAAGTGCGTATTGCCCAAGCCGGTGTCTCTTTGATCCACGCCAACATGTATCGCGACACCCTGATGCTGTTGCCCGACGAAGTTGAACTTGTCGGCTTCTATGACCCTGACCCCGAAGGCGTCCGCAAAAATTTGAAACCAGACGTGCAGCACGTGCCGTTCTACCCCACCCTGGCGGCCTTGCTCGAAGAAGCCAAACCGGATGCTGTGATGGTCTCCACCTACATGAAAGAGATGCCAGATTGGATGTTGCAAGTGGCCGAGGCGGGTGTCCATGTCTGGGGTGAGAAACCATATGCTGTGCATTCGAGCCAACTCGCGCCGCTGGCCGAAGCGGTCAAACGCAACAATCTGCAATTTTCCTGTGGCTATTCCTGGCGTTTTCACCCCGTGGCCCAGTTGATCAAAGAGAGCTACGACGCCGGTCTGCTTGGCAAGCCCTATTCGATTGAATTCCGCTTTATCACCTCGAGCATCGCGCGGCGCAATCCGAATACCTGGTATTTCAAGCGGGCAGAGTCTGGCGGCGGCATTCTGAACTGGCTAGGCTGTCACTGGTTTGATCTGATGCGCTACATGACCAGCAGCGAGGTGAGCAAAGTTAGCGCCATTGAGGCCAATGTCGGCGGGCATGATATTGATGTCGAAGACGCCGCGGCGGTCTCGATGCAATTCACCAACGGGATGATCGGCAGTTTGCACACGGGCTTTTTTACCGCGGGTGATGGCGAAATTTCGGTTGGTCTGCGCG
This sequence comes from Chloroflexota bacterium, assembly GCA_026389895.1. Taxonomy (GTDB): domain Bacteria; phylum Chloroflexota; class Anaerolineae; order Caldilineales; family Caldilineaceae; genus JAPLGZ01. The sequence continues at coordinate 4,835 of JAPLGZ010000474.1, read as the reverse complement.
GCTCAGACGGCTGGGTGAAGTGGGACGTGGACAATAACACCTGCACGATCAAAAGCGCCCATCCCAGTTGGGCCAGTGCACCGCAGCGTAAATTTGACATCCCGACCGCCAACGTGGGCGGTTATGGCGCCGAAGGCCGCGACTTGATCAGAGCCTTTGCTGCGGCGATTCGGGGCGAGGGCTCAAGCCGGTTTACCGTCGATGACGCGATCAAGTCGTTGCAGATCATCGAGGCGGCGCATGAATCAGCGCAGACTGGGAAGACGATAGGTTTGTAAATGGTGAATGCTGTCCACCAAACGGCGCCCTCCCCAAACGTTCCGACTGAGCGTTCGACTGAACTCACGTCGAAGCGAGGGAGGGCGCCGTTTGGTGGATAGGACGATCTGTGCGGCCTACCCGTGACAGTTCCTCCCCTCGTTTGGGGGAGGTTAGGTGGGGGTGGCGTTGGGTCGATAGAGTGACCGATATCTTTTGTCCCTGAGCAGTTCTCTCCCTTCCTAGGGGAGCGGGAGCCCATTGGGTTAGGGTGGGGTGTATGGTAAATGAACCGCGGCTGCGGGCTGCGATTGTTGGTTTGCGTAATCACGCGGGTAGCTTGGACCCAGCAAAGAATCACGGGTTGATCAAATCGTTCAAGGCGCAGCCGGCGGTTGAAATTGTCGCCTATTGTGAATGGGAACCGGCGGAACAAGGGGCGCTCGCTGCGCTTCAGATGGCGGACCCGGCGGCGCGCATTTACACGGATTTGACGGATCTGCTGGCCAACGAAAATTTCGATCTGGCCGTGCTCCTGTTGCCACCCAACGAGGTGACGCCCGCCGCGTTGCGGCTGGCCGCGGCGGGCAAACATCTGTTTATCGAAAAACAGGCCGCGCGCACGGCTGCCGAATTGCACCCGCTGTGTGAACTAGTGGCTGCCAACAAACTGGTGGCGCAAATTGGTTATCCCTGGCCGTATAACCCCGAGGCCGTTGCCATCAAACATTATTTGGAACAAGGAATATTGGGGCGCTTAGTCGATATCGAAGCGCGCCTGGTCACTTTGGGCGTAGGGCCGGGCTTGCGCGATCCCGCACACTGGATGTATCGCGCGGCCAGTGAAGGCGGCGGCATATTGCACATGGAAGGCGGCCATTGGCTCACGCTTTTTCGCTTTTTCAGCCAGGCCGAGGTTAAGTCGGTGACGGCGTTATGCCAACGCGTGATTGGCAACATCGAGGACGGATTGGAGGATGTCGTTACGGTTGCCCTGGAATTCACCAATGGCATGCATGCTTGTCTGCACATGGGCTATTTGCTGCCCGGCGCTGGCCCGCGCAACGATATGCAGATTATCTTGCGCGGCACGCAGGGCAACGTCACCTGGCCGAATCCTGGCGCAGGTGAGTTCACGGTCGCCAGTGCTGCGCCAGCCTGGAAGAGCGCGCCTGTACGCAGCTTTCACCTGCAACACGCGACGCGCCCAGTTTACGCCGATCAATGGGGGTATGCGTTCGTGGCGGCTTTTATTCGCGCCATCCAGACAGGTGAACAACCCCCCATCACGTTAGAAGACGGCTATCGTGTTTTACAAATTATCGACGCAGCATATACATCGTCGCGTGAAGGCCGGCGGGTGGCGTTGGAAAAGTGATGAGTGATGAGTGATAAGTGAGATAGGCCAGAGAACTCGCTTAACCTTCACTTGTCACTCATCACTCATCACGCCTCCTTACACCCGGCCCGGAAATTCCTGCCCGCGGATCAACTTAAAGCGGAACTGGCCGGGCGGCAATTCGCATTCGGTCATCAGCCGAGCTTCTTCGTCGGGGATGCCCAGGTACATGGTTTCGGCATGAATGTAGTGCAGGGCCAGACCCCGGCGGCGATTGGGCGTAGAATTGGCGCCGGTGCGGTGCCAGTTGAGGCCGTGATGGAACATACAATACCCGGCCTTGACCTCGACGGGTTTGGGTTCTGGAATCAAAGGACTGGCGAGAAAAGTATCCCGGTATTCACGGTTCACCGGCCCCCACAGGTGGCTGCCGGGGATGACGGTCATACAGCCGTTTTCTACCGTAGCATCGTCCAGGGCAACCCAACAACTGACATGATCTTGCGGGGCGAAAAAAGACCAGGCGGTTGAATCTTGATGCCAGTCGGTGACGGTGCCGTTGAAGCGTGGTTTCATCATCAATTGATCACAATAGAGCTTGATATTGGGGCCGATCAGGTCTTCAATCACATCGACAATTTCGGGCTTTTGGGCCACCTGCGCAAAGACATCGTCAAAATAGCAGAGATGCGTCATTTTGCGCACTTTGTCCAACTGGTCAACACTCGGATCGTCGTTATTGCGAAACTTGGCTTCAATTTGTACATAGCGCGGCGGGACATGATCGAGCCGGCCATAGACAATATCTTCAGTGCGTTGGCGCAGCGTCTCGATTTCCTGATCGTTCAGGACACGTTGGTCATACTTCAGATAACCGTGTTCCTGAAAAAAAGCCTTTTGTTCAGCGGTCAGAGCCATCGTCGTTCTCCTTGTCAAAACGATTACGGTGAAACATCACGGTGGAACAGAAAGATATACTGCAAGTGGAATAAGTTAGGTTTGCTAGGGAGTAGGGGATACAGGATTAGGGCGCGCAGTAGAGCACACCTAATCCCGTATCCTGTATCTCTACTCCATGCCAAGATTCGAGATTTATTGAAATTATATTTTTTGGTTAAACGCTTGTCAAGGAGTGTAAAAATGATCACGATGGGCATGATCGGCGCAGATAGCACCCATACCGAGGCTTATACCAGTTTGGTCAATTTGCCGGGCGCGCCACTTTATGGTCGGGCCAAGGTTATCAAGTTGTGGGGGGAGGATGCCGCCCAGGCTCAAGCCAAGGCTAAAGAGTTTGCCATTCCACAAGTGGCGACAACCCCCGCCGAAGCCATCGACGGCGTAGACTTGGTGATGATCTGTAACCGCTATGGTGATGACCATCCCGCCCCGGCGCGTTTGGCGCTGGAAGCGGGTAAACCGACGTTTGTTGATAAACCCTTTGCGAACGATTTTGCCGATGTGCGCGCCTTAGCCCAATTGGCCACTGCCCAAAAAGTGCCGCTCATGTCCTGCTCGGCGGTGCGTTATGCGGTGGAAGTGTTGGCCCTCGCGCCACGGTTGGCCGAGTTTGGCGCTCTGAATTGCGCGATAGTCAGCGGCCAGGCGGCTGGTGATTTCCCCAACCCGCGCGCCAGACATCCTTTCTTCTATGGCACACATCCCGTCGAATTGCTTCATACTTTGCTCGGCCCTGGCGCAGAGGCGGTCACCACCCAGCGCACATCCAAGTGTGATATTGGTCTGGTGCACTATGGCGACGGTCGCCAAGGCGTGATCAATTTGCTGCAAAAATCACCCAGTCTCTACCACGCTGTCGTGTATGGGGAACAAGGGTGGGGTGAGGTTGATATTCGTGATTTTACCGATTTTTATGTCGGCACGCTGGACCGCATTATCACGATGGCCGAAACGGGCAAACCGCCTTTCCCGTTGGACTGGGCGGTGGAAGTGATGGCGATTATGACGGCGTTGATTCACTCCGCTGAACATGGCGGCCAGACGGTAAAGTTGAGTGAGCTATGAAAGAGCCGGTCAAACCTGTCGAAATGGCGATTGTGGGGCCAGGCCGCATGGGGCAACTCTATGCGCGGATGATCGACGAATCGCCACTGGCCCACTTAGTGGCGGTCTGTGGCAACAGCGCGGCGACAACCCAAACTGTCGCCACGGCGCATGACGTGCCTGGCTACGCCAATGGCAATTACCAGGCGATGTTGGCCGCGCATCCCAACATCGAGGCGGTGATCGTCGCCGCGTCGGAATGGGCGCATCTGGAGCCAGTATTAGGCGCGCTGGATGCGGGCAAACATGTGCTGGTGGAAAAGCCCATGGCGATTTCTGCCGAAGCGGCCGCCAGCATGGTGCAACACGCCGAACAAGCGGGCGTCCATTTAATGGTCTGCCACAGTTTGCGCTTCGATTTGCGCTTTGCGGCTATGCGGCAGGCAGTGGCCGACGGGGCAGTGGGCAAAGTGCTTCACCTGTATGCGCGCCGGCATGCGGGACAAATTGCCGTGGAACGGGTCTTAGGGCGTTTCCCGCTGGCCTATTGGCTGGCACCGCACGACATTGATATGCTGCTGTGGACGACAAATAGCCCTGTGACCAAGGTGATGGCCTATTCCTATGCAGGTGGAAAAACGCGTGAGGATTTCATCATTGCGCTGCTCACCTTTGCCAACGGTGCGATTGGTGTATTAGAAAGTTCTTGGGGCACACCAGCGGTGAGTGGCCGGCTCCAGACCGAGTTATTCACCGTACGCGGCACTGCTGGCGCGGCCGAGGTGCTGGGCGGAGAGAACGGCGTGGCGGTCTATCGAGCCGACAGCGCGCCAGATTATCCCGACACCAGCTATACACCTGTGATTCACGACCAGCAAGATGGCACATTTCGGCGCGTGGCCCATCATTTTGCGGGCGTGGTGCGTAATTTATGGGCGCCGGTGGTCACTGGTCAAGATGGCCTGGCCGCCATTCGCGTCGCGGCGGCCATTGACCGTTCATTGACCGAAGGGCGTGAAATTATGCTGGGTGAGGAATAAAGCCATGCTCAAGTTGATTGAACACATCGCGATTGCCGCGGCCGATCCAGGCGTGCTAGCCCAGTGGTATTGTGACACGTTAGGGTTCAGCCTGCTGGTTGCCGCACCGGAAAGTCAAACCTACTTTGTGGCGTTGCCTGGCGGTGGTATCTTGGAGCTTATCCCCATCGCACCGCAAGCACCCAGCGAACCGG
>JAPLGZ010000597.1 GCA_026389895.1 Chloroflexota bacterium | reverse complement strand
CCTCAACTAGCGTGGGCAAAGGCGCGCGTTGGCCACGCTGACGGCGCAGAAACGCGAGATCCAAGAGCACAGCGAGTTCATCGGCCTGCTCGTCGGTCGCGGCACAGAGCACAGGCAGGGCCAGGATCGTGTGCGGTTGGGACAGTTGGCTTGTGGCCGTGAACTGTTTACGATAGATCTGCATCGCAGCGATGGCATCATCCAAATTTGAGTTGATATGATAGGCGAAGGCAAAGCCCGCGCCCGACGTGCCCGCCAGTTGGGCACTGTAACCGCCAGACGAACTCAGCAACCAGATCGGTGGCAACGCGACATCGCGCGGCATGGCGCTGATCGCACGAAACGGATGGTCACTGGCAAATTCGCGGCCACCGCCAAACGCGATCAACTCGGCTAGTTGATCGGGAAAATCGTCAATTTGCAGCCGCTCTTGAGACTGACGCAGCGCAAAGGCCGTCAGCTGATCCGTGCCAGGGGCGCGACCAATGCCTAAGTCAATCCGCCCTGGATAGAGCGCCTCCAATGTGCGAAAGGCTTCAGCGACGCGAAGCGGTGCGTGATTCGGCAGCATAATCCCGCCCGAGCCGACACGGATGTGGGCAGTCTCACGGGCAACGACGCCAATCATAATTTCGGGCACCGAGATGGCGACACCAGGGATATTATGATGCTCGGCCAGCCAGTAGCGCGTGTACCCCAGTTGATCGGCCAGCCGGGCCAGCTCGATGCTATTTCGTAGCGCCTGCGGTCCGCTGGCATCACTGCTCACGGGCGACAGATCCAAAATCGATAGCGGTAAAGCCATTATGTTGTTCCTTCAGTAACCAGCAAATTCCAGTAGCGGAAAATTCTCTACAGCCGCAGGGTTAGAACCCGCGCCCAGCGGGCTCCCGTGACAGGGGCGGAAGTCGCCTCAGTGACTAGAATCCCAGTGCCTGAGGGCACTTCCCGCCTTGTCAGCCGAGCATTTTAATGCTCCAGGCCAAAGGAAAAACCTCACACTTTACAACCCCGCGGCCCGAAACGCATCCGCGACGATTGCCTGGGCCTCTTCTTGCAGTTGTTTGAGATGGTCCGGGCCTTTAAAACTTTCAGCATAAATCTTATAGACCTCTTCTGTGCCGGAAGGGCGGGCAGCGAACCAGCCGTTTTCGGCCACAACTTTTAAGCCGCCAATCGGGGCGTTGTTACACGGCGCATTTGTCAGTCGGGCCAGGATCGGTTCCCCAGCCAATGTTTGCGCCGCCACCTGCTCGGGGGCAAGATTGCTCAACACCTTCTTCTGCGCGGCATTGGCTGGTGCGTCCATTCGCTCGTAGACAGCGCGGCCAAATTGGGCTTCTAGCGCCTGGTAATGTTGACCGGGATCGCGGCCCGTTGTCGCCAGAATTTCGGCGGCGAGCAGATCAAGGATGAACCCATCTTTATCGGTGGTCCAGGCTGTGCCATCTTTACGCAAAAACGAGGCGCCAGCGCTCTCCTCGCCGCCAAAACCGAACGAGCCATCGACCAAGCCATCGACAAACCATTTGAAACCCACCGGCACTTCGCACAGTTTGCGCCCCAGTTGCGCCGCCACCCGGCCACGGCCAGATAGTGATTTGGGTTCATCAGGCCAGCGCTGGGGGTGACAATCCCGTGGCGATCATAGTCGGGGTCGTTGCCAAAGGCGATGTCAAATTGGTCTTTGAGCTTGATCAGGTTCGCCATCGCATAGGGCGAGGAACAATCCATGCGGATTTTGCCGTCATGATCTACGGTCATAAAGGAGAAGGTGGGATCAACGGCGCGGTTGACAATTTCAATGTTAAGATCGTAGGTCTTGGCGATTGGTTCCCAATAGCCAATGCCCGCCCCGCCCAATGGATCAACGCCGATCTTAAGGCCGGCGCGAGCAATGGCCTCCATCTCGACCACGTTGCGCAAGTCATCGACATAGGGCATGACATAATCATAGTGATGGCTCGTCGCCGCTTTGAGTGCTTGTTCCAGTGAGACGCGTTGCACGTCTTTCATGCCATTTTTAAGGATCTCGTTGGCGCGATCCTGGATCTGTTTGGTGGTGCCGGTGTCGGCGGGACCAGCAGAAGGGGGATTATACTTAAAACCGCCATCTTCTGGTGGGTTATGCGAAGGAGTGATGACGACGCCATCAGCCAGCCCGTTGGTTCGGTTATGATTATAGGTCAAAATTGCGTGCGAAATGACTGGGGTTGGGGTATAACCCAATTCGTTTTGAATGATCACTTCCATCTTATTGGCAGCAAAGACCGTGAGCGCCGTACGCAAGGCCGGCTCCGAAAGAGCATGTGTATCCATCCCCATATAGAGCGGTCCAGTAATGCCCTGAGCGCGCCTGAGTTCGCAGATCGCCTGGCTAATTGCCAGAATATGATTTTCGTTAAAACTGCGTTTCAAGGACGATCCACGGTGCCCAGATGTACCAAAGGCAACCCGTTGGGTTGGGTCAGCGGGATCAGGTTGGTCGGTGTAATAGGTGGCGATTAAGCGGGGAACATTGACGAGCAAGGTTCGTGGCGCCGGTTTGCCGGCCAGCTTGTCGATACTCATTCGAGGGCCCGCCCCTACTGATGTCTAAAACTGCATGGTCGCAGGCTCAAGTATAGCCCGGATGGCGTCTTCTAAAACAGAGAGTCTATCGTCTATCTGGCGCCTATCTATAAACAATGAAGGCACAGCGCAATGCTGTGCCTTCATTGTAAATCCATTTCACGCATGAGCCGATGGTGAAGACTCCTACTCAATATCCAGCAGCTGGTCTGCGGATCGGCTCACGTTGCTTACATAAAGTCTGGGCTTTTGCCGCCATTACTGCGCTGCGGCAAACTGTGAATCTAATTGGCGGATGGCCGCCTCAATGTCACTATCCTTGCCAGTGCCGAGTTCGATCCACTTCACATTAAGTGTGTCCTTATCTTGCGTCAACTTAGCCGCGTATAGCGTGCCTTCGCTCAGATCTTCTGCCGTGGTGGCCACAAATTTGTAGAGCACACGATCGGTGCCATCATCACCAAAATAAACGGTCTGGCTATCCGGCATGACCAGGGCCATTTCTTTCGAGAAGCGACCCATCGCGTAGCGCTTCTGGGCAATTGTCCCCAGTTGATCATCTTCACCACCGGCGGGGATTAATTCGACGTTATAGCCGTAGTCATACGGATTGGCGTCCTTACCGAGGTGCTGCTTCATGGCATCGACCACGGGCAACCAACCACCGGTCCATTCATCTTCAACATCCGCCGGATACTCTTCGCTAGTCATAGCAGTGTTCCAAGGTGTCACGCTGGCATTACAATTATTCCAGGTGCCGTTGACGGCAGAGAAGTCTACCGTGTCGCCTTCGATCACGCTCCACTTGCCATCTGTGGCTTGCTTGATGTAGATGCGACCGACGCCACCAGGTGTGCATTCATAGTTGGTGTACAAATAACCTTCCGCGCCTTCGCCATCGGTCGGCAAGAACATATTGCCATCGGGATTATTGCAGAGGTTCATCTTGATGCCTTCAGCGTCCGTGATTTCGCCAAAACTGACATCGTGATCGCCAGGGATAGCTTCGGCCACGCGCGCTAACACTTGATAATCACCACTGGCGAGTTTGAGACGGTGCAGATCGGCGCCCTTTGGCAGCTCGATAGATGTAAAGTCATCGCCAGCCACATAGCCAGTCACAACGCCGACCACGGCACGGTTGTAGGGGTAAATGTTCATCGGCGACGGATGTTGCACGTTGGTAAACAATGTACCATTCGGTTCGACGCGCAACCCAGTGATCTCAGCGCCGGTCGGCCAGGTGCCAAAGCGCTTCAGTTCCTTGCCATTCCACATCCACAACATTTGATTGCGGTGCAAATCGGTATCCTCACCGATCCAAAGGTTGCCCTTGGCATCCACGAATACATTATCGGGGTTGGCGATGGCATCTTTATTGCAAGGATAGTCTTTGTCATCTTTGTTATATGGGCCGCCGACAACGACGGGCGTCAGCGAGGCAATATCCCACTTGTCATCGAGTTGCGCCATCAAGATGGCGCCACAAGGATTTTCCGGCAACTGGATATCGCCTTCCTTATCGGACATACCTTTGGCAATGGCTGTGATAGCAATATAGAGCCGCTTGTTCGTGGCATCCAGGGCAACGCCTTCCATCTTGCGCCATTCTGCGGTTGCGCCTTTGGCAACAGCAACGTTGTGGCTGTCGATAAAGGCCGCAAACGGTTGATCCTTGGGCAGAACTGGCAGCGGCTTTGCGTCCTGGGCAAACGCTGGGGCAGCCATAGTCGCCAGCAGGATGGACAGCATAGCGCCACCCAGCCATCTGACCATTATTTTTTTGCATTGCATGAGTATTTTCTCCTTAAGCATGGAATGTAGGGTTTGCTTGCCTCCTTTAGCATTCATCCCAAGACCTTACCCCCCCCCTTCGTTGCGCGTGCGAGAAGGGTAAGCTACAGGTTGCTTGGGGATGAATGTTGTTTGAGGTTCTAATACCAGGATAAGGAGTAATGCTTAACGGTAGAAATGCGGAATGTAAATTGTTGTTTAATAGTTGAGTTTTGATGAAGATCAGGATGGCTTTATCAATGCGAAAACAGAGGATGGTTGGGTGATGACCAACCCTTCTCGCAGGATGTCGGTCATCACTTTTTGGGCATTATTAGGTAGCTCACTTCTCTTCAGCGTCGCCTGTCCACTTACGTTTAAGCTCATCCGCCTGTTCTTTGAGCGAATGATTGAGCACGTGCCAGGCACTTTTCCAAGTGTCTGCATCCAGCAGCTCTTTGGGTGAAGGCGCGTCCAAATTACTCGTCCAATCCGCCAATTGTGCCACACCAGGCAGAGCCGAGAGGCGATTGGCAAGCTGCTCACGCAATGTGCTCGAATGGGCTTGGAACGAATAGTTGAGCATATACCAGAGACTTTTCCAGGTCTCCGGCTCGACTAAACTATGGGGATCAGCTTCATCGATACTTGCCTTCAGTTGATTCACGATATCGAGCTGTAGCTCAGGCGTAAATCGGTGCGAATTTTGCTTAATCATCGTGATCAGCGCCTGGGGCGAAAAAGGCGGCGGGGTATAATCTGGTAATTGAGCGTGAATTTCGTCAACCACCTTATCTAATTCGCGGGCGAGTTCAGCCAGCGGGGCGTGCTTCTCAGGCTTAGGCGCGGTTTTAATTGTCGATTTGGCGGCGACACGTGCAGATGGAGGCGGCGCCTTAGCCACCGATTTGGATTTAGTCGGCTTGTCTGAAGCGCTAACGGTCTGCTTGCGATGGACATAACAATAGTCTGAATTTGGTTGCGCTTTATTTTTACAGGGAGCGCCACTTTTGGTGGTCGCAGCACAGAGTTTGGGTTGGTCAGTCATTACTTTCTCCTGAAATGCTGATCTCCCATTACCGGTAGGGGCCAGGCATGCCTGGCCCCTACCGGTAATGGGAACTAAATAATTTCCAAATAATCGCGATCTGGCAAGGCCGCAAAAGGCGCCGTGGGCAAGGTCTGATACCAAAAAGCCACAGACGCGATGTCATCTTGCAGTGGCAGATAACGCCCGCCACTCCGCCAGCCCAGCGCCTGAATTGTTATGCGTAAATCTTGCTGGAAGCGGATTGGATCGGTGATGTGCCAGCGATAGAGGCCAAAGCGCGTCTGTGAACGGTAGACGCCATCCGGACGTAACACTTGAGACAAGCCGGCGTAGGGCGTGGTAAATTCCTGATACTGTTTGGTCTCTTTGTTTTCAAAGTTATACGAACCACAGAAATAATCCTCGGTGCCTGTGCCGCAAATTGTCGGCCACTCTTTGTCACCATCCAGGAAGAATTTGATTTCACCTTCGCCCCACCAGCCGCTATTATTGACACCCCAGGCCATATAAACGCCCACAAAGTGCCCCTGCCCCTGAACGCCATCCAGAATTGTGTAATCTTCTTTGTAGGGAAGTGGATTGGCGCGGCGGAATTGTGCATGGAAATAAGCCACTTCATCCGGCACGTCGGTCAGCGTATAGTTGATTTGATAATATAAGCGCATATCCTCATCGGCAATGTTGGTCATCGTGACCCGGCAGCGCTTTTTAAAGGGCATCTCCCAATAGCAGTTGAACGCACTGCCAGGATTGACGCAAACGGCCAACGAGCTGAGTGGAGCAAATTTCCCCCAGCCGCAGGCGAAGAAGTCACCGACCGGACACTCAACCGATGGTTGCTCCTGATCATCCCAATAAATACGCAAAATGCTGTAACGCCAATTGCCGGTCGGTGTCATCCAGATCTGCTGGATGGCGCCAGAGCCTTCGATGTTCGCCAACTCGAAGGTTTCACCAGCGTGAATGATGATGGAGGGTGAAAGCTTCCAGCCTTGTCCCAGCTCACGCGCACAACTGGCGCCGGTGCCATCAGTTGCCATGCCACCTTTGCCTTTTTCACCGGTAAAATTCTCTGGGCTGATCGAACGCGTTTGGGCCTGGGAGAGCCGCGCTAGATTGCCCATATTCATATGGAGGCCATTAAACTGCGCCATAGTTTTCCTCTTTCCTCTTCGGTCAATGGATGGATTGATTGAAATAGATTGGATCCCGCCCAATCATAGCCTGTTTTGCTATTCCTATCAACCTCATTCCGCAGCGCGCCAGGGCAATCGCGCTTGCTCGCACCACCGGTTAATGCCCATCAGCAGGTTTCCCGTAGCAGGCGGTTTTACCGCTGCTTCATGACCGCCAATGGCCGAAATATTTTGTTAACGCCCATTAACCGGTGTCTGATATAGAATTCAATAGTCAATTCGGCGCGGAAATCAACCACATGATGGCGATTGCCTTCCTGATGACGATCCCGATGATTGTGATTTTCTTCGTTGCGCAGCGCTACTTTATTGGCGGCATTGTGCTGAGCGGGGTAAATCGCTAAGGATCACAGTGCAAAACAAAGTGGGCAAACTTAGCGAAAAACTGTACATCCAGCCTGTTCCAGGGGTTGGAGCCACGCCGGATAAGCCGCCAATTTGTTCCAGCGCAGATCTAATTTTTCAAGCCGCATTAAATTGCCCATCCTGGCGGGCAGGGTCACGAAGCGGTTATTGCGCAGATCGAGAAAGGCCAGTTCATGCAAATTGCCCAAGGTTTCGGGCAGCGCAAGTAACTTGTTGTTGCGCAAATCCAGATAAGTTAAGCGGGGCAGATGGCCAAGTGAAGCTGGGAGATGCGTCAACCGATTGTCACTCAAGCGCAATTCTTTGAGATTCACCAAGTTGCCCATCGACTGGGGTAGCGTCGTCAACTGATTTTTCATCAGGTGCAATTCTTTCAGATTGATCAGATTGCCAAGGGATTCGGGCAGCGAAGTCAAACCATTGTTGTAGAGCCTGAGTTCTTGCAGTTGGGTCAGCTTGCCAATCCAGTCGGGCAATTCGGTAAATTGATTGTCGGTTAGATTGAGATAGGTAAGATTGGTCAGATTTTCCAGTGAACGGGGCAACGCAGTTAGTTGATTGTTGCTCAGATAGAGAAATTGCCTCAGTTTGGTCAAATTGCCAAGCGCTGCCGGGAGTGCGGTCAATTGGTTATGGGCCAAATCAAGCATCTGTAGATTGGTCAGAGCACCGATCTGCTCTGGGATTTCAGCAAATTGATTGGCCGCTAAATTTAACGTGTGAAGCTTCGGCAGTTGCCAAAACGTCGCGGGCAAGACGGTTAAGCGATTGCCACCAACACTGATCTCTTGCAGGTTGCTCAAGTGGCTGAGCGTGGATGGTATGGCCAACAATTGATTGTCGTATGCATTCAGCCGTGTGAGTTGGGTTAACTGACCAATGCTGGCCGGCAGCGCGATCAATTGATTTACATCGACGTGCAACTCTTGCAGATTTAATAAATCGCCCACCGTTTCAGGCAGTGTAACTAGCTGGTTATCGTCCAAATATAATTTTCGCAGATGGGTTAAATGGCCAAGCCAGTCAGGCAGCGTCGTCAGCTGATTGCCCGTCAGGTCTAGTTGTTGCAGATTAGATAGCTGGCGAATGGCCTCGGGAAACGCCGTCAATTGAGAGTAGCGCGCAGATAAAGTGACAATAGCATTGTCTTCAACCTGAAATTCGATGGGGCGACCACCATCCACCACTTGCCTTAATTCTTGTAAAACGCGCCGTTCGGTTAGAGGCAGGTCCACATATTCGGGTCTATTTTCTATTTCGTTCAGCAAATTTATTCTCCATTTAGCCAATTTTTAGCCGTATGTTACAATCTAGTCAGAATATGTGCCAGTTCGTCCGCATTGAAATTTAGAAAGCATCGAACAGATCGCTTTTCTCTGAAAACAGCGCTCATTTAACCACGTTTCAACAGGAGTATCCTATGCCACTCTACGAATATTACTGTGCCGATTGCCACAACACATTTGATGCCTTGCGCACAATGGATAAGGCCGATGCAACGATTCAGTGCAAAAGTTGCGAAGGCCGCCATACGTCGCGCGTCTTATCGGTTTTTGCGGCGCGCCCCAAGGCGGAACAGAACAAAAAAGTACCGACCACGGTCACCGTTGGTGGTGGCGGCGGTTGCTGCGGCGGATCTTGTGGTTGCCATTAACGTAGACCGCTCCCCTGCCCTCCCCTGCTGAGCGGGAGCCCTTAGGTCGCTGGAGGGAACTGTGTCACCCGCTTCACCCTTTCATTGACTACACTTCACTGACTACACATAGAGGCCAGGAGAATTGCCAACAATTCTCCTGGCCTCTACTTTATCCAACTCGTTTGCTCTTGCTGCTCAAATCGGGTAAAGTACAGCCACGCTCCTCAAGCAATCCATTTACACTCAATCGAGAAGACCCATTCCACCTGGAAGGATTACTTATGAAAACCAGACTCAGCAAACAACAGATCGAGTCTTATCAAGAAAATGGCTTTGTTGTGATCAACAACTTTCTCACGCCGGAGGAATTAGAAATTTGGCGCGAGGCCGTCGATGATGCGATCAAACACCGCGGTCGCCAGCGGATTTTGAAGCACGAAGAAAAGATCGATGATGATGCTTATTACAACAATGTCTTTGTCCAGCGCGTCAATTTATGGCAAGACAACGATAAAATTCGCCAGTTAATGCTAGATAAGCGGCTGGGCAAAATGGCGGCGCAATTGGCAGGCGTAGAGGGAATCCGTATCTGGCACGATCAAGTTTTGAGCAAGCAGCCGTGGGCCAACCCGACCGGCTGGCATTTGGATAATCCTTATTGGTCTTTCCATTCGCGCGACGCGTTAAGCATTTGGGTGGCGCTGGACGATGCTACACTGGAAAACGGTTGCCTCTATTTTATGCCCGGCACCCATAAGTTGACGACCTATCAAAACAGCGGCATCGGCCCCAATATTGGCGATCTCTTCAAGGTGTATCCGGCCTTCGCCAAGATGAAAGCGGTGCCTGCGCCGATGAAGGCCGGCTCGTGCTCTTTCCACAACGCCCTGCTCGCCCATGGCGCTGGCGCCAACATGACACCCGGCTGGCGGCGCGCCATGACCTGTGCCTACATGCCCGACGGCAGCACCTTTAACGGTCAGGCCAATATCCTGAGCAAAGAGCAACTCGCCAAGCTTAAAATCGGTGACGTGATCGAAGATGATGCGCAAAGTCCGCTGATCTATCATCCCAAAAAGAAAATTGTGACGGCGTAGGCACCCCCCAACGGCACCTTGGTTGACTAGTTCATCCGATCATCATCTCCTTGCGTTCAGACCCTTGCCTCTTACCCCAGAGACAGGGGTTTTTCCTCGATCTGGGATGCCCCCTTCAGCAGCAGATGATTGACAAAGCACGATATTTCGATTAGTTTTTAGAATAAGTTATTACTGCATTGTTCGTATTTGTGCCATCCAGATACGCCTTTAAGGAAGCGAGGAAGTTATGAATACTGAGGTTACCCAGGAGCAAGTCAGTTTTTACCGCGAGAATGGCTTCATTGTGCTGGAAGATTTTCTCACGCCAGCCGAAGTAGAAACCTGGCGCGCCGCGCTGGATGATGCGATCAAAAAGCGCGGACGGCAACGTATTTTGGCGCGCGAAGAACAGATGGATGATGATGCCTACTATAACAAAGTCTTTGTCCAGCGCGTCAATTTATGGCAGGACAACGAAAAGATCCGAGATTTGATTGTGGATCACCGGCTTGGTAAGTTGGCAGCGACGCTGGCGGGGGTGGATGGCATGCGGCTGTGGCATGATCAGGCGCTGATCAAACAACCCTGGGCCAATCCAACCGGCTGGCATCTGGACAATCCCTTCTGGTCATGGTCCTCGCGCGACGCCATCAGTCTGTGGGTGGCGCTCGATGACGTTACCATGCAGAATGGCTGTCTCTATTTCCTGCCCAGCACCCAGAAGACGGCGCGCTTTGACAATGCCAGCATTGGTCACAACATCGGCGATATCTTTAAAATCTATCCCGAATGGGCGAAGATCGAAGCCGTGCCGGCGCTTATGAAGGCCGGTTCCTGCTCCTTCCACAACGGCCTGATCGCCCACGGGGCTGGCCCCAACATGACACCCGGCTGGCGGCGCGCCATGACCTGTGGTTTTATGCCCGATGGCAGCACCTTTAACGGCCAGCAAAACATTCTCAGCAAAGAACAACTGGCAAAACTCAAAGTGGGCGATCTGCTCGAAGATGATAAGCAGAACCCGCTGCTCTATCACCGTACCAAGCCAAGTTTAGCCTCGCGCGCCTAACAATGCGCCCTCCCCAGGGCACGTATGCGTCATCAGTAGCATTTGCTTAAAAATTTAATCATAAAGGAGAGCGTTATGTCCGATTTAAAACCGTTTACCGAGTCCAGCGACCTACTAGGACAACCGGACGCGCTGCGGGCGCGCATCCGGCAAGATGGTTATCTTTTTCTGCGCGGGTTGGTGCCAACCCCGGCGCTCAGTGAAGTCTATGATGCCATTATGGACATCTGCAAAGATTGCAACTGGGCGGACAGTGCAGGCCATGCCCAAGGGCCGGCGCGCATCGAAGGCGCGCCCGAATTCTGGGAAGTCTACGACCGTGTGCAACAGTTAGAGGTTTTTCATGCCTTGGCGCATCGCCCCGAGCTACTCGATCTGATCGAAGTGTTGGTCAAGGAGACCCCATTTCTGCACCCGCGCAATATTTCGCGCATTACTTTCCCGCAGACCGAAAAATTCACCACGCCGCCCCACCAGGATTATGTCCATATTCAAGGCACACCCGATGTCTTTACCACCTGGATTCCACTGAGCGATTGTCCGCAGGCATTAGGTGGCGTCGCGGTGTTGGCCGGTTCGCATGTCCACGACATCTTGCCAGTGCACAAGGCCAGTGGCGCGGGCGGCTTGGGGATTGATACCGATGAACTTGATCTGTCTTGGCATACCGTTGACTATAAACTGGGCGATGTGCTCGTCTTCCACAGCCACACCGTTCACAAAGGGTTGCCCAATCGCACCACCGATCAGTTGCGCATTTCCGTTGATTATCGTTATCAGGGTGTGTCGGGGGCGATTGTCGAGGATGGGTTGATTCCCCACTATAATCGGTTGGGCTGGGAACAGATCTACCAGGGGTGGCAGCGCAAAGATCTGCAATACTACTGGCGCAATTTGGCACTGAATACGGTTGAGCGCGATCGCTCTTATCATCAAAATGCCAAAATAAAGGAATCCTAGTCAGTTCAAATTGCGCCATACACTAGCAAAAGGTTACAAACACAGGTCGCCGCTTGTAGCGGCGACCTGTGTTTGTAACCTTGATTAAAATTGCATGTGACTGTTCAAGCCTGCCACCACCAGAAGAAAACGAGATGGTTAGGTTTTACGCTGCGTTTAGCAGTTCGTTCGCTCATTGCAGATGGGCAACCACGGTTGATGCCATGCGAACTGGCGGAACCGGACGCTTACGGATGATCCATTCAGCCACGGCAAGGTTGATCACCCAGGCCGCGCCCATCAGGACCGCGCGGCTGAGTTCGCTCGGCGGGCCGACGATCAAGGCCCCAGCCATCAGGGTCAGTACCTGCGTACCCGCACCCATGCCAATCGCATAGCCGCGCAGCATCCAGTCGCCATGTTGGGTATAATCCCGGCGTTGGATGGCGGCCACCCCCAGCAGAATGGAAAGGAACATCGCTGATCCGAAGAGAAGCCGCAACCCATACAAGATCTCACCATCACCTTTAGGCCAGGGATAGAACAGAGTCATCCAGAGCCCCGAAAGCGCAGCAGCCAGACCACACGGGATCAGGAACCGCCCGACGATGCGATGCCATCTGTTTCGCCGCTGGCGGAGCCGAGGAACGAATTGGAAAGCGCCTAGAATGGCATACAGGCTGACGCTGACGATATGCACGATCACCGGCAGGGGCGAGGCAAAGAAACGGGCGTTCTCTGGCGTGATCGCCATACCGCCGGCCAACTGGCTTAGGCGATAAGCGCCGCCGGCGAGCGGAATGACGCTTAGCATGATCAGCCCGGCAGGCACAAGCCACGCAGACGAACCTGTTCTGGCCGGCGGTATGGTTTCGGCGGCGTAGGTTTCCCTAAAGCAGTGGATGGTGGCGCATCGGTAACTCGACCTTCATCGTAGATATTCG
>JAPLGZ010000395.1 GCA_026389895.1 Chloroflexota bacterium | reverse complement strand
TACGCTGTATTTTAGGGGGATTGATGTTTGCTCCAAGGCATATATAGACTATTGACGGCGCGGGTGCGGGCACGATCATTGCGGCGGTCGTAGCTGGCCGTGGTTTTAGGGTCACTATGGCCCATGAGCTTTTGTACGGTGACGATGTCGGCCCCGTTATCGAGCAGTTCGCCGGCGAAGGTGCGGCGACCGTCGTGCGGGGCCAGCTTGGCGATGCCGGCCTGCTCGGCACGTTGGTTGATGATGTTGTAGACGGCGGCGGGGGTGATGCCGCCGCTGCGCTTATCGGTTTGGATGTGGCCCCCGCGGCGGATCTGGCGGATGAGTGGGCCAGGATCGAGCCCGCGCCAGGTCAACCAATCGTCGAGGGCGGTGTCGAGGCCGGGGGCGATGGGCACATCGCGGCGCGTGTTGTTTTTGCTGTTAAGCCAGAACTTGCCGTCCCGCACATCCCCCAGTTGTAACCCCGCGACTTCCGCACGGCGTAACCCAGAGAAGATCAGACAACCGATGACTACGGCATCCCGCGGGCCGGCCGCGGTGCGGTCCGCGGCGCAGGCGCGCAGCAGCGCGCTGATCTCGCCGTGGGTGATGGCGCGACCGGCGGCCTGGTCCGATTGTTTGAACTTCACACTCTTAACACTGGCGGCGCGGTGGTAGTCTTCGGCGCTGAGTAGTTCCATATCCCATGCGGCGCGCAGGGTGCCGCGTACGGCGGAGAGGGTTTTGTTAGCCGTGGCCGGCTGGCGATGGGAGATCAGCCAGCCGCGCAAGGCGTTGGTATGGATTTTGCGCAATTGCCACCAGGGCAGGGTGCCGGCATCACAGAGGCCGCGCGTTAACACGCGGGCGCTGAGGTCGAGCGCACCGATCATGGTGCGGCGGCTGCCTTCGGCCAAGCTGGCGACATAGACCGCAGCGGGATTGTCGCCGGGTGCGATGACCAACGGGATTAACTGATCCTGGGGCCGGATGTCGATGTCAAGCATTTCTGCAAAAGTTACGTCAAATGTCGGATTGTCTTGTAAGGTGGGTTCAGGTATCATAGAAACACCTCAGCATCTTCTTTTATTCCTCGCAACGATAATTGGGTGAAGTGCAACGCTAGCAAGCGTTGGCCGGTTGGGATTTGGCGATCCTAACCGGCTTTTTTGTGCGCAAAGATCTAAAGCTACTGGTTCCTATGGACCCATTAAAATAACTGCTTAGAAGTGTGATTCTCGCGAGCTATATACACTTATTCTGACATAGATAGTCACTTTTGCCAATAGCCTAAATGGCGGGATTTCCTTACAGTTGAGTAAAAGGGCGTAGGGGATAAGGGATTAGGGATTAGGCCGGATCCGCCTAACCCGGATCCCTGGCGATAAGGAGCAGAGGATGGCGATTAGCAAATTGGCGCAGAAGCTGAAACGACCGAACGGACAGGGTGGCGATCGCGCGGGCGGGGACGACATGGGCGCTTCGGTAAAAGCGGGCGCTTTGCTCAAGGCGCGCACGATTGCGTTTGACCAGATTGCGCAACAGGTGGTCAAGCTGGTGCGTGAGGCGCTGGCGGAGACCGATTACGACAGTTACCACTATCTGCAAGATCTGTACTATGACGCTTCGGCCGGCGGAGCGCAACTCTTTGCGGTGACGGTGAGCGCCGGGCGGCTGTGGCGCTGGCCGGTGACGCTGGACCGCAATGACCAGGCGAGCATCGGCGAACCGGTCATCGTCAAGGTCAACTTTTCGGTGACGAATGAGACGCCGACAGGCAGAATGGCGACGATTCGCCAAACCAGTGATGGGCGCTGGCTGGGGGCGAGCGTGCTGTGTACCGCGACCGTCAACAAGATGGGCATTTTGGACAGCCGCGGGCTGTTCGATAGTTTCATCCAGCGCTTTAAGGGCGACGGCAGCGAGTATATCAACCTCCTGCACCTGGGCGGGGGGATTAGCCGGATCGGCGTGATGCGGCACATTTTCCGCGATGACAAGCTGTTGGTGGGGATCTATGAATTCGACAAAGATGATCCGGTGGCCCTGGCCACGGCGCGCACGCTGGCAGCGGATGCGGCTGGCTATTGGGGTGGCTCGATTGAGTTTAAGCATTTTGGGGAAGCGCAACTGGTGGAAGTGGCCGAAGGGATCAGTTTGCCGGTCACCACTGATGGCGAGTTCTTGGGGTATTCGTTTGCGCGCAGCCAAGACTGTGCGGCGTGGAGCACATGCAACATCATTTTTGAACAGCGAGGGCTTATGACAGACCAAGATCGGGCCGTGGCGCTTGAACTGCTCGGCGATGAAGAACTAGTCAAACAACTGGCTGCGCGCCTGGGTGATACCAATCGCACTTGGTGATGGCACGGGCGGTGCGGCCGTTGGTCGATGAGCGGACCGCGGCGCTGCGGTCGCACTTTGATGATCTGCTGACGGCGGCTCGACGTGAGCTCGCCGACACGTTTGAGACGCGGGTGGCCGCGGCGACGGCGGGGCTGACGGCGCTGGATACACGCGTGGGTGAACGGCTGGCCCTGTTGGAAAAGGACGACCAGATTCGTTACCAGCAGTATGACCAGGCCAAGCCGCCCCAACCGGTGATCAAGCTCGGCGTGCGGCCACGGGTGGTGGCGGCGGGTGGGGTGGCCAAGGGGGTAGAAGTGGAAGAGAGCGCGTTTGCGCGTAAGGCACGGGAGAAACGACAGAAGGCATAATTTTGGATTTTTGATTTACGATTTACGAAATAGCTTGGACGGTAGTAGCGCTTCTGCTTTCGGCAAATGATCGGCGAAAACAGAACTACCTGAGGCGTCGATACCACTTCGTCAATGGCGCTGTGCGCCCACTGCGTGAACTGTCAATCGTCAATCGTAAATCAGAAAGGGGTCAATGATGAGCGGTAAAGCAGAGATCATGCAGCGGGCAACCGGTGATGTGTACGACCAGCGGGTGGCCGGGGCCAATCCGAGTCTGTTCGGCGGGCAATGGGGTTGTTGCCCGCCGCTGTTTGACGAGTGTGTCGACGACCAGATTATGACCTTGTTCCAGGGGCTGGACGCGGTGGAAGCGGCTTTGCGCTGGTTTGGCTTTCGCAAGGCGATGCATGTCAAGGAGAAGAAGGCGTATTTGACCTACGTGGCGCCGGCGGGCGCTTCGACCGGCTCAGCGAACAACGGCTTGCCGAGTACGATTTGCGGGCCTGGGCAGCGGGTGGAGATGGGCGCCCCGTGTTATATCGAATTCTGCGGGTTTGGTGAGATCAGACTCACTTCCGCCGAAATGAAGGACGGCGGCAA
>JAPLGZ010000793.1 GCA_026389895.1 Chloroflexota bacterium | reverse complement strand
AATATTGCTAAGCGTCGACCCTACTTGTACGGCGCTGACTTCATAGACCAGGGTGCGCGCCACGTGATCCAGCGCCATTGCGCTGCGTTGGCCACCCATGCTGGAGAGCAGGACAAAGGGTTTCCAGCGACCAAAGTCGCTGTCGAGCGCATAGTGTAAAAAGTTGAGCAGGACGCCGCTTGCCCCAAAATTATAGATGGGTGTGGCCAAAACCCAACCATGTGCCGCATTAAATTGTTGAGTGGCCTGGCTCAGGCTTAGGTGATGGGCTGCACCGCCATAGGATCCCATTTCGATTTCGGCGAGATCGAGCAACTGTGCATCGATTTGGTTGGCGATCAGTGCTTGCACGGCATAGCGCGCCATAATGCGCGAGCGTGACTGTTGGCTGAGACTGGATGAAACCACGATAATGGATGGTCTTGACATAGTTTTTTATCTGCCTGAATAATGAATTTTTCTGAGTCTTGGATGGATAAAGATACTATCGCATGATCAAAAGTTAGTCATATAGCTAGCCGTGTGTTGCGATGATATCCACATCGGGTTTAACCTGGCTCGTTGACGATTTGGCCACTGGCAGCGTGACATTGCGTAAGGTTGGCAAGGCCAGCCCACCCAGACCGACGAGCACACAAGCCAGACCGGACAGGGCAATCAGCGCTGTAGCTGGCACAAAGGCCAACAGGGCGCCGCCAATGGCTAACCCCAATGGCGCACCACTGGTCAACAGGGCCGAGCGCGCCCCAAAGACGCGGCCAAGTTGCTCTTTGGGCACAGTGCGTTGCAACAGTGTTGTCTCTAACGGCGTATACGGCCCCCACATCAAGCCACCCAAGCCCAGTAAAGCACAGGCAAGCCAGAGTTGGTGGGTCAAGACCAAAGGCAACAAGCTTGCGCCCCACAACAAGGCGATCAGCGGTAGCGCAATGCCCACGCGCAGCCGCTGGCTCAAAGCTGTACTGCCCACCGTGCCCAAGAGGGCCCCCACACCCAGGGCGCTCCACATGAGCCCATAGCCGCGGGCGTCGGTCTGCAAGATGGTGGCGCTATAGATGGGCAGGGCCGCTTCTAAAGGACCATACGAGAAAAAGAAGACCAAGCTTAGCAACGTCGTCAGCCGGACAACTTTCAGATCCCACAGTTGGCGTAGACCGAGCCGTTCGGTGAGGGGGACGAAGCCCGTGGTGGTCGTCCGGATGATCTCTGGCAGTGTGGCCGCGACTAACGCCATCAACGCAAAACTCAGTGCATCCAAGAGCAAAACAAAAGGCCCGCTAAAGGTGGCGATGAGGATGCCAGCTAGTGCAGGACCAATCACGATCGACAGATTCTGGCTGAAGGACCAAAGCATGTTGGCGGCCTCTAGATCGTTGTCCGCGACCAGTTCTGGCAATAATGTGCGTTCGCCGACCGCCGTGGCTGGCTGTAGCATGCCAGCCACGGCCGCGAGGATAAAAAGCTGCCATAATGCCAGTAGATCTAGCCAATAGAGTAAAGGGATACACCCGACGATCAGCGTGCGCAGCGCATTATCCACCAGCATAACCTGGCGCGGTTGGAAGCGATCAATCAATGAACCCATCAATAATCCTGTGACCAGGGCCGGCAGTTGTAGACAGAGCATGACACCGGCTGTCGCCGTGGCGGAATGGGTCATTTGCACCACAAACCACGGGAACGCAATGAAGATCATGTTGTCTCCCAGCACCGAGACTAACTTGGCGGCCCAAAAACGTGCAAAGGTAGGATAGCGACGGAGTAAGGTAAACGATTGCCAGAAATGCGAGTGCATCAGCTGCTCCTCAACAAGAGCGCACCATGAAGATTATGATTGAATTTATAAAGAAAAATCTTTATAAATTCAATCATAGAGGAGACCCACAAATTTGTCAAGACTTTTCTTTATAAATTAAACTATTAGGATGAATCAACAACCTGGTAGCGATAAAATCCGTACCCGTCAGCAAATTCTAAACCTGCTCAAGCAGCAGGGCGCTTTTGATTCGACGCAATTGGCCGCACAACTGGGGGTCAGCGCGATGGCTGTGCGCCAGCATCTCTATGAATTGCAGGCGCAGGGCATGGTCACCTATCAGGAGCAAGTTGGTGGAGTGGGGCGACCGGCCAAGCAGTGGCAGTTGACCAGCGCTGCCGATAGTTTTTTCCCCACAGGGTATGCGGAGCTGACTGTTAATCTATTGCACGCGCTGCGCGAAGCCTTTGGCGACGAAGGCTTGGACAAACTGCTCGCGATTCGTATGCAGCAGCAGATCGGGGTTTATCAAGCTCGCCTGAACGCTGCTGACCCTTTGGCGCAAAGACTGGAAATGCTCGCCCAGCAGCGTAGCGAGGAAGGCTACATGGCTACCGTGATAACAACGCCAGCCGGCGAACTGTTGCTGGTGGAAAATCATTGCCCAATTTGTGACGCCGCCAAGCATTGTATGCAACTCTGTAATCGGGAATTGGAAACTTTTCAGACCGTGTTGGGTGACGACGTTATCATTGAACGGGTGGAACATATCCTGGCTGGGTCACGGCGTTGCGCCTATCGAGTTATCCCCAAAGCCGTTAATTGAGGCTGGCACAGATGGGGCGTCCATTATCGCCAGATGATCCCGACACCCTGGATCGCTAATTGGCGGAAATGCCGATCCACCTCCTCTGCTGTACACGGCATGTCATGTTCCACCCACCAGGCCAATACACCCATCAGGGCGCTGATAAAATAATGGGTCATAATTTCTACATGGAGCGGGCCATATTGCGCCGGTGGCAGCAATTGAAAATGATCTCGTGCGTGGGCAAAGCCCAAATCGTAGATGGTCTTGGTCATAATCCCGCTGCTCCGCTGACCCAGGAGGGTTTTAAAGAGGCGGTGGTTGTGCGCGGCAAACTGAAAGAGACTGAGCGAAAGATTGGGCATATTTTCTACTTCACTGGCGTTTTTCGCCTGGCGCAATTGTTGGGTTCGCTCTTCAAACAGGGCATTTAGGCTATCAAAGCAACTGTGCAACAGTTGTTCTTTGTCCTGAAAGTGCGCATAAAAGGTGGAGCGACCGACGTTCGCTCGGTCTAGAATCGCTTGGACGGTCACCGCTTCATAGCCTTCTGCGCTGATCAACTCGATCAGTGCCTCTTGCAGTAATTTGCGCGTCTTCTGCACCCGTCGATCCACCATGGTTTGGCTCACCTTTTTCCTCTTTTATCGAACAATTTGGGGCTATTTGTTCCTTATTGAACAAGTAGTGCGATTTTGGTTGTTGACTCCAATCCCTAATCCGATTATAACAAAATAGAACAAAATGTTCAATAGTGAACGAAATGTTCTGAAATTTGGCTATTTATCGTTTTCTGAAAGGAGCATCTATGCATCTGCTTTCGCATTTTCATGGGCAACACTCTGATGCCGAACACGGGCAGACCCCGGCGGCGCAGACACACGGCCACCTCATTACCTGGCCGCGCGGTTATGATCTATTGCTTTGGGTGATGAATCTTCTGTTTCGTGGCAAATGGCAAGCTTTGCGCCAGAAGAACATCGCGC
>JAPLGZ010000282.1 GCA_026389895.1 Chloroflexota bacterium | reverse complement strand
GGCCCTAAATCGACAAAGGTGCGAATGAAGCGACCTGGTTTGGCCAAGAGAACGGCCCGTTGTAGCGTGGTCAGGGCTTGTTCCGTCTGCCCTTGGCTGGCCGCGGCCAGGGCTTGCAAAGCCAGCAACTCGATCCGACGCACGGTATTATGGGTGTTCTCCGCAATCTGCTGGAGCTGTGCTAGCAGGAGAGTCGCCTCTGCCACGCTCTCTGCTGTCGCCTGACTGAGGAGAATTTTGGCGAGTGTGAGTTGGGGAAGTTCAGGGAAGAGCAATGGACCACGCACCGGGCCAAGATGGGCCGCCTGCGCCCAACGCAGGGCCGACGCCCCATCCCCTTGCTGCAAAGCCAGCCGCGCCTGGAAGGCATGCGTAATGGGCAAGAAGGCAAGATGGTTCATCTCGCGGTGAAAGTGTAAGAGCGCCGCCACCTGCTGCTGGGCCTCTGCGTTTCGCCCTTGCGCCTGGGCCGTCCAGGCTAACCCCAGCCAGCCATTGTGCACGGCCAGCGCGTGCCCGCTGTAGCGCAAATCAACCACTGCTGAAAAATGGTGGGCGGCAGCCTCTAGATCGTTCCATTCGTAATAGACGACGCCCAAAAAATAATGACCCCAAACCGTACTAAGGCTAAGGTTTGCCTGCGTCGCCATTTGCCAGAAATCCTGGGCGGTCTCGTGTAGATGGGTCAACGCACCAGCCAGATAATGGATGGTCGTCAGGGTAAATAGCACGCGAGTTGTCAATGTATTCGCCTGCGCGGTGTGTGGCTCTAAGGCTGCCCGCAAGTGTTTGATCGCTAGAGTAGACTGCCCGACCATATGATAGGCGACCCCTAGATAGAGTAACGCGCCGCTGCGCACGTATAAGTGTGTTGTCGGCAGTTGCTCCAGTGCTTGCTGGGCTGCCGTCAGACTCTGTTGGCCCTCATTCTGCCAGTACCAGCTTTGACTCCACAGCGCGTCGATCTCCCCTTGTATGAGTTGGGCATCGGTCAGGTTCTCCTCTGCCAAACGAGCCGCCGCTGTTTGTAACAAAGGAGTGATGGCCGTAAATTTGTATTGCAAACCCAAGATGAAGGCTTGTGCAAGGAGCAGGCCAGGGCGCTGCCGAACCTGCGCCGCTGGCAACAGGGCCAACCAGCGATCCAGGGTGCGCCAATCCTCCCGATTGAGCAATTCATGCCGATGCTGCTCCACTAGTTCCGCGGCGGTTAGGTGATCCCCGGCCGCCAGCGCCTGTTGCACAGCCTCCTCAATCCAGCCATGATTGGCCAACCAAGCGCTAGCCTGGCTGCGTAGCAGGGCAATCTCGGTAGGGGTGGCGTGGGCTTGCAGATGATGGCGTAACAACGCCTGAAACAGGTGATGGTAGCGATACCAATCGCCTTGATCATTGAGGGCCACCACAAAGAGATTGGCTTGGACAAGATATTCTAAAATGGTTTGGTGATCAGCCGGGTCATGGTGTAGAAAGGATGACGGCGTGCGTGCTCTCTTGCTTCCTCCACCTAAAAGAGCTTCACACAAAGGTATGCAGAAACGATCTAGAATGGAGGTGCGCACCAGAAACTCTTGAACTGCCAGGGGTTGGCGCATGAGCACCTCTTCCATCAGATAATCCATTACGTGGCGGTTATTATTCTCCACAAAGGATCGTACAAACGATCGTTCGTCGTTCTGCCCCCGCAGCGCCAGCGCCGCCAACTGTAACCCGGCAATCCAGCCTTCGGTCTGCGTGTGTAAGGCGGTAATGGTTTCCGGCGCTGGTGGCTTATCTAGCGCTTGCCGTAAGAAAGTTTGAGCTTCGTCGCGCGAAAAATATAACCCGGCCGCGCGGAGTTCGGTTGTGCGCTGGCGCACGCGTTGCCGCGCCAATGGCAAGGGGGGCTCCGTACGACTAATTAAGACCAAATGGGACTGGCGAGGTAGATGATCCAGTAAGCGGGCCACCAACTGATGGATGGTGGTCTCCTCAATCGTGTGGTAATCGTCCAATACGAGGATAAAGTCGTTTGGCAATTCAGCCAGTTCGCTCAGGAGTGTCGTGGCTAGGTAATGGACAGGGGGCAAGCGAAGACCCTGTAATAGACCGACTGTATTGGGACAGGCGGCGGGAAAGACGCATTGGAGCGCGGCGACTATATAGCCGAGAAAAAGCCCTAGATCGTTATCATATTCGTCGAGCGAGAGCCAAGCCACATGGTCAATTTTCGGTGGATGGGCATTGTTTTCCGCCGCCGATGAGCCCTGAGGCGCATGCTCATCGGTCAATGATAACGTGTCGATCCATTGGCTAACCAAGGTTGTTTTACCAAAGCCGGCCGGCGCGACAACAAGCGTTAGGTTGTCGCCACGCGCCAAACCCTGGGTGAGTTGGGTCAACAATTGAGGTCTTTGGACTTGGTGTGAAGGAACGGGAGGGCGATGCAGTTTAGTTTGTAAGAAAGACAAGAGCAACAGCCCCCCAAAGCATCAGACGGGTTGAATTGAATACTGCCAAACACCCAAAGAGCCGTTGATGTCAGCCTGTTATCCGTTTGACCACTGGGGGCGAGCACGTGGGCGCTCAGCTTCTCATCCGCGCAAGGATAGAACACTGATTCGTCGGAAGCGGCGGTTTGGGTTCAGATCTATATTCTTTGAAGTTTATCGAGAGAATCTAATTGGTTTATCTATTAGACGCAACGGATGGAATTCTATACGCCCATCTGGTAAACACTTTGTAATGCTATTTTACACTATACTAAAAATTACCCTAAGTCTACAACCTAATAATAGCTTAATCTTATTTAAAAAATGGTGCTATAAAACTTCTGGTGATGCTGTCTGGATTGTGTTAGCTGGCGGATCAAACAGGCGAGTATTGATTGAGGATTTGCTGAGCTATCTGGCAGGAAAGCTTGCCATCTGTAACACAGGGCGCGCCTAGCATGCAGTGTATCAGAAGTAGATGCGGCCTGCGCCAATCATTGGCGCAGGCCGCATCTGGTCTTAGCGTTGCTGAACTAGATCGCTTCTCCGGCTTAAGCCTTGCGAAATAGCTTGTTGGTCATTACGGATGTGCGAGCAAATTGTCCACAGCCGTGGTCAACTCGCCCAGTGTGGCCGCAACGACCACATTGTCGCACATTGGCGCATATTTCGGCATATCACTGTCCCCGCTGCCCCAAAGCATCGGCGGCTCGGTATTGATCCAGATCGTGCGGCGGGCGCGGCGGGTCAGGTCTCTGAAGATATCGAGACGTGGATCATTGTAATTGTTACGGCCGTCGCCGACCATAATGAAGGTGGTGCGGCTATCCACTGTATCCATATATTCGCGCGCAAATCCGGCCAACGAGTAACCCAAATCGGTGCTGTAATGGCCAGGTGGCATGCGCACCAACACCTGTTGGATGGCCTCATTCGATTCACCAGCGGGCCGCCCCGCAAAGTCCGGCGAAATATATTCCAGGTGATCATTAAAAGCGAATGCATGGGTCTTGGTGATCAGATCCTGGAGCGCATAGACCAGGCTCAGCATCAATTCTGAGCAAGGGCGCATCGAGGTGCTGATATCGCAGATCACCACCAACTTGGGTTTGAGGCGATGATGGCGATGTTTGATCTCAATTGGCACGCCGCCATTTTTTAAGTTGGCGCGGATCGTGCCTTTGGCATCCAAGTCACCGGTCTTGGCGCGCTTCTGGCGCAGGGCAATCCGGCTGCGTAAACGGTTGGCGAGCCGGCTGACCTCTTTACGCAACTTTTGCATGTCCCCATCAGAGAGCGCATTGAACGGGCGATCCATCAACTCTTCGATGTTCTCTTCTGGCCGCTGTTCGCTCATGTTTTCGGCAATGCGCTGGCCAGCAAATTGGTTGATCTGTTCTTCCAAACTCTTTTGGTTGGCTTGCAACAGTTGGCGCATCTGTTCCAGACGCTGTTTGTTCATGCCCATCTGCGCCATTAATTCCATCATTTCGCGCAGCGCCTTTTGCACTTCTTCAAAACGCATGGCGCGTTGCATCCGTTTCGCCATCCAGTCTCGATAGCGCATGTCATCCATGCGATTCAGGCCAGTTAACTGACCCAGCTGATCTAATTCCTCTTGCGAAAGCTGTTCGCCGCGTAAGAGCTTTTCCATCATCTTCCGCAGCTTCTCATTAAACATTTTCAGCGCTTCCGCCAGCATTTGCGCCTCTTCGGGCGACATATCTTCGGTGATATCGCTCATCGGCGGGGCATCGGCGCTGCCGAAAAAGAGCGGAAATAATTCCTCAAAGATGGGCAGGCTGGTGGCATCTTTGACCAGCGTCGCGCGCAAACTCAAGCGGAATGCTTCGCGTTCCTGCACACCAAGCATATCGACGGCTTTAAATGCATCGGCACTTTCGGCCAAACTGACGCGCACCCCACCCCCACGCAAGGCCGCGATAAATTGCACCATTCGTTCTTCCATTGTTGCTCCCCTTAGAAGTACGATCCATAGTAAGTGGTGGGCTGATCGCTCGCATTTACCATTTACTATCCTTATGTCAGCATGAAAAGCCGAGTTTTGGCAGCGTAGGGGCGTGCCCTGGTGGCCGCCCAT
>JAPLGZ010000320.1 GCA_026389895.1 Chloroflexota bacterium | reverse complement strand
ATTTGATTTCCTTACGTGGCTGCTGATCGTTCCAACGCTACAGCATGGGAACGGGTTTCTGATGTTTCGAGTCCAGACTGCATGCCCATTGCGGACCCTGCTCACCGCTGATGAACGACCACGCGCTGCCCACTTTCGGCTGCCTCTAGCATGGCCTCTACCACGGCCAGATCGCGCAGCCCTTCTTGTGCCGAATTGCGATGGGGCACACCTTCGCGAATGGCAGTGGCAAAAGCGGCTAATTCTTTTTGTACACCATCAAACCCTTCGCACTTGACCATTTGCGTTTTGCCTTGGCTGGTTAACTCGATTTCACCGCGCAGGACGCGCAGGTGGCCTGTCTCACCTACCACATGCAGATAGGCGGGCCAGGGCGCACCCACCGCATAACTGGCCAGGTACGTGCCCAGCGCCCCATTCGCAAAGTGCAAGGTGGCGCTGATCGTATCGGCAGGATATAAAGTAGGGTTTACCTGCGTCATGATCGCGCTCACTTCTGCCACTTCACCGACAATTAACCGCAGACTTGCCACTTGATGAATGCCGCCATCCAGAATATAACCGCCGGGAAAGCTGCCCGAGCGGCGCCAGGCGGAATGATAATATTTGCTGGTGGGTGATACCGGCGCGTAGTGGGCCACATGGCAGGTGATCGGACGACCGATCGCACCGTTGCGCACAAAATCCGCGGCCTGCAAAAAAGCTGCTTCGTACCGCCAATTTTCACCCACCATCCAGACTTGTTGAACCTGGTCGCTTGGCCGTTGGGCATAAGCATCCAACAATTGTCGACCAGTGGCCAGGTCGGGCGCAAGCGGCTTTTCGCTGATTACATGCTTGCCACTGGCCAATGCTTGAGCCACGGCGCTGGCCATGACATCGATTGGTAGGATAATATCAACCGCTTCGACGATTGGGTCGGCTAATAAGGCTGTTAGATCGGTGTAGATTTTCGGCGAATTAGGCAACGTCTCGGCTAAGGCGCTCGCCGTGGCGACGGTGCGGCTATAAATCGCTACAATCTCAAAATGGTCGGGCAGGTGCAGCAAAGAGGGAACGTGCGCATCTCTGGCAAAAATTCCGGCCCCGATTAATGCCAGCCGTACGGGTGAGGATGGATTTCTGGGTTGCATGTACGTTTTCCCTAAATTACTTTCTAGCGACGGCATGATGCCAGATCGGTTGGCGGATGGCAATGGCTGGAAGGTAGGCTTCAAAACCCAATCGCTACTATATCATAAGTCAGAGAATTTACCAGTAATGGATGGAATTTCGTAGTCTACCGTACGGCTTATACCCCCCTTATCTTGCTATAATCGCATCGTGAATCTGCAACCGGGAGAGCGTTTCCTCGCCTGCGCATTCATCTGAACCTAAATACCTCAATTGATAAAGGAGCCATCAATGTTGTCTCTTGCGTTTGTTGCCCAATCTCTACGCAAATTCTGGCTGCCTGCGCGCATTTTTCCCCGGAGCTTGCTGATATTGGTCCTCTTTGTCAGTGGTTGTACGGCGCAAAATTTTGTCATCAAAGACCCTGGCCAGGCTGCCTCAACACCCGCTGCAACACCCCAAAGCGCCCAAACGAAGATCGACCTAACCCAGGCCGGTGTCAATCGTCTGTTAGTGGTCGGCGAAGATGGCAATCTTTTTACGGTTAATCCCGCAGGCCAAGCACGCATTGATCTAACGACTGATGCTGGTAGCACCCATCTATACGTGCAGCCCACTTGGTCACCCACCGGTGAGAGAATTGGCTGGGGGCAGCTTGATCGCCAGTCAGGCACACTGGTAAGCGCTTTGATCACCAGTCGACCCGACGGCAGCGACCAGACCCAGACGGTGGTCCCTTTCCCGCCATTCTTCCTGAATTGGCGACCAGATGGCAAACAATTGGCCTATTTGGGCAATTGGGTGGCCGCTGGGGAACAGACGATTGCTTTGCGGCTGATCGACATCGCCAACGGCGGCACGATCTCTTCAACACTGGGGGTGGGGCAACCCTTCTATTTCTCGTGGTCACCCGACGGCCAACAAATGTTAACCCATATTGATAACGAGCGTACGGCCTTGTTGACGTTAGATGGGCAGGAGACGGTATTAGCCGCCACATCGACTAATTTTGCGACGCCACAATGGGCGTTGGATGGCGGCAAACTGCTGTATGTCCTCGCCAAGGATGGCCAATCTCAACTGGTAATCGCCGATGCAACCGGCACAATCCAGCAGGAAGTGACCTTTGTGGAAGGTGAGACTGCCCTCAACTTTAGCTTGAGCCCGAAGAATGATCTGCTGGCCTATACCGAAACCGATCAGTCGGTTGGGCTCAATTCATTAGGGCCACTCTTTTTGTTTAATCTGGCCGACCAAAAATTCCAAGAGCTAAGTGCCGATCCTGTCGTGGCCTTCTTCTGGAGCCCAGACGGCCATGCGTTGCTCTTTCTGACTCCAGAAATCCAAGGAGAACAACTCTGGATGAATTTGCATGTTTGGGACGGCAAAGCCGCGCATACCTTGAGCCGGTTTATGCCTAGCTCAGTTTTCCTCCAGCAATATCTGCCTTTTGCTGACCAATACGCCCAGAGCATCCAGTTGTGGTCACCGGATTCTAGCGCGGTGGTTTTCGCGGGGCAGGATGAACAGGATCAAACCGGCATCTGGGTGCAATCGATTGATGGCAAAAGCCCCGCGCAACATGTGAGCGATGGCGTGTTTGCCACCTGGTCGCCGCATTGAGCGGTTGGTCGTGACGACTAAATTTGTCATTACGACGCCTAAATGATGCTGACAAGCCAGAAGAAAACGCCTTGGCTGTACACAAAAGTACAGCCAAGGCGTTTTTTAATGCTTATTCGCCAAGGTATGGTAGACTTAATCTTGCTGTATTTGAAGTCATCACGCAACCGAAAGCCTGTAAGGCGCCACGCTAGCGGGCTTTCGGTGAATGGATCGCATGCAAGCAATGGCGCTGTTCCTACCTGCCACAGAAATAGTATTCAGAATTTATGGCCAACCCTTATCGCCCATCGCTAAAACAGCCGAACAGTGCCCGTCTGCACCTTTCTGTTCTTGCGCTTTATACGCTTCTTAGTCTGCTCCTCACCTGGCCACTGATCGTTCAGATCACCACCCATGTCCCTGGCATCGCCCAGTGGGCCTTTGACGAATCGACCTTTATCTGGAATATTTGGTATCTCAAGCATACCCTTGTGGACCAATTAAGCAGCCCACTGCACACCGAGCTAATCTGGTATCCGGTCGGCATTGATCTGCTGCTCTATACCTATAATTTTTTCCATGCCCTGATCGCCCAGCCGCTGGCATTGGCCGTCAACTTGCCATTTGGCAGTAACATCGCCCTGTTATTCAGCACAATATTCAGCGGCTATGGCGCGTTTCTGCTGGTTCGCTACTTGTTGCGATGCGACATCGCAGTAGGGACATCTCCCCTCTCCCTTTCTCCCCCGCTCCGTGTCTCCGTGTCGCCATTCCCCGCCATTATCGCCGGGCTTTTCTACGCCTTCGCGAGCAATCGCGCCATCTATGCCGCGTTGGGCCACTATGATATGGTGACCACGCAGTGGATTCCGTTCTATGCGCTGATGTTATTGCGTAGCCTGGACGGCCATTTGTCTGTACAACAACGGCGTAGGGCCGCAATGTTGGCCGGGCTATTCTTTGCCTTTAATGGCCTCGCTGAGATGATTACGGCGGTTTTTCTGGCTATCTTCACGATTATTGTGGTGATCATCTACCTGATGCCCCAAAATGACCGCAACAAGCGATTAGCGATTGGCGATTGGAAGATTAAAGCCCATCTCCAATCGCCAATCGCCAATCTTCGAGCGCTTGTCTCTGCGCTCCTGATCATCGGTCTCGTTGGCTTTGTGCTCTGGTCACCTGTGCTTGTGCCAATTTTGCACCAATTTCTCACCAACGATTTTTCGCTTAAAGGGTGGGGTGAGGCGATCCCGCTTAGCACCGATCTGCTGGGCTGGTTCACGCCGACCGTCTTGCATCCTCTCTTTGGCGGCAATTTGATCAGCACCCTGCGTCAGGTGCAATTGCGCGCACTGGAAGTTGATGGCACTGGTTTCCGTGACCTGAATACGGTCTTTCTTGGCTGGGCGAGTCTGAGCCTAGCCTTGGTAGGCGCGTGGGTCTACCGAAGTAAGGTGCGCATCTGGATCTGGACCAGCCTGATCTTTGGTCTCTTTACGTTGGGGCCTTTTTTGCAGATCAATGGCCGTTATCAGTTCGATCTGGATGGTGTTGCGGCCACCTTTCCCTTGCCCTATGTGCTCTTGCACTATTTGCCGATCATCAAAGCCAATCGCGCGCCCAATCGCAACAGTGTCGTGTTGATGCTTGGGCTGGCGGTGTTGATTGGCTTTGGCGTGAATTGGCTTCTGCGCAGAATAGAGCATAATAATGGGCGATGGCATCCGCTAAATCTCCGAGTGCCAATCGCCATCCTGCTCGCCAGCCTGATCCTCTTTGAGCATCTTGCGCTTCCTGCTCCCTTGTCCGATGCCCGTATTCCGGCGGTCTATGCCCAAATTGCCGCGGATCCACGGCCGGTTAGCGTACTACAAATTCCGCTGGGTTGGCGCAATAGTTTTACGGCGTGGGGCCCGGAACAGACGCAACTGCAATATTTTCAGACGGCGCATGCCAAACCCATGCTGGGCGGCAATATCAGCCGTGCACCCGATTTTAAGCTGGATTATTTTCAACGCATTGCGTATTTCCAGGCGCTCACAGCGGTTGAAACGGGCAAGCCAGTCGCGCC
>JAPLGZ010000019.1 GCA_026389895.1 Chloroflexota bacterium | reverse complement strand
GCATCTACTTCGTGGTGGCCCACATGGTGGCCATAAGCCAGCGGCCATTCGGTCCAAGCGCCGGCATGTTGAATCGTCACGCCGTCAAGATAATGAATTTTGCACCCGGCAATGCCAACCCGTGGATCGTCAAAGGCGCGTTCCAACGCCTGCAACCAACCCGATTCCACCTGCGTATCCTGGTTGAGCAAGACAAGAATATCACCCTGGGCTGTGCGTAGCCCCTGGTTACAGCCCCCACTCCAGCCCAGGTTATAGCGATTACGCAGCAAGCGCACATCGGGGGCATTAGCGACGATCCAATCAGCGGAACCGTCAGCCGATCCGTTGTCCACGGCAATAATTTCCGGCCGCGCATTGTCGCGCAATTGTTCGGCGCGCAAACTCTCCAAACAAGGCGGTAACAAGTGACGGCCATTCCAGACGGGAATAATGATTGAAATCGTGGTCATTGGCTTGCTTCCAAAATTGTACTATACCGTTGATCAAGTTCGTCCACCGGCAGGGCCGCCTTGGTTTGGCGACGCCACCAAATATTGGTGGCCGTCGCCACAATTTGCAGGCTTGGCGGTTGGGACGCCTGTTGCCATAGGGCGGGAGCCAGCGTCAATTCAAGATGTCTTTTCTGCTTGAAACCAAAACTTTCCTTGGTGCGCACCGTCAGGCCGGCATTGGATGGCGTCGCCACGCTAAATTGTTGCTCAAACGCGGCGTCAGTGACCGGCGTCACCCCAACCGGCAGGGTGATTTCGAGACTTGTTTTGCTGGTATCCAGGCTAGTAAGCAACAGAGCAACGTGTTGTAAGTGATGAGCAGCGTCATCACTGTATTGTAGCGCATCTGGCTCCATCATCCATAATGCAGGGCCGAAACCCCGCCCAAAGGGTGGATCGCGCCAATCCCAGATGCGCGCCCCATGCTGATCCACGTCGTTGGGCACACGATTCCAATAATCGACATTTTGATCAGTCGCCCCATGCCAGTGCATAAAAAAACTAAGCGCCAGGGTCAAGCCAAACGGCGCCAGCCGCGTCAGCGCGCCAATTGTGCGGGGTTTGGGCAAGCCAGCAATGACCGGGATCAGCAGATAGACCAGATAGGGCGTCATATCGGCAAAGAGCCGTGGGCCAATCGACCAGCCACCGGTCCAATGGGGAAACGAGGAGATGGCCAGCCAGTGCAGCATCACAATCAGGGCCAGCGCCACACTGAGCCTTGGGGTCGGCAGGGCGGTTAAGGTGGGCCGGCGCCAGTCCAACCACGCGCCCACGAAGGCGAACAAAAAAATGGGTGAATAGATCAACAAACCCCGCGCCGGGCTGATCAAATTGCCCAGCAAGGCCTCGGACAATTGCCCAGTGGCGCCAATCCGGCCAGCTTGGTAATAGGATGAAAGAAGCCCGCCATAAAGGCTGAAGTTGTACGCAATAAAGGGCACGGCGATCAACAGCCCCCACAGACAGTAGCGGATAAAATATGGCCGAAAATAGAGCAGCACGTATAAGCTCAGAATGAAGACGGAGAGGCTGTTGGTAGGGCGAACCACATAGGCCATCGCCAGGGGTAAGGCCGCATATTGCGCCCACCTGGGGGATTGCTGCGCCTTCAGCAACAACCACAAGGCCAGCATCAGCATGAGCATCGAGGGGCCATGTTGCCACAAGGCTCGGCTGGCCGTGCTCCAGGCAGATGTGCAAAAAGCAAAGATAAAGACCAGCAACAGGGCGCGCGGCACGGTCAGCCGCAGGCGGGCGATGGCGTAGATGCCTACGGCGGTGAGCGCCATGACCAAGCTCGCCAGCGGGTGTTCGATCAAGCCAGGAATCGAACCAATCGGACGTTGATAGAAGTAGGTGCGCAGATCGGCGATCCCAAACCACCACGGGGCCAGTTTTTCGGCCAGCCAGACAAAAGGCACCGCGAGCAGCGGCGCGCCAATCGGCAAATAAGAATAGTCACCACTGGGTAAATGTTCTACGCGCCAATCATCACGCCGCAGAGCGGGATTATATTCGTTTAGATCGGTGTTGTGCTCGTGGATTATGCTGCTCGCTATTGCCACCGTCCAGGCCGAATCAGCCAGGGTGATCACTGGGCTGAGGCCGTGAATAGCGCCAACAACGATAAAAATCAGCAGCGGGGTTAACCACGTTTTTGGCATCATAAGGGTAGGTTTACAAAGATTACGCTGGTCTACGCAGCTTTTGCAGGGTGCGGCTGACACGCAGCAGCATGCGCATGGCGCGGCCATTGGCATAACCCTGAGCCAGGCGTTGCCACTGATCACGCTCGTCGCGCAAAGCCGCCAGGGCAACCTCTAGCTGGTGGGCATATCGTTGGGCATAATAGGGATTGCCGGTCACAAGACCACCCTCGGTGCGATCGGCGGCCCGGTGCGGATTTAGACAATAGTGGATCAACGGTGCGGTCATCCGTTCCCAACTCAATTGGCGACGCGCGTCGGCAAAGCGCACCTGGCGCGCTTCGGCGGGCTCATCGAGCACCTGCAACAACGCCGCCGCCACGCCGTCAACATCGCCATAATCGACCACAACGCCCAGTTGATAATGCTGCACAAGTTCGCTGGTCGCATCACCTGTGGTGACAATGGATGGCAAGTTGGCGCGAATGGCCTCAAATAAGCGGCTGCGATAGGCAAGCCGCGTCTCCAGCGTGTCATAATGCAGCGAGAGCGCCACATCACTCTCCAGCATGACATTCTCCCAATCGGCATAGGGTACCCAATCCCCAAAGAAGACACCCTGATCAACCAGGTTGAGTTCAGCAGCCAACGCCTGTGCGGCAGGTAACTGGGTGGGCATGCCAGCCATCGCCGGGTTCGGATGGCGTGCGCCGGGGAAGATCAATTTGACTTCCGGTCGCGTTTCGCGAACTTTGGCCACAGCACGAATCGCCGTCAAGGCATCAAGCCACGGCCATAACCCACCCCCCCACAGCACCAACCGGTCATCCGCCCGAATGCCAGGCCAGACCTGCTTGATAATGGGTCTGCTGTGCTCGGGGAGCGCTTCATCGACGCCATAAGGCGTCAGATCGAGCAAATTGCGCAACGAAGGATCGGCCAGATAGGTGGCGGGATTGATGCGGCCATGCGCTTCGAGCAGGCCAATCCACCAATCACGTTGGCGCTCGCTGGCGCACAGATAGAAATCACCCAGCAGGGTTTGCGGGGCGAGTTCCAGCATGCGTTGTCGCCACCAGGCTTGAGCCGCCGCGGGCTGGGCTGGATCTAACAGCGCCAGCCCTTCAGGCAACAGCGGATTGTAGCCATCGATTACAATACAGAGATCAGCTGCGCTCAACTCGGAGAATTCCGCAGCGAGATCACCTGGTAGAAGACAGATGGTGGCCGCGTTGACCAGCTTGGCCAGCGAGGCCCAATCGCGGCGCTGATAGGGTTGCATGGTAAAACCTGGGCTTGGCAGGGCCGGATCGACAACACCCGGCACTGCCAGCACAGTCGGCACATGTTGCGCCAGAACGCGCGCCAGATGATAGTAGCGAATGCCAGGTCCGGTCATCGTCCGGCCGACAATCTCATGGCTGATAATTAAAAGCTTGCTAGCGCGCGGCGTCTCTACCATTTAGCTCATTGGGCGAGTTGGTCAAAGTGATCTAACACATATTGACGGAACTTTTGGCCAGCCGACAACATTTGCCGGTTGGTGCTGTTATATAAACTGGCGTGCGGATTTGCGCCAAAGGACAATGTGCCATTTTCTAAGGTAGCCGTGTGGTCAAGCGAGAACCACAGCCAGCGTTGCACCAACCGGCAATCGTCATCGCCATACCCCAGGTCACAATCCTTGGTGTTCAAGAAGTAGTCAAACGTCCAGAGCATAAAATCCTGCGTCACCTGTTCGTTGCCCAAATCTTGGGTGCAAACCTTGTTGACCGTTTTGACACAGTGCGAGTAGAGCACGCCATATTCACTGACCACCAGTGGTTTTTGCTGTTGGCCCCGATCTTTCATCCATTGGCGCATGGCGCGGATCTGCTTATCAAAAATCGTATGATCAATATGCGTCCAATCGTCCTTGGTGTATTCACCTTTGGTCGGATTTTTCGGCAGACCAGGTGGCACTTCGGCCCCATATTCCCCCTTCACTTCGCGTAGAATGAAGTTATGAATATTCCAAATGTCCACCGGCATATCTTCATTATAGGTGCTATGATAGGTGTCCCAGGCAAT
This sequence comes from Chloroflexota bacterium, assembly GCA_026389895.1. Taxonomy (GTDB): domain Bacteria; phylum Chloroflexota; class Anaerolineae; order Caldilineales; family Caldilineaceae; genus JAPLGZ01. The sequence continues at coordinate 5,074 of JAPLGZ010000019.1, read as the reverse complement.
CGTTAACCATTGCAACCGCAACGGTGTCGGTTGGATCAGCCCCCCAATCGCTACGCGTGCGGTCGGATCGGCCGCTTTGACGATTGTATAGAGATCATGATAGGCCAGAGCGTATGCATTCGGTGAAATTTCATCTTGACCGAGCGGGATGAAGTTCTTGCAAACGTTGCCTTCATAGAGGGTGCAAGCATTAAAATCTAAACGATCCATCTCATTGCCGATCAACCAGATTGAACCAGGATTGGCCTGCGCAATGGCCTGGATTGTGGCCTGATCCGGCGTAAAATTATAGGCGGGGGGTTGTACATACGGACAAGCGGTTCGGTTGGCATTGTAGTAATCACCACAAGCCAGCTTTTGATGTACACGGATCATCTGGGCATATTCCATCCCACCAGGCCGCGCGGGGTTGACGGACGATCCCCAATCGGTATACCAGCCCGCCTTCATTGAGCCAATCTCTGGGTAGCGCGTGATCGGTCCTGTGGTGGCGCCATACCCCATGCGATAAGCCGTCACCCCAAAATCATTCGCGACGAACGGCAAGAGCACTGTATTCGTAAAAACCTGGGCCGGCGCGGTTTCTACGGGCGCCGCTTGGGCTTTTACGCCCATCACACCGTCCATTGTCCAGACGAGCGACACCAACATGGCTACGCCTAGCATTCTAGTGAACACAAAGGCTAAACGATACTTTAGTTTGATACTATTCATGTTTATTTTTTTATACTCCTCAAGTCAAGCTTTTTGTAATCAGTCATTCCATCCCCTTGCCTGAGAACAGCGAGGCCAGCAAAAGCGCGGAGCAGGATGAAAGTCTACAGCGGAACGGTCTTAGTCCATAACATTATTTGTAAAATCCAACGTAACTGACCCCAGCCGACGAGCATCAAGGATCTGCCAGACAGCATCCGTTAGGCAGTGGGTGATGCAAGTTTTTTAGGGTCAATCATCAGTGGACGATTACAGCAGGGTCGTGCGTCGCCAGCAAGCTTACATTGTGGGCGCAGTATTGGGCTTGATGCCAGTCGCATAACATTCAAAAGGGCCATTTAACGATTGAAAAGCGTGCGCCAGGGTAGAAACATCCTTGGTTAATTGCTGTTGTTGCTGCGTCACAGTTCGCAATTGATTCTGTAACTCTATCACATTCTGATTGAGGTTTGCGACCAGATTGTCTGTGATCGGTTGGACGAGCATATGCGTCAACCAACGTTTGGTGCGGTAGCTCCAGCGCTGCAAAAAGGAGTGACCTTGTAAAGGAATTTCTCGGCGATAGTCTACTGGCAAATGTTGGGATGGCGCATAAATGGCGTCGGGAAAGGCAGCTTGGCGGAGCAGCGTCGCCACCTCTGGCAATAGCGCGGAAGCGGTCTGAGGATTCGTGCCAAATTCGATCTGCGTAAAGCGGGTATAGTCGAGAAAAAAACAGAGCAAGCGCGGATGCAAAAAACTAATATGGCCAAAGTGCAGATAAAACATCTCCAGATGGGAAAATAACGTCCGCACATCAGGCGTCGTGAGGATCAGGCGCCCGCCTGGTTGCAATACGCGAAAGGCCTCTTGGATCAGCAAGATCACCGTGGGGTAGGGCAGATGTTCGACCACATGCGCCGAAAAAATCCCATCTACGCTGTTCGCCGGTTGCGCTTGCAAATAGGCAATCAGATCCTGTTGGACAATTGGCAGCCCTTTTGCCATCGCCGCTTGATAGGCCTTCTCATCCGAATCGACCCCCACTGTGGCGATGCCGTTTTCATTTAAAAGCGTCACAAAATCCCCATCGCCACAGCCGAGATCGATGACTTTGTGGCAATTTTGGAAAAAAGGTAGATAAAAACCCTGGATGCGCCGCTGACTTTCGGCGGTGACGCCGATATAGCGCAGAAAGTCATAGTCCAAGCCGGGGAATGATTCATTACTCATGGATACATTATCTTGCATAATACTTCTCTGTGACAGGAGGTGTGAGGATAGGGTCAAATTCACGCTGCCAGACGCCGTTCAAAGTAACCAAGCCATACTGCTCTTGTGAGTCGCCGGGATAGACATGAAAGGTGATCGTGCGGTCATGATAATCGAAAGTCTCGGTGTTATTTTGATTGATCACGGCAATCGAGAGCAGATAGCCACCAGCCAACAACGCCAAGGAAGGAATCACATAGCTGATAATCCCCGAACCTTCAACCAGCGGCAAGGTAAGCCCACCAAATTTTGTATTGGGTCCGCAGATATGCGTGCCTTGTTGGTGATGAATGGCCAACCCAAAGATCGGCTCCTCAATGGCGCCTTTTGCTTCATAATGCAGGCGGACGGTCATGGGATCACCGGTGCGAAAGTTAATGTGGGCTTCCCCTTTGGCGTCACACAATTCAACTTTGGTCACACGGATTTGCCCGGTGCCCCAGCGCTGCTTGGAGCTCTTTTCGCTATCATCTTGCGGATCTTGATGGGCCAGTTGGCGCGCCTCTTCTAGTTCGGCATAGTAGCGTTGGTAGCTCATCATTACGTCGGTAGGATGGCCCTCGGCCTGGATGACGCCATCTTCGATCCAGAGCACACGATTGCAGATGGCCTGAATGGCACCCAGATCATGCGATACTAATAACAAGGTGCCACCTTGGCGGCGATAAAGCTGAATACTGTCCATACACTTACGTTGGAAAGCGGCATCACCAACCGCCAACACTTCATCCACCAGCATCAAATCTGGCTCGGTGTGAATGGCCACCGCAAAGCCAAGCCGCACATACATACCAGACGAATAATGCTTGATCGGGGTGTCAATAAAGTCCCCCAATTCGGCATAATCGATAATCTTGTCAATAATTTGGCTCATCTTTTGGCGACTGATGCCATAGATCGAACCATTTAGATAGACGTTTTCGCGCCCGGTCAGATCGGGGTGAAAGCCCGCCCCCAGTTCAAGCAGCGCCGAAATCCGCCCAGAGACCGTCAGATCACCACTCGTGGGTGGCAGAATGCCTGAGATCATTTTAAGCAGCGTGCTTTTGCCGGAACCATTCCGCCCGATAATGCCAATACAGTCACCGGGATAGATGGTGATCGAGACATCGCGCAACGGCCAAAATTCGTCTTGAGCAGTATGGGACTTTCGGAAAATACGAATAAAACTCTCTTGAAAAGAGCGATGACGTTCGCGATGCATCGCAAAGCGCTTCGAAACATGGTGCAATTCAATTAATGGCTGGCCCGGCGTTGCCTTCGCATTGCGAATCACACTCATAATTCTTCCCCAAACCGGTCACTGTAGCGAATAAAAAACCAGTAGCCAAAGATAAGCACGACCAGCGCCGTAATCGTCGTGCGCAAAAAGAAATCCAAGTCTGTGCGCGAACCCAAGAAGAGCAGATCGCGATACATATTAATTAACGAAGCCATGGGGTTTAGAATGTAGGCCCAGCGCCGTACATCAACAATGTAGCCCAGGAGCTGATAGGCGCGCGGAAATGCCTCCGCCGAATAGACAACGGGCGTCAAAAAAAACCAAGCAAGCATAATCACATCCATGATCATCATCGTATCGCGGTAAAATACGTTGAGGGTGCTCAGGATAAAGGCGATGCCCAACGCAAAACAGGTCTGAATCAGAATCACAAGTGGTAGCAGCCAGAGCCAAGGGCTAAAGTGTGCGCGAAAAATCAATAGAGCCGCAAATAAAACAATAAACGCCAACAAAAAATTGACCAGTTGGGCTAACACACCGGCAATGGGCAGGGCTTCACGCGGGAAGTAGACCTTCTTGACCAAATTGGCATTGCCGACCACACTTTGCACACTGCCCATCACCGCGGCGGTAAAATAATTCCAGGGCAATAGGCCACAGAGCAGAAAGAGCGGGTATTTCTCGACGCGATTCTTATCCGTCAATAAAAAACTAAAGACGACGGTAAAGACGAGCATCATCGCCAGCGGGTTGAGCAGGCTCCAGACGAAGCCGAGCACACTGGCTTTGTAGCGGGCTTTTAACTCACTGACCACCAGATTGCGCACTAATTCTCGATAGCGCACCAACTCCTGGAGGCGCTGGAACATCACCGGTGTCTGACGCATTGGTTTGGTAGGAATATTATGATTGGCTAGCATGCTTATTTGTTATCATGAGAGTTGGTTGATACATTCATAATCCGATAATTTATAACAGACGGGTTGACCCATCAATGTTATTAATTCACGTTACGCAGACGACATGAAAAAAAATGGCCTATAAGGTAACAGGGCAGGAGCCCCACCTTAACCCTCCCCTAGGAGGGAACTGGTTGGTGGAGCTAGGAAGTCGCTCTTCTGTCCACCTAACGGCTCCCTTCATTTTGCCAAAGCAGCCAGGTTATCTGCCACAAATTTAGCAAAAAGCCCACCCGCCTCGGTCATTTGCAAAGTCGTACGATTGAACAGACTGGTATGTTCGTTCTGCCCAAACGTGGGATTCCCCGCGCTGTCGGCGCCCACAATATCTAAGCCAAACCAAGTCCATCGCTGGACGAGAAGGCAATCGTCCGCCACAAAGCCGAGCGTACAGTCCCGCGTGTTCAAGAAATAATCAAAAGTCCAGGTCATAAAATCGAGGGCAACTTGCCGATTGTTAAGATCTTTGACACAAACCCCGTTGCGGTCGGCTTCTACACAATGATGGTAAAGCATTCCATATTCGCTTACAATTAATGGCTTCGCTTGTTGACCGTGATCTTTCATCCATTGACGAAAAGCCCGAATCTGTTGATCGAAAATAGCGTGATCGATGTGCGTCCAATCACTTGTTGTGTATTCGCCAATCGTCGGGTCGCCCGGCAGGCCAGGGGGCATATCGGCGCCATAGCCATATTTCTGTTCGCGCAAGATAAAATTATGGACATTCCAGACGTCAACTGGCATATCGGCGTTATAGAGTGTGCGATAGGTATCCCAAACAATCGTCAGATATTGTAGACGCAAAGGTGTCGCCTGAATCAGACCACCATTCGCCACGCGGGCGGTCGGATCAGCACTTTTTATGATCATATACAAATCATGATACGCACGCGCATAAGTTTCGGGCAACATCTCATCCTGGCCA
>JAPLGZ010000135.1 GCA_026389895.1 Chloroflexota bacterium | reverse complement strand
CCCCACGGCAACGCTGGAAATTTTGGATAAAAATCATGATGGCATCATTGATGCCGGTAACCATTTTGGGCCGAATGGTTTAGCAGACGCGCTGGAAACTACGCCTGAATCTGGCATCATTAACTACAACATTAAGCAGAGCCTGTCGGACAGCATCCCGGATTACCAGGTGCTTCACTTCCATTATAGTGGTCCGATTCAGCGGGCGATGAGTGATGATGGCAAAATTTTTCTCTATTATCTAAAGAATCCAGAGACTGGCGATAAGCTGATCTTAGGGGCTACACAAAGTCTGGATCGATCTTGGGTCGATCTGACTACTTTTACCGATTTGGCGCCCATTTTCAACCAGGATAACGTCCTCTCCGTCGCGACTGATCTTGTCTGGTCTGGCACGCGCATGTGGTCTGGCACGCGCATGTGGTCTGGCACGCGGATGTGGTCTGGCACACGGATGTGGTCTGGCACACGGATGTGGTCTGGCACACGGATGTGGTCTGGTACGCGCATGTGGTCTGGCGCCCTAGATTGGGCGAGCGGCATCAACCCAGGGCGTGCGCCAATTGCGGCTGTAAATTCACCGGCCACAGATCTTGGTGATAAGAGTGGGGACAATCAAGCCATAAGTGCGCAGGAACCCTTTACGCCGGCTGATTACCCGCTCAATCTTTATAATACCAGCCATCAAGTCTTTCTGCCTCTGATCGTCGTTAAACGCTAGCACCGGTTACACATTCGGCTACTTAGCCGTGATGGGTAAACTTGAGAGGGCGCATCTGCGCCCTCTAGATGATGGAATTACATGAGCATGACCACGCAACGTCGTCCTACCCTCTATACGATCTACTTGGTGATTATTAGTCTGCTTGGTTTGCTCTTGCTGCTCTGGGGGCTGGCCCAGTTTTCGGTCTATCCTTCCAAGCGCGATTTTGTTTTGCTTGTCCTCTTGGCGGCTGTCTCGGCCATTGCCACAACATCGCTCTCTCTGTCAGACAAAGTAGGGATCACCTATCACATTGGTTCTGTAATCAGCCTGGCTGCGGTGCCTTCGTTTGGGATAGCGGCTGCAGCAGTGATCGCCGCCACCGAAGATCTGTGCACTTGGCTGATCAAGCCTGCCAACGAGAAAACTTGGCGTAAAAGTTTTCGACAGCTTGGTTTTAATACGGGCATGCATGCCATTGCCGTCTTTTGTGCGGGGGGCGTCTTACTCCTTTTGCGGCAGTGGCTCGGCGCGAATACGCTTTGGGGGGGCACGCTGCCTTGGTTGCCAGCCGCGGTTGTCTATGAGGAAGTCAATTTGTGGTTACTGATTGGCGTGTTGCGGCTACAACATGGGGCAGAAATTAATCCTTGGGTGATCTGGAAAGAGGACCGGTGGGCTAGCTATATCAGTTTGGTGGTCTTGGCGTTAGGTGGTGGCACGCTGGCTTTTGCGATTCAGCATTATGATTGGCTCGGTATTGCCATTTTCTTTTTGCCGATCATTCTTTCTGCCTATGCCTTCCGGCTCTATGTAGCCCAAATGCAGACCCATCTGGACAATCTGGAACAGATCGTGGCTGACCGCACCAAAGATCTGGCCGACCTCAACCGGCAAAAGGATGCCTTCTTGGCCGTATTGACGCATGATATGATGACGCCCTTGACTAGCATTCGCTTATGTGCAGAAGAATTAGCCGATGAACCTCGCATGGCATTGGAAAATCCTAACCTGATCTATTTTATTTTGCGCAGCCAAAAAACATTATTTAACATGATGCGCAATATTCTCGACATTGAAAAGTTGCAGTCGGGGCGTAAGCTGGCGATGCATCCGGTGGAATGTAACCTTGAACAATTGATCGATGATGCGATTGCCATTTTGCACCCAGAGGCCACTGAAAAGAATATCCTGATCGCGCAACATTATGCAACGCAACCGCTCCAACTCCAGGCGGATCGCCAGCAGATGGAGCGCATTTTGCTGAATCTGGTTTCGAATGCGGTTAAGTATACTCCCTCTGGTGGCTCGATTTGGATCGAGGCTCATCAGGAAGGGGCGTATGTGATTGTAAGCGTGCAGGATTCTGGTTATGGCATTCCGGCTGCTGAACTACCGTATATTTTTGATCGGTTTCACCGGGTGGAGCAACTCGAAAGTAAGGCTTTCGGGACTGGTTTAGGGTTGGCGATTACGAAAGCGCTGGTTGAAGAGCATGCTGGCGCGATTGCGGTAATGAGTGAAGAGGGTAAGGGCAGTACATTTACAGTGAAACTGCCGGTAGCGTGAAATCGTGGATGGCCTTATTGGTCCTGTTGGCCGATCGTCCGTTTACCTAATCTGCGAAGTGTGGAATATGCAAGATAAGAAAATTCTCGTCATTGATGATGACTATAACCTGTGCCAGATGATTAAATTTAGCTTTAATCGAGCCGGTGCGCAAGTTTATACGGCGAGTAACGGCCGAGATGGTTTGCGCCAGTTCTATGAACAGCGGCCTGATCTGATCGTACTCGATGTTCGGATGCCTGATATTGATGGTTGGGAGACTTGCCGGCAAATTCGCTTGCTGGCCAACGTGCCCATTATCATGTTGACCACATTGGATAAGGATGAAGAGATCGTGCATGGTCTAAATTGTGGCGCAGATGACTTTGTCACCAAGCCGTTTAGCCGCGATGTGCTGATGGCGCGTGTGAATGCCCTATTGCGGCGTGCCGAGTTACCCAGCGAAACAGGGCGGCAGGCCATCTATAACGATGGGTATCTGATGTTGGATTTGGGAAAGCATATGGTTTCAGTCGCCGGAAAATTGCTTCAACTAACGGCCACCGAATTTCGTTTGCTCACCTATCTTTTTCAAAATGCGGGCCAGGTGTTAACCTATCAAACGATTCTTGATCGGGTTTGGGGTTGGGAATATCAAGATAGTGTCGATTATGTGCATGTTTATTTGTCCCATCTGCGGCGTAAGGTCGAAGAGGATCCGCGTAACCCCCGCTATCTGTTGACCGAACGGGGTATTGGTTACCGCTTTGAAAAGAAAACTTCAAGCGCCGCGTAGTTTGTCTGCTTGCCTTTTCGTCTAGCGTATTGGCCCGAACAGGCCATCCTTGGCGATAAATTTTATAAAGAAAAATCAAGGCTTGTCGGGGCGCGTTGTGCCGCGCCCCGACAAGCACAGCAATTTGAATGCCTCGATTCGTCCAGCCTCGCCACGTGATTGATCCTCGTGTAGAGTTCTGTACTTCCCTATTGGATTTTAAGAGGATTTTAAGAGTAACCGCTAACTCCTTTAAGAATGTAATGCTAGAATGATCTCTGAATAGCTAGAAAATATCGTTGACTTCAGGGGTGTAAAGCAACAGAATTTACCTGTGCGGTGGATCTGCGCACGGTGTGGTGGATTCAGATAGGATTCAATCACAGGGCTGTTAGTAGCTTGCAAGCGAATTCATCCAGGATGCAACCGCAGCCCTTGCTTCACCCTTGCATTGAAGAGAATAGCTTTACAGGAGGTGCAATCTTATGCTAAATAATAATGGTGGTCATCTAGGGCTTACGATTCTTGTGGTGGAAGACGATCTCCTCTTTCGCGAAATGCTTTGTGAGGTGATTACCATACTTCAACCAACCTGGCGAGTTTATGCGGCCGTCAATGGCCAGGATGGGGTCGAAAAGGCTCAGAGCAAGCGTCCCGATCTGATCTTTGTTGATTTCCAAATGCCTGTGATGGATGGTTATCAAATGGCCCTAGCGCTCAAGCAAAACCCTGAGACCGCGCAGATTCCGCTCATATTGAGCACTAGTGAGCAGTGGGATCATCCGCGGATCATGCGGATGCAGGCCCTGTGCAAGGCCACGCTTTTTAAACCCTTCGCTCTACGCGAGTTGGCGGAGTTGCTTGAACGGATGAGTCTGCTCCTCACACCCCGCGAATATAAACCAGCGATAAGCCGAGAGATGGCTATTTTCGAACCAGCCTAGTGGTTGGTGATAGCAAAGCCAAGTAACATTTTAAGTTAGTATAAACTTGTGCTTAGAGTAGATTGATCAAGGCAGAGCTGTTATAGCTCTGCCTTTTTTATGGATGCTGATCAAGTCTACCCATTTGTATTAGGCGATAGACCCTCGCTAACAGTAAGGCTCTTCTGCGCGCTAGAACGATCTTCCCAGGCCATTTCGTCACCTGATTTGTCCCTAGTCGATACCAACAATACCTGGTAATTAATTAAAACATTTTTATTTGACAAAATTGTTTTATCGTGATATTATCGGTAGTTGATTGATGCAATGTTGCATTCATGTCCGTCTTAAAGTAGGGAAAAATCATGGCTTTAGGTTTTAACCAGAAACAAGAATCACCCACCTGGCAGATTCTTGAATATATGAAACGTAATGGCTCTGCTACAATTAAAGAGTTGGAAGATCTCCTGCGTGTTACCACAACGGCTGTGCGCCAACATCTAAATACATTGCAGGGGGAAGCCTATATTGAACGGCGCCGCGTCTTAGATGCCGGTGTTGGTCGCCCGCATCATGCCTATTTTCTCACCGAGAAAGCGCGCGAGGTCTTTGCCTGCAATTGTGATGATTTAGCCCTAACCTTGCTTGAAGAAGTTTTTGCTTTAGAAGGCCAAGAACGCACCGCCCTCCTCTTGGGGCGGGTGGGTAATCGTCTGGCGCAACGCTACCAGAAATCAGTACATTCCACCATCCTACAGGAACGGGTCGAAGAACTGGCCGAGGTCTTATATCAGCGGGGTGTCTTGACCGATGTAACGCCACAAGACGACAATTTTATCGTGCTAAAGACCTACAACTGTCCTTTTCATGAGCTGGCGCAAGAGCATCGCGAAATTTGTGACATGGATGAGGATATGATGCGCCAGGTGCTAGGCTCTAATGTCAATTTGAGTTCGTGTATTATGGACGGTCATACTGGCTGTTCCTTTGTTGTTTCGGCAAAGTCAGATTCATAAAAATAAAGTGATCACCAATTCGTAATCACGTACAGTCCCTGTGCCGTTTGATGATGGCGCATCCACCGAACATGAGCCGGTGCTTCATTTTTAGCGCTAAGCTGGCTGTAGGCCGGGTGGTTGGGCCCGTTTTACGATTTAAAATCGTGATTGAAACAAATTTTAGAGGAGTTGAACCCCATGAGTGTATTAGAAATTCGAAATTTGCATGCTGCGGTCGAAGGCACTGAAATTTTAAAAGGCGTCAACTTGACCCTACGCAGCGGCGAAATTCATGCTTTGATGGGCCCCAATGGGTCAGGCAAATCTACCCTGGCCTATGTGATTGCCGGTCACCCACACTATACCGTCACCGAGGGTGATATCTTGGTCGATGGCCAAAGTGTTCTTGATATGGCGGCCGACGAACGTTGCAAGGCTGGCTTGTTCTTGGCCTTCCAATATCCGGTGACCGTCCCCGGTGTTAGCGTTGCCAACTTTTTACGCACGGCTGTCTCTAACGTGCGCGGTTATACCGAAAAAGCGGCTGCCGCCAAAAATGGCAACGGGCATAGTGGTGTCATCGGTAGCAATTTGATGCCAATGCGTGAGTTCCGCAAAGAACTGACCGAAAAGATGAAAGAATATAACGTCGATTCGAGTTTTGCCCGGCGCTATCTCAATGACGGCTTCTCGGGTGGCGAAAAGAAGCGCACCGAAGTGTTACAGATGGCGATGTTAGAGCCAAAATTTGCCATCCTGGATGAATCCGACTCTGGTCTGGATATCGATGCCTTGCGTGTGGTGGCCGACGGCATTAATAAATTGGCGACCCCCGACCGCGGCTTCTTGATGATCACCCACTATCAACGTCTGTTAAATTATGTCAAACCGCAATATATTAGCATTTTTCACGGCGGACGGATTGTTATGACCGGCGGCCCCGAAGTCGCGCTTATGCTTGAAGAGCGTGGTTACGGCTGGGTCGAGAAAGAATTTGGCGTCGCTGAAGCGGCGTAGTTCGATTTACGATCTTTGATTGATGATTTACGAGGTTGACTCGACGAAGTAATTGTTTCTGCTGGCGAAAATTATTTGTCGAAAGTAGAACAATGTAGGACGACAAAGCTGCTTCGTAAATCAAAGATCATAAATTGTAAATGATTTAGTGCTAAGACTAGCTATAGGAGCAAACAACATGGCTACACAAGTAGATCAAGAAAATCTTGCTGGTGTTAAAGATGAATATAAATACGGTTTCCATGATACGGAAAAGCCGGTTTTTAAAGCAGCACGTGGGTTGAATCATGGTGTGATTGATCAGATCTCTGATCATAAAAATGAACCCGATTGGATGCGCAAGTTTCGGCATGAGGCATTGGATATTTTCTATGCCAAGTCCATGCCAACCTGGGGCGCAGACTTGAGCGGGATCGACTTTGATGAAATTTTCTATTACTTGAAGCCAAGTGGTGGATCAGAAAAATCGTGGGACGACGTGCCAGAAGATATCAAACGTACGTTTGATCGTCTGGGGATTCCCGAAGCCGAACGCAAATTTCTGGCCGGCGTCGGTGCACAATATGACTCAGAAGTGGTCTATCATAGCCTGCGTCAGGAATGGGAAAAGCTTGGCGTGATCTTCCTGGACATGGACACAGGTTTGCGCGAGCATGAAGACCTTGTGCGCGAATACTTTGCGACGGTCATTCCTGCTGCCGATAACAAATTCGCTGCGCTGAATAGTGCCGTTTGGAGTGGTGGCAGCTTTGTCTATGTGCCCAAGGGCGTGCATGTCGATATTCCGTTGCAAGCGTATTTCCGTATCAATGCCGAAAATATGGGCCAATTCGAGCGCACGCTGATCATCGTCGAAGAAGGCGCCAGCATGCACTATGTGGAAGGCTGCACCGCCCCGGTCTATAGCAGCAATAGTTTGCATAGCGCTGTTGTTGAAATTATCGTCAAGAAGGGTTCGCGCTGCCGCTACACGACGATCCAGAACTGGAGCACCGATGTTTATAACTTGGTGACCAAGCGCGCGATTGCTGAAGAGAATGCGACCATGGAATGGGTTGATGGCAACTTGGGCAGCAAAGTGACGATGAAATATCCCGCCGTCTATATGATGGGCCCGAAGGCGCACGGCGAAATTTTGTCGATTGCCTTTGCGGGTAAGGGACAACATCAGGATGCTGGCGGCAAGGTGGTGCATGGCGCACCATACACCAGCTCTAAGATCGTCTCCAAGTCGATCAGCAAGAACGGTGGGCGTGCCAGCTATCGCGGTCTGTTGCGCGTGGCAAAGGGTGCGCATCATAGCAAGAGCAACGTGGTCTGCGATGCGCTGTTGTTAGACGAAACCAGCCGTTCGGACACGTATCCCTATATTGAAATTGAAGAAGATCAAGTAAGCGTCGGCCACGAGGCTTCGGTCAGCAAGATTGGCGAAGAGCAACTCTTCTATTTGCAGAGCCGAGGCATCGGTGAAGACGAAGCGGCGGCGATGATCGTCGGTGGCTTTATTGAACCGTTGGTCAAAGAATTGCCGATGGAATACGCCGTTGAAATGAACCGTCTGATCCAATTGCAGATGGAAGGCAGCGTAGGGTAAAAATAACGATTTTGGATTTACGATTTACGAAGGATCGGGTCTAACCAATCTACTTCGTAAATCGTAAATCGTAAATCTAAAATGGAGAGACAAACGTGACTGTTCTTGTAAAAGAAGCCCCGGAACAAATGGCGGCGCGCGTCGCTGGGTTTAACGAAGAGACTGTACGCGCTGCTTCCGCCGCGAAAAATGAACCAACTTGGATGTTGGACAAACGTTTAGCCGCCTGGCAGCTTTTTGAAGCGATGCCTTGGCCCAAGGCTACCGATGAACCGTGGCGTCGTACGCGGCTCACGGGCTTTAATTTAAATAAATTTCAGCCTTTTGCGACGCCTGCGCCTGTCGAACAGGCTGGGGTTAGCGCCCAGATCCAAACTGAATTAGATGATATGGAGAGCGCAGCCAGCCTTGTCTTTGAAGACGGTGGCGTCCGCCATCGCGAGCAGACCGAGGATTTGGTTGGTAAGGGCGTTATTTTTACGGATCTGCAGAGCGCCGTGCGTGAGCACCCAGAACTCGTCCAGAAATACTTTATGACCCAGGCTGTCAAGCCCGAGCATAATAAATTTACGGCTTTACATGCCGCCTTGTGGGACACCGGCGCCTTTATTTATGTGCCGCAAAATACCAAGGTTGAGTTGCCCTTACAGGTAATCCTCAACCAAGGCGCTGGGGTTGGTGGTTACCATCATACACTGTTGGTCGCCGATAAAGGTGCCGAAGTGACGGTCGTTGATGATCTGCTGGGCGGCAAGGATGCGTTGCAGAGCAGTGTCGTCGAATTGGTGATGGCCGACAATAGTGTTGTCCGCTACATGAATTTGCAAGACTTCGACCATACCACCTGGAACTTCCTCACGGGCCGCGCAGCGATGGCGCGTGATACCGACTTGCGTTGGATTCAGGTCAGTTGGGGCAGCCGTTTGACCAAAGCTTTCTTGGATATGGATTTTATGGGCCAAGGGGGGCACGGCGAATTGTTGGGCATTTATTTCCCGATTGGCCGGCAACATATTGATCACCAAACATTACAGTTGCATCGTGCGCCCCATTGCTTTAGCGATCTGTTGTTTAACGGCGCTTTGCGAGAACGCGCCCGCAGCGTCTATATGGGCGTGATCAAAGTGTTCCCGCAGGCCCAGAAGACCGACGCTTATCAGCGCAATGGCAATTTGATTTTGGACAGCACGGCTCGTGCCGATAGTATCCCTGGATTGGAAATTGAAGCCGACGATGTTCGCTGCACGCATGGGGCGACGGCCGCCCAGGTAGAAGAAGAATATATATTCTATCTGATGGCGCGTGGCCTTTCCCGCCCCCAAGCAGAACGCATGATCGTTCAGGGTTTCTTCCAAGCCGTGCTCGACCGTGTCCCGGTCGAGAGTGTCGTGGCGAAGTTGGAACGGGTCATCGAACGCAAAATTGGTGGGTAGAAAGTGATGGGTCATTGGTAAGTAGGGCCAAACGCCCCGTTTACCAATGACTTTTTCAGCCAGAGTTTGAAAGGAGAGCTTTATGACCACAGAAAATAAAGGTTATGCCCATCCAGAAGCATTGGTCAGCACCGACTGGGTTGCTGCTCATCTGGAGGATCCAAAAGTTCGCCTGGTAGAGAGTAACGAAGATATTTTGTTATATGATATTGGTCACATTCCCGGTGCTGTCAAAGTGGATTGGCACAACGACTTAAACGATCCTGTCATGCGTGACTATATCAATAAGGAACAGTTCGAAGCCTTGATGAAGCGGCTTGGCGTTGCCAATGATACGACGGTGGTCTTCTATGGCGATAAGAACAACTGGTGGGCCACGTATGCTTTCTGGGTTTTTCAACTCTTCGGCCATACCAATGCCAAGGTAATGGATGGCGGGCGCATCAAATGGACATCCGAAGATCGTCCAACGACGCGGGAAGTGCCTAGCTATCCTGCGACGAATTATGTGGCCAAAGCGCGTTCTGACAGCAAGATCCGCGCCCATCGCGACGATGTGTTGGCCCACCTAGAGATCAATGGACCGTTGGTCGATGTGCGCAGCGCCAAAGAATATAGTGGCGAATTGCTGCATATGGCCGACTATCCGCAAGAGGGCGCCATGCGTGGTGGCCATATTCCTGGCGCAAAAAGTGTGCCTTGGGCACGTGCGGCGAATTCGGATGGTACATTTAAATCTGCTGACGAATTGCGCGCCATCTATGAGCAGGAACAAGGTTTACAGGCGAACGACAACATTATTGCCTACTGTCGTATTGGTGAACGCAGCAGTCATACTTGGTTTGTCTTGACGTATCTGCTCGGTTACAATAATGTGCGCAACTATGACGGCTCTTGGACCGAGTGGGGCAATTCGGTGCGGGTGCCAATCGAGAGATAAAATTATGTAAACAGGGCTGCCAAGCAAATCCGGGTATAGAACGCAAAAGATTTTCTTTGTTGGCGCGGGTGTTTACAAAAGATTAGGACAATATGCGCCAGTTTCCGAGTTTGGCTATGGAAGTGGAAGGCGTGGATAAAATCCGCCAAGACTTTCCAATTTTGCAGCGCCAGATCAATCAAAAGCCGCTGGTTTATTTAGACAATGCCGCTACCAGCCAAAAGCCGACTCTGGTATTACAGGTGCTGGATGACTATTATCGGTGCCACAATGCGAATGTCCATCGTGGTGTGCACACCCTCAGCGAAGAAGCAACGGCAAGCTATGAGCACGCGCGGTTGCGGATTGCCCGTTTTATCAATGCGGCCAGTTATAAAGAGGTTATCTTTACGCGGGGCACAACCGAAAGCATCAACCTGGTCGCTCATACGTGGGGACGAACCAATTTGCGGCCCGGCGATGAAGTGCTGATTACAGCGATGGAGCATCATAGCAATATTGTGCCCTGGCAGATCTTACAAGCGCAGTTGGGCTTTACCTTGCGGCATATTTCTGTCACGCCGGATGGTCTACTCGATCTCAGCGAACTGGATAGTTTACTCACCGAACGGACCAAATTGCTCAGTTTGGTGCATGTAAGCAATGTGCTTGGCACCATCAACCCTGTGCCCGAATTGGTGGCGGCGGCTCGGCGGGTGGGGGCGATTGTGCTGGTTGATGGCGCCCAGAGTGTGCCCCATATGCCGGTTGATGTACAGGCGTTGGATGTCGACTTCTTGGCCTTTAGTAGCCATAAATTGTGTGGCCCCACCGGTGTTGGTGTGTTATACGGTAAACGGGCGCTGTTGGAGGAGATGCCACCGTTTTTGGGCGGTGGCGATATGATCCGAGAAGTGAAGTTATCGGGCAGCCAGTGGAATACGTTGCCCTATAAATTTGAAGCAGGCACCCCAGCCATTGCCCAGGCGATTGGTATGGGCGCGGCGGTAGATTATTTGACCGCGATTGGCATGGATTGGGTGCATGAACACGAGCAGCAGTTAACGCGCTACGCCTATGAACGGCTAGGACAAATCGCAGGGCTGCGTATGCTCGGCCCCGGACCCGAAGCGCGCGGTGGTTTGATTGCGTTTACGCTAGGCGATATTCATCCTCACGATCTCTCTGCCGCTTTGGATCACGAAGGCATTGCCATTCGCGCGGGGCATCATTGTGCTCAACCAGTTCATGACCATTTTGGCGTTGTTGCCAGCGCGCGGGCTAGTTTCTATCTGTACAACACGCCAGATGAGATCGATCAATTAGTGGTAGGGTTGGAAAAAGCCCGTAAATTGTTGGCATTTTAGGTAGGGTGAGACGTGGAAGCACTTTATCGCGAAGCGATTATTGATCATTACAAACATCCGCGCTACAAAGGTCATTTGGCAGACCCAGACATTCACTATCATGATCACAATCCCTTTTGTGGTGACGATATCACCGTAGAATTGAAGGTCGAAGATGGGATTGTCATAGATGCAGCCTTTGATGGGCGCGGCTGCGCCATTAGCCAGGCTACTGCCAGTATGCTGATGGAAGAAGTGGTCGGTAAATCGTTGGCTGATTTGAAGCAATTAGACAAAGCGTATATTTTGGAACTGTTGGGCATAGAGATCGGTCCGGTGCGGCTCAAATGTGCGTTACTGCCGCTTAAAGTGTTGAAAGCTGGCATTTGGGGCCTTGACGAGTGGCCGGAATAAATATAATTTTAGATTTGTGATTTTAGATTTTGGACAATTGTTGCCCCCCTTACTCTAAAGTTGCAAACCTAAATCTAAGATAGATTGAGGTTTTGATGAGTGACTTTATCAAAGTTGCCACCGTTGATGAGATTCCCGTGTCGGGCAGCAAATTAGTCGAGATTGATTATGTACGTGTGGCGCTCTTTAATTTAAATGGCGAGATTTACGCAATTGAAGATACTTGCACCCACGATGGCGGGCCATTAGTCGAAGGTAATGTCGTTAACCAGTGTGAAGTCATGTGCCCACGCCATGGGGCGCGTTTTGATATTCGCACGGGCGCCGCCCTTAGCTTTCCAGCCTTTGAACCGACCAATACCTACGCCGTGCAAGTAAAAGGCAACGAAGTCTGGATCGAATCGCCGGTCTAATTTTTTCGCAACTGCCTAGTAGCCAAACATGGGCCAGTTGATGAATGCCCACGTTTGACCCGATGAGCCTTCTTATAGGAGAACAATTATGAGCTTACCAACCACCGATGAGATTCGCGCCGTCATTCAGGCGAATGTGCGCGATCCCGAGTTGATGATGAATATTGTCGATCTAGGTTTGATTTACAATATTGAATTAACCGAGAATAACACGGCTGAGATCACCATGACGTTGACCAGCCCTGGCTGTCCCGCTGGCCCCCAAATTATCACCGATGTGCAGCGCGAAGCGCATGGCGCATTTCCTGATTTGGAAGAAGTGAATATCCACTTGACTTGGACGCCTTTCTGGAACCCAGAAATGATGTCTGAAGACGCCAAAGAAGAGTTGGGCATCTTTTAACGTCATCCGTGAAGCTAAGATTTGTCTGCCCCACTGCTCGTGAACTACCCACTGATTCCTTCTGATTGATGGCAGCCACTTCAGTTTTTATGCCCACCGCAGCGCCGCCGGTCACTCGACCGGCGGTTTTTGCGCGCCTCTATTCGCTTGGCCTGGCCGTCTTAATTCTCGTGGGTTTTGGCTTACGGCTGTATCTGCTGGATCAATATCCTTTTCGAGAAGATGAAGCCATCTATAGTTTTTGGGCCTTGCATTTCTGGCACGTTGATCCGATGTTTTTGACGGTCTGGCCCGACAAACCGCCGGTTTTTCTTGGGTTGCTCGCCGCAACCTTCCGTCTGTTCGGTTTCACCCAAGCCAGCGGGCGCTGGCTGAATATTCTGCTGAGCACAGCCACCATTCCCATTGTAGCCGTGACTGCGCGTTATTTATGGGATCGGCGGACTGCCCTCGTCGTGGCGTTGGCCTTTAGTCTAAGCCCGTTTGCCATTAGCTTTGCACCCACTGTCTATACCGATCCACTGCTTGTCTTTGCTGGCAGTTTGGCGCTCTATCTAGCGTTGACTGATCGCGCCTTTTGGGCGGGCCTTTGGTTGGGTCTGGCGATCATGACCAAGCAACAGGGGCTGCTCTATCTGCCGCTTGTGCTCGGGCTGTTGCTACACCATCATCTAGTGAATGTAAAGTCTTTACGTTCCATGCTTCGCCCTGTTGGGGGATTTCTGGCTGGGCTTGGCGCTGTCGTCCTCCCGATCCTATACTGGGACAGCTTGCGGTGGGCCGTTGCGCCGTCGCCTTGGGACTTGAGTGTTCGCAACTATGGTGCGTTGGCCGTGGCGCCTGTTCTTCAGTGGCCACAACGTTTGGCGGCGTGGATGGATCTGGGCTGGTATCTCACGGCGAGTTGGTGGGTGTGGACGGTGCTGGGCATCCTGCTGGCCTGGAAATTACTGCAACGTGATGCAGCGGCGCAGAGACGCAACTGGGATCTGAAATCTCTTTTGGCGCCTTTCCCCTTGATGCTGTTCTGGTCACTGGGGTTCTGCCTCTTGCACGAAGTCAGCACCGTGCAAATCTGGGATCGTTATGTGCTGCCATTGGCGCCGATGCTGGCTTTAATGATTGGGTGGCTGGTCAATCGTATTCATCCACTGCTTTCGGCGCGCGGGTTTGTCCTGCTGTTGCTCGTCGGCACACTTTGTCTGCTGCCACCGGCGCTGCTGGCTACCACCGGTCAATGGCCGATTGGGGCCGATCATGGGGATTATACGGGGTTGACCGATGCGCTGACCTGGCTTACCCATGAACAGAGCCAGCATGTGGTCCTCTACCATCGTCTGCTAGGGTGGCAATATCGCTTCTATTTGTACAACCAAGTTGCCGCGGGCGATTATGAGTTGCGTTGGTTTCCCAGCGCCGTCTATCTGGCCGACAACGCGACCAAAGCGCCGCTTCAGCGCAAGTTTTTTCTGCAACCCAGTTGGTCGCCAATGCGCGATCTAAAAATGCATTTGGCGGTGCGTGGTTTGACCTTGACTGCGCGCCAACACTTTGGTAAATTTACCCTCTACGAAATTAAACAATTGCCACAGCCCTTCTGTACTTGGTGTAGTTGCGCGCCACACAACCCTTGGACGACTTTGAAGTTCGCTTCTGATCAGAGTATGATGTCGCGACAATGAGCGTGGCACCTGATCAAAATCAACCCCTAACAAAACGAACTGCCCGGCTGGTGGACTTTGGTTGTGCTGGCTTACTGGCCCTTTTTGTCCTGGCGCTTTACGCTCGCCTCCTCTTCACGAATCGGGTTTTAGCCAGCGGCGATATTCTGCTCTATTTCTATCCGTATCGGGATTATGCCAGCGCCATGCTGCGTGCTTGGCAACTGCCACTCTGGAATCCGTATAGTTTTCTGGGCGTGCCTTTTCTCGCCAACCCCCAAGCCGCTGTCCTCTACCCGCTGCACTGGCCACTTAGCTGGCTAAGCGTCACCAAACAAGTCTATTGGAGCGCCGCCTTCCATACCTGGTTGCTGGGCATGGGGGGATATTTTTTATTGCGGCGCTGGCAGGTAAGCGCCTGGGCTGGGCTGATGGGGGGGCTGGTATTGGCCGGCAGCGGCTTCTATGGCGGCTTGATTGGCCATCTCAATCAAATGAACGGTGCGGCCTGGTTGCCGTGGGCGCTGCTGATTTTAGATTTCAGCCCCCATTTCTATCCGAACGCGGTCTTGCGCCAATTAAAAGCTGCGATTCCGCTCATCATTATCTTCGGCCTGGCGGTCGCGCTGATGGTGTTGGCTGGCCACACGCAGACCGCTTACATCAATCTGTTCGGGATTGGCGTCTGGACCCTCTGGCCCGCTGTGGCTAATCTCCGCAAAATCAATCGCTCAACACTAAGCGCTGCGGTGGCTGCCCATGGGATGCGCCTGCTTGTTTTCGGGCTGGGTAGCGGATTGGGCCTTTTGCTCAGCGCCGCGCAATTGCTGCCTACATTGGAATTGAGCAGCCTTGGATTTCGCAGTGGCGGTTTGACCTATGCGGTCGCCAGCAGTTTCAGCCTGAAACCACTCTCTCTGCCCTTTACCCTGTTGCCGACCTATGGCCTGATCAATTTGGGCGGCGTCTTTGGTGTTGAAGGCTACACCGAGTTTGTCGCCTATGTGGGCTTGGTTGGGATTCTGCTGGCCGGGCTTGGCGCATGGAAGGGCGCTGGGCGGGCGCGTACGTTTGGTCTGCTCTTTGCCGGGCTGGGTCTGTTTTTGGCGATTGGCCGTTGGAACCCGGCCTACTTTCTCTTTTATAAAATGGTGCCGGGCTTTGCCCTTTTTCGCACCCCGGCCCGCTGGATGATGTTGTACACAATGGGCATGGCGGTATTGGCCGGCGCTGGCATCGACTATTTCTTGCTCAAGGTAAAGGGCTGGCATCCAACTGGCCGATTGGCGCAACGAACCTGGTTGTTGCCGATGGCTTGTACGCTGCTAATCGCACTGGATCTGATTTTGGCGGCGCGCGCCCTACCGCACACCCAACCGACCGCGCCCCAGGCGGTCTATGATCTACGCAGTGCGCCGGCCCATCTCTTGACCGACCCTGTGCGCACGGCCCTTGATCCTGCAGCGATGGGGCGATTCCTGAGCATGAGTACAACGCGTTTTGATCCCGGTGACGCAGCTGATTTACGGCGTATTTTTCGTGGGACGCCATCGCAGTTGGACGAGGGCGCTTTTGCGCAACTGTTGGTGGCGCTCAAGGAACAGGAAATCTTAGCACCGAATTTGCCGCTGCTCTGGCGCATCCCCGCTGTAGATGGTTTTGACGGCGGCGTATTGCCGCTGCAACGTTATATCAATTCGCTCACCCTCTTCGTTTCACCAGAGCATCTGATCCCTGACGGCCGGTTGCGCGAACAGGTCAAAGAAATCCCCAACGCGGCTTTGCTTGCGCTGCTGAATGTGCAGTATGTAATCACCGATAAAGTGCGTGATCTCTGGTTTGAAGATGTCTATTACGACCGGCAAATCGGTGCACATTTGCGCGCAACTGGCGTCAATAGTGTGCAAGTGGACGTGCCACAGCCGCTTGATGCCACCGCTATTGGGCTTATCGGTTACATTGAAGGCAGCCCACAAGCCCTGCAGACGTTACAACGCCAAAATGTGCCGGTCGCCGCAGTGACCGTACACCAACCTTTGGGCGCAACGACGCATTTTACACTGACCGCAGGTGGGCAACCCGGTGCCAACCTGGCCGACAGTGCACTGGATAGCCCGCTGGCGATCAGTGGCCAGGTGAAAATTGCCTATCGCGATGTCGAGGGCGCGCCCCCCCATCAGGAATATTTGGTGCATCTGGCCTTGCCGCAACCTATGCAACCGCTCTCACTTACCATTCAACGGCTGGACACACCGTTTGATCTGGTCATCCAGGCGGCGACTTTAATCGATACACGCACCCACATGTTTACGCCACTCCTGCCCAGTGATCGAGGACAATTTCGCCTCGTGCACAGTGGGGATGTCAAACTTTATGAAAATCTTGATGTGCGGCCGCGCGCCTATTTGGCCCATCATGTCGTGGCCGCGGCTTCGCCAGAGGCCGCGCTGGAACTGCTGCGCAACGGTCAGATAGACGCTGATCAAGGCGCCGTTGTTGAAGGGCTGGCGGCGTTTACATCCCAACCCGCCGCGACCGATCAGACAAAAATTATCGCCTATCACCCAGAACAGGTAACCATTCAAATTCGCACAGCTCAGTCGGCCTTGCTTGTGCTCAGTGACAGTGCTTATCCCGGTTGGTCGGCTACCCTCGACGATCAACCAACGCCAATTTATACGACTAATTACCTCTTTCGCGGCGTCTCCGTGCCAGCTGGCGACCATACGGTGAGTTTCCGTTATCAACCTGCGAGCTGGCGTCACGGTTTGTGGATAAGCGGACTTAGTTTACTATTCTGTCTACTACTTTTGGTGGGCTATTTTTGGTCAAAGATACATAAAAGATCCTATTGACGTGTAAATATTTCCTCGCGTATCATATCCGGTATAAATGGCGCAGATTGTATAGATTTATGATTAGTTTTATCTGTGTTGTTTGTATGCTCTAAAAAATTCCACGCCATCTGTTAATACCCAACATCTAGCAGGGCAGATTTGGCTAGATCCATTCTCCTGCGGTGTGATTTGCGAGGTCTATCCATGCTTAATTACCGTTCACGCGCGCGCCGTGCACAAACTGTGTGCACTCTTTTCTTGCTCCTTTTGACGGCCGTTTTGGCAGCTTGCCTGGTGGATTTCCTTCTGGCTCCGACAGCTGTACAAGCTTATGCCAGTCTCAAGGCTGTTCGTATCAGTCAGGTGAACACCGACCTACCAACCGATCCCGCCCTCATTACTGCAACGCTCACCGCCATATTGCCAGATCCTCCGCTGCTATCAGAGACCCTAATAGATCCACCCGCGCCCACCGAATTATCAGTTCCGACTGACACCTGGACATCAACGGCGACCGCGGCCCCTCCCCCGAGCGAAACATCAACGGCGACAGATACGCCGGGCCCTATCGCTACCGCCACCGAGACGCCAACACCCAGCAATACGGAAACACCTGCGGCCACTGCTCCGCCTACATTGACACCCCCAGCCACTGTGCTAGCCCCTGCTACAGATGTGCCAACACCCACGTTGATCCCTGTGCCAACCGCTACATTCACGGTTGTTGCCACCATTATGCCCGCTGTCAGTACACCGCCGCCATTGCTTATCAGTGAATTCATGGCCGATCCCAAGGCGGTCAGCGATACCAACGGCGAGTGGTTTGAACTGTACAATCCGACAGCAGACACCGTCAATTTGCATGATTGGGTACTCAAAGATCTGGGTGGCGACCACCATACGATCAATGTCGATCTGTTGATCCAACCCGGCGCTTACTTAGTATTAGGTCGTAACCAGGATTTGGCGACAAATGGCGGTGTGCCGGTTGCCTATGTTTACACTGGCCTCACCTTGGCCAATAGCACTGATGAATTATTGCTTTTGGCCCCAGACGGTACAGAAACTGATCGGGTGAGTTGGGGTGATGCTGCTGGTCTTGCAATTACACTGGGCGCAAGCAATGAACGCACAAATCTCGCCGAACCGGCCCAATGGGCAACCGCTAACACGCCTTGGTCCGGCTCAGCTGGTGATCGAGGCACCCCCGGTAGCCTTTATGTCCCTGCCCCGCTGGTCACCGTCACATCCACGCCATTATCTGCAAACACCTGGCCCCCTGTGGAGACTGCCAGTCTATTACAAATCGAAGAAGTCGCCTACGACGGCGCCGATGAAGAGTTCATTGCCCTGCTCAATACTGGGGATGGCGTCCTAGATTTGACTGGTTGGGTGGTTGGGGATGCCGCCTTGCCTGGTGGTGGGGAAGGTATGTATGCCCTGCCCACTGGTTATCAGCTAAATCCTGGTGCGCTCTTTGTGATCGCCCGCAATGCCGAGACTTTTCAGCGCCAATGGCATCAGCCTCCCGACGCTGAATTTGAAGACCATGCTGTCGATGTTCCTAGCCTAGCCCGGCGCCGGGATCTGGCCAGTGGTTCGTTAGCGCTCAGTGATAGTGGCGATGAAGTTGTCTTACTAAACCCCGGCGGCCAACTCGCCGATGCTGTCGCTTTTACCAATGGCAACTATACCGCCCTCCACCTGAGTGGTGAACTGCGGCCCGCCAAAGGCTATTCCCTACAACGAGTGCCCGGCGCTACATTTCCCACGGTTACCGATGTGCGCCAACGTTTTCTCTATGCGTCACCCCAGCCCTTTGCCGTGGAATCCCTGCCCGCTCCCCAACGAGCCAGCCACCCAGCATTAAGTGATGGCTTGAGCGCCGTTTGGGGTTCGTTGGGCGCCCATAGCAACTTTAGCCCTGGTTATACCGCGCCGCCACACTACTTGCTGGCGGCGGCGGCGGCCAGCGGCCTTGACTTTGTGGCCATTGCCGACACAACACCCGCTCAAGTAGTGGTTGGTTCAAACGCCATCTTAGCGGTCCCTGCCTGGTCTTGGCAAGATGGTGCTGATGTACAGGCTGTGATCTATGGAAATGCCTACCAGCCAATCGAGCACGTGGATGGGTTACTCGATTTTCTAACGACCAGCGGTTTAACGGCGCAATGGCAAAACGCTGATCCCCCTTCAGCAACTAGCATCACCGCGATTGCGGCCGATGATAGCGCCGCACCGGGGGCTTTAACCACATTGTATAAGCAGTGGCAGGCCACGAATGCAGCATTGTTGCCAGCCGGCAACGCCAATCCGCCCCTGCCAGGTGCGATTGATCCGGCGCCCCGTTATACGGGATTGGCGGTGACCAGCCTCGACCCCGCCAGTGTGTTACAGGCTATGGCCGCCCATCGTGGCTGGTTAACCAGTTCACCTGGCCTTTGGCTGACGGTTAAGGCCGAATTGGAGAATGGTGAACAACGCTGGATGGGTTCGCTGCTGCCACCTAGCAACAAAGTAACGTTGCATATTCAGTATGGCGACCGCAGTGGCGAAATGGCCGGGCTGGCTGTCTGGCAGAATAATAAGCCAATTCAGCCATTGGACGAATTCGCCAAGGATGGCCAGTGGTCACTCACGTTACCCGCGCTCCCTGATAGTCTGCTCTATGTGGTGGCCATTCAGGCCGATGGCGATTTTGCCGTCACCGCGCCATTGCGCGTCGGCGCGAGCAACAATAACGTTGTCCTGCTCAATGAAGTTTTGCCTGGACCGGGCGGCGATCTGAATGGTGATCAACTGGTTGATGGCAATGATGAATTTATTGAACTCTATAACCCTGGCAGCGAACCAATTGCATTAGGTGGCTGGCAATTAAGCGATGCGAATGGCGACAAGACACCGAACCATCATTTCACCTTTAGCGTTGGCCGTTATATTAATGGGGGCGAACATATGGTGCTCTGGCGTCAGGAAAGCCATATTAACCAGAACCATACCGATGATTATGTGCGCTTGCTCAATCAGACGGGCGAAGAAGTCGACCGGATCAGTTGGGCCGTGAAGCCCAATCATGGTCTATCGATCAGCCGTCTACCCGATGGCCAGAGCTGGAAGGCAGGGACGAAGGTGACTCCCGGTGAGCCCAATGCCCGCGCAAATCAGCACAATGACAGTGGTCCCGCGCCCGCGGCGACGCCGATTCCCAAACCACCAGGCACCGAACACGTTGTCCCCGATATTCCAACGCTAGAGCCAAATTACGGTCAGGCCAGCGGCCCGCCTGCCTCGGTGGCGCAAGCCAAACTGGCTGGATTGGAAAAATCAGTAGAATTTCGGGCCATCGTCATCGCCCCGCCTGGGCTTTATAACGCCAGCATCTACGTCGCTGACCCTGCACCGAATATCCTTGCAGGCCCCTATGCTGGCATTGGCATCAACGTCTATTTGCGCAAAGGCGAGTTCCCAGCGCTGCAAGTCGGTGATCAAGTATTGGTGCGCGGTACCCTGCGTTCTTTTCGTGGCGAAATGGAACTGCAACTGGATCGACCCGAGCAGATCTGGCGGATCGGTCCGGGTCTGCTGTTACAACCCTTGCCCTTGACCTTACCTGAGATCGGTGAATCCGTAGAGGGGCGGCTGGTTACCTTTACGGGTATGGTGAGTAGCTGGCAGGGGGATAGCCTCTATCTGGTTGATCCGGCCAACCCATCTGCGCCACCCGTGCGCGTGACCATTCGCAGCAGTTTGGCCTGGAAACGCCCCTATGTGCAGAAAGGGCAGCTCTTTACCGTAACAGGTGTGGTCAGCCAGATGGCCTCAAATGTACCGTGGAATGGTGGTTATCGGGTATTGGTCCGCTTCAAGGAAGATTTGGTGAAGATTCTCAAATAAGTCGCGTATCATTTTTGGCGTTTATTCGTCTGTACATAAGAAGCCAATCCAATGCATGGGACAGGCACCTCAGCTAATTAAAAATAGAGCTCTGCGTATTTGAAGACGTAGAGCTCTATTTTATGTAAGGAAATAGCAAGTTTATAACAAGCGAATGGTAAGTTAATTTAGTCGCGAATTATAATAGACTGTTGCATAGAAATTGTGACTAATTGCTTACAGTTGTAATGGTTGCGGGCAATATTTATGCCATAAGCTCGCTTCATATGTAAGTATAAGTAGCGTAAATTAAGGAAAAACAAATCTGTCTTATTTTTAAATTACGATTCGTTTGGAAAGGAACCTATGCGCGACCGAGAAATTATTTGTGGACATTGTGGGGGTAGTGGGGCAGCAACGTGTCATTCTTGCAGTGGCTCTGGCTATTGGGATTGCGGCTCGTGCGCTGGTACGGGGTATCGCGGCACGATGAAAACTCAGATTGAATCAAGTTATGGGACGACCTATGTCAAGGTGCCGCAACCTTGTGGTAGCTGTGGCGGTTCTGGTCGGGTTGAATGTCGGAAATGCGGCGGATCACCTTTGACCACTTGTCGGAAGTGTGGCGGTAATGGCTCTTTTTAAGGCGCAACTTCCGCTGTAACAACCGCCTGCGCGCAGATTATTCCGGTGTGCTGGTGTACAACAGCGCACCTAACACCGTCGCATAGCCGGCATTTTCAGGCAGATCAATAGAAGCGGCATAGTATTGACCGACCGAACTCAATACGCGCCGAATGCTGGGCATATCGGTCATATGCCCGATGATGACAATGCGCTCAATTTGTTGGGCGCGTGCCGCATTGATCGCCAACAAGCCAATCACCTGCCCCACCAGCGTCACCAACGCGGCTGCCAGATCTTCCCGATGGACATGAATACCCTCGCGGGCTAAGCGCCCAAAATTGACGGCCGTGGCATCCGCTGGCAGCGAACCAATCGGGCCTGTCACCACATCGGCCAGGCTTAAGTCAACCTCATTTGCGTTGCCCTGTTGGGCCAAGGCATCGATTTCGCTCGGGTCTACCGTCTGCAAGAGTAAGCGACCCAACCCTAACATCGTTCCGCCACCCACGGCGGCACCCGTTACATGCTGATAGTCATTCCCGCGTGCTGCAACCACGGCGGTGCCCGAACCGGCACTTATGACAAGAATTGGTGTTGATCGTGGCTCACCTAAGCCAGCCAAGGCCTGTCCACCGCGCCCAATCGCTGGCAACTCGCCGACGCCGATCACCTTGCATTGGCCAATCTGTGCGGGTAGCAGGCGATGCCGGCCACCGGTAACGGCCAGTTGCGACAAAGCAGCCAGATCGACATCCCCATCAGCTAGGATGGCCCGCACCAGTTCAGCATCGGGTTGCCCACTATAGGGCCGCGTCCAGCGTCGCCATTCACCCGCTACCAGCGCCACCGCATCAGTATTGCTAATGCCAAAGTCGATGGCGGCTTGAAGTTTTGTACTTGCTTTGGATGCCATGAGGTTAGTTCTGCCCGAGATTATTTATGCTTTTAGTTTGCCAAACCAGATAACAACGAATTATAGCGGAATTATAGCACCTTGGGCAAAGCAGATCGACAAAGCTCCATCAGCGCAATGTGTATAAATAGATCTTTCCGTCCATAAGCGGTCAGCAAGGGCCTAATTGGGACGTTGTTTGACAGCGCTCGGTCTGCTCATTACAATGAATACCCTGCCAATGATGATTGCCAGGTCTGAAGCTTTACCTTGAACACCCACTAAAGAAAGAGTCTACTATGTTACCCACAAAAATCGTCGTGATCGGTGCCGGGAGCGCTAGCTTTGGTCTCAACACGATTGCGGCTTTGATGCGTAGCGAAAAATTGCGCGGTAGCCAGGTGGCGTTGGTCGATCGCAATGCGGATAATCTGGCCCTGGTTGAAAAATTAGTGAAGCGGCTGAACTGGGAATGGGACGCCCAGATGACGATCACGAGCCACGCACATCACGCCGATGCGCTGGCCGATGCGGCATTTGTCGTCTCGGCGATTGAAGTGCCACCGCGCGAGAAATTATGGGAATCAGACTACGATATTACGCTTAAATATGGCGTGCGCCAACCGTATGCCGAAAATGGTGGACCGGGCGGCTTTGCCCACGCCGCGCGTAACATTGGGCCCGTGTTAGAAATCGCCCACGCCATGGAAAAGGCCTGCCCCGATGCCTGGTTTATCAACTATTCCAACCCGATGATCCGAATCTGCGACGCCGTTGCTCGCTACAGCAAAATTAAAGTGGTTGGTCTCTGTCACCAGATTCACGCCGGTTATGGCATGGTCGGTTACGTGCTGGCCGATGTGTTGGGCATCCAGGTGCCAGAAGGTGTGATCAGTGGCCACGCCGACCCCGACATCTGGCCGCGGTTGGGCATCCTCTCTGATCAAGCCCAAGAACGCGTCGATATCAAGGCCGCCGGTCTCAACCACTTCACCTGGATGCTCGATTTGCGCGACAAACGGACGGGCGAGGATCTCTATCCGCTCTTTGCGGAACGTTGGGCGAAATTTGACCCCACGTTTGAGCCGTTGACCCGCCGCGTCTATGACGCCTTTGGCCGCTTTCCGATTCCTGGCGACGAACATTTGTGTGAATATCTGCCCTGGCTCAGCGACCCCATCACCAAGCCGTGGGAGAAGTACGAGGTCAGCCTGTATGACTGGGCGCGTAACGAGCGTCGCCGCACCGATGGCCATGCCGCCATCGCGCGGATGGGCGCCGGCGAACAGAGCATTGACAGCTTGCGGGCAGCCGACAGTGAAGGCGCGCTCGAGGTGATCGAAAATCTAGCCGGTGCGGGCAATCATTATCATCTGGCCGTCAATCTGCCCAACCGTGGCTACATCACCAATCTGCCCGAGGGCGCGATTGTCGAAGTGCCTGGTTTGATGAGCGGTGCTGGCGTACAAGGCATCGGTGTCGGCGCGCTACCGGAAGGCATCGCCGAACTCTGTCGTCGAGAAACCGCCGTGGCCCGTTTAGCGGTTGATGCCGCTGTACACGGCGATCGCCAACTGGCCTTACAATGCTTGCTGCTTGATCCGGTCATCACGGATCTGGATGTGGCGCGCCAGATTTTGGATGATTATCTGGAGACCTATCGCGATTACTTGCCGCAGTTTTGGTCGTAGATCAATTCAAGCCTAATTGAACTTTTATGGCACGTTCTACAGACTGTAGATCACTTTTTGATAGCTGGCCGATCTGGTTGCTAATCCGATGTTTACTAACGGTCGTAATCTGATCGGCCAGCGCTTTGTGTTGGACGCCATTGACGCGAACATAGGCCTCGCTTGGGTAGAGTTTATCGACATTGCTAGTCAGGGGAACGACTTGAACGCGATTTAGATATTTATTGGCAACGTCATTGCTTAGAATGACCGCTGGCCGTTCCTTAGAAATTTCTCCACCTGTTGCTGTCTCAAAGTTTACCCACCAGATTTCACCGCGTTTCATCCGCGACATCTCCTACCGTGGCTTCGGCCCATGTGGACGCTTCTCTCTCTCGCTCTTCGTCTTGAGCCATTGCTTGATATCCGGCTTCGAGTTCAGATAGTAGAACATGAGGTCGGATTAGATTTTCGATAAATTGGCTGATGTTGCGCCGTCCGATTGCTTGATATAAACCTTCATAAACTCGTTCGTCAATTGTGATTGTAAGTTTTTTCTGCATATTTCCTCCATTTACACGTGTATTACACGTGTAAATATTAGTATAAAAATCCAACTTTAGCAAACTTGATGAGTCGAAAACTGGTGCAGGTTATGACAGCAGCATGTCTGCCGAAAAGGCATGAGGCTATCCCGCCAATGTTTACGGCACAGACTCATCCTATAGGAAAACTACGTCATTCCTAAGACAACGACTTCGCTACTGCACACCCTGAGACGCCATTTTATGCAATAAATTATCTATTATTTTCAACCACTAGAATGTAAAATTAGAACATGCGTGCTTTGAAGTTGTGTTGACTTTGTGCTATAATTAGAACAAATGTGCTTGTTGTGTTTTCGCCAAATTAGCCTTGTGGAAGGGCTCGGAGCACAAAAGCAAGATGATTTGTTGGGGGCAGGTTTCCGAAAAGCTCACCGTGTTGATGGCGTGGCAATAGTTGAGAAAGGATGCGAGCGATGAATAAAGCAATGTATAACGCGCAGGGATCAATCGACGAGATCGTGCAAGAATCCTATTTTGGTGTGTGTCCTGAGTGTGGCAGCGCGGGCACACTCATCAACGTTGCGCGTGCGCATTGGTGTGTTTGCTACACCCACAAGATTGCATGGTGGGTGGGGAGTAACTTGTTCTCGGCCTGGACAACCAAAGATCCGGCCGTTTGGCGTACAAACAATTATCTCTTAACGACTTGTCGGCTTATTCAAGCGAGCGCGGCTGTGTACGATGCGACGGCAGAGGGCGAATATGGCCACTTCGTCTGGCTAAGCCGCTGGCAGAGGGGATTGCAGGCTGGCTACAGGTGGCTTCGGAGAATCCTGAATTATCGAAATGTTGATCTCTTTTGCAAATATATTCATGTCAGCAAGCCAACCTAACTATTACTCAGATTGGCCGCCGTTTATTCGGTGTGCCGATTTGAAATCCACCGCTGACAGCAGGAAGCGCCCTCAGGCGCTTCCTGCTGTCAGATGACCATTTGAATGGTCGCTACTATCAATCAATTCTCCAGCGCCCGTTTTCCCGCTTCTAGCAACTCAATAATTCGGTCTACATCATACACGCAACCAGCCCAGGTGCCGCCGCTGGCATTTTGTAGGGCAGCCCACAAGCGTGTGTCGTCGGGCAGGCGCGGGTCGGCGGCTAGTTCGGGCAGCGGTGGCCGTGCCGCCAATACTTTCGCCCCTTCGGCGGGACTGTAACGTTGACCATCATGGCCGATCATGTCGATGCTGCCCACTAGATTGACCGTGTCGACGATGATCTGGATTGTATCACCTTCGCGCACGCGACCAATGGGGCCGCCAGCCAACGCCTCTGGCCCAACAGGGCCCATACACTCACCGGTACTAACGCCGCTGAAACGGGCATCGGTGATCAGCGCCCCCTCCTTGCCCCAGGGCAAATATTTGAGCGCCGCGGTCAGTTGATAGGTCTCTTCCATACCGCTGCCCATCGGGCCGCGCCCGATCAGCACGATAATATCGCCCGCCTGCACATGGCGATCACCCAGCCCCTTGATCGCGGCAATGGCGGCGCGTTCGCTGGTGAAGACGCGTGCCGGCCCAATCTTGCGATAGACGCCATCCCCATCGACCACACTCTTGTCAATCGAAGTGCTCTTGACCACCGAACCTTCAGGCGCCAAGTTGCCTACGGGAAAGGTGACGGTGCTGGTCAGGCCGCGTTGGTGGGCCTGGTCGGGATTCATGATCACCAGATTGGGGTCTACGCCATCCAGTTCATAGAGCATTTCGCGTACCCGTTGGCGGCGTTCGCTCTTTTCCCATTCCTCCAACATGTCGCCCCACGGCCGGCCATGCACCGTCATCGCGTTCAGGCGCAACAGACCCAGGTCACGCAGGTGCAGCATTACTTCGGGTACGCCGCCCGCCATAAAGGCTTGCACGGTGACATAACCGGTGGGGCCATTGGGCAACACATCCACCAGACGTGGCACTTCGTGGTTGATGCGTTCCCAGTCGTGGACGATCGGGCGCGGCAAGCCAGCGGCATGGGCGATCGCGGGGATGTGCAGCAGTAGATTAGTGCTGCCCCCGAATGCCGCATGCACCACCATGGCGTTGTGGATCGAATCTTCGGTCAAGATATCCTTGGTCTTCAGACCGGTCGCTTCGAGATGCAGCAGCGCCTGAGCCGAGCGGCGTGCCATGTCGAGCCAAATTGGTTGGCCAGAAGGCGCCAGGGCCGAATGTAACAGTGTCAATCCCAACGCTTCGGCCACTACTTGGCTGGTGGCCGCGGTGCCCAAAAATTGGCAGCCGCCACCAGGCGAGGCACACGCTTTA
>JAPLGZ010000742.1 GCA_026389895.1 Chloroflexota bacterium | reverse complement strand
ATGAATATTCACCAGCGCTGCTCAACCGGTTGACACCTGAGCGCCGCAAGATCCTGCAACCCATTGCGCCGAATCGCCCGTCTAATTCCTAAGCAATCTCGCCAGTCAACCATAAAATGACGGTCGACGTGATGCGCGCGTCGACCGTCATTTTATGGTTGACTGGCGTTAGGCAAAGTTCAAAATTGGGGGGATATCCCAGATTTAGAGTGCCAACCGTCTTCCGGGAAGTGGTCAGGCACCCGCTGGTTAGCGAAGCAATTTGACCACTTCCCGGAAGACTTGCCCTGAATACTAGGCAGCCTCGCCAATTTTCGCGCGTTTGTACATTTCAGCAAGCTATTGTATAGTCAGCCTAGCCAACCCTAAAAATATTGGCGAACTTTCCGTGCCGCTCCCATCAAAAATAGCGAGACAATCCATGAAAATTACCGATCTGAAGTGTGCCATTATTGGTGATTACCCCGTCGTGCGCATCACAACGGATGCGGGCATTGACGGTTATGGGCAGGCCGAATCTCCAAAAGCTTACCTGAAACCGCATGTGCTCTTTTATCGCGATCTAATTCTGGGGGAAGATCCCACCAATGTAGAACGTGTGATGCTCAAAATTCGCCGAATGGGTGCCTTCAAACCCTGGGGCAGCGCCGTCAGCGCCATTGAAGTGGCACTCTGGGACATTGCAGGTAAAGCTTCCGGGTTACCCATCTACAAGCTGTTAGGCGGCAAAATCCGCGACAAGGTGCGCGTTTATAACGGTGCGATCCGCTTCCCAATGCGCGATCAGTCGCCCCAAGCGTATGCAGAAAACATCGCCCAGATGAAAGAGCGGCCAGAAAATTTCAGCATTATCAAACAGGGCATCGCCTTTCATAGCCAGATGGTCAATGATTTGCCTAATTTTTTCTACAGCGATGTCTACACAGGGGGACGCTATCCGAACAAGGGGTTGATCACCGAGCGCGGCATGAAGCACATGATCGCCTGCGTGGAAGCGATGAAAGCGGTGCTCGGCGACGAAGTCGGTCTGGCGCTCGATTGTGGCCCTGGCTTTACGGTGCCGGACGCGGTGCGGCTGGCAGTGGCGATGGAGCCCTATAATCTAATGTGGCTGGAAGATATGATCACCGGCGACTATACACCTTATGTGGCCGCCGACCTCTACCGCGAGGTCACAAGCAAGACGACAACACCGATCCACACCGGCGAACAAATCTACCTGCGCCAGAACTTTGTCGAGTTGATCGAGAAGAAAGCGGTGAACATTATTGGGCCAGATCCGCTCGACATCGGGGGTCTTGCTGAACTTAAATGGGTGGCCGAATATGCCGATCTGCACGGCATTCTCATGGCGCCACACGGCACAGCCGACGGTCTATTGGGGCTGGCCGCGCTCGTCCAGGTATCGGCCACGTTGCCGCAAAATTATGTCGCTTTCGAATATCCAATCGGTCGACCGGATTGGTGGTATGATATCATAGAAGGGTTGCCCGACCCGATTGTTAAGGACAGCCACATCGACGTGTGGGACAAGCCAGGCCTGGGCGTCACGATCAACGCCAAAGCGGCAAAGAAGTATCTGACCGCTGGTGATGAGGATTTCTTTGATTAAAATCGCCCTAAAGAGCAAGGAGAAAACCCATGCCCCAGCGCATCAACCGCGCCATCGAACTGTTGGCGCAAGACCAACCGATCTACTACATGGGGGGCCACACCGGCCATGTACTCACCTATGAACAAGGCAAGCAGGACGCCGCTACCTGGGCCGACTATATCAACGTGGGCATGGAACACGGCGCTTTTGACATGACTGGCTTGGCGGAATATATGCGTGGGCTGGTCGATGGCGGGCCGACGCGCAGCGGGCATCGCACACCGACTGTGATTGTCGAAGCACCGGTCGAAGGCATTTCCGCCGAGATCGTGCGGTATAACAGTTGGCAGTTTCGCCAAATTCTAGCGCGCGGCGTGCATGGCGTGCTGCTCTGCCAGGCGGAAGATCCCGAAGCGGTGCGCGCCTTTGTCGAGGCTTGCCGCTACCCGATCAATCGAATCGGCGTCGGTGAGGGCTTAGCAGAAGGTCGCCGCGGGGTTGGTTCGGAGCCATCGGCCACCCCGATTTGGGGGGTGAGTCGCGACGAATATCTGCGCCTAGCCGAACCCTGGCCACTCAATCCAACCGGCGAATTGCTGCTCGGCGTCAAGATCGAATCGGCGGCGGCTATTCCGCACATCGAAGCGATTCTGAGCGTGCCGGGCCTGGGTTTTGCCGAGATGGGGCCAGGCGATCTGAGCCTATCACTTGGTTATTTTCATCTACCCCAACCAATGCCGCCCGAAATGGAAGAAATCCGCCGCCGAGTGCGGGCGGCTTGTCTGGCCCATCACATTGCCTT
The DNA here is from genome assembly GCA_026389895.1 of Chloroflexota bacterium. Lineage (GTDB taxonomy): Bacteria > Chloroflexota > Anaerolineae > Caldilineales > Caldilineaceae > JAPLGZ01. Next base: position 298 of record JAPLGZ010000742.1, on the reverse strand, counting down.
TTTGGAAAGCGCCACGCCCGCCGATATCGCCGAGAAGATCGATGCCGGCGCGCGGGTGATCGCTGGCCATCGTGAGGATATCGCGCAGATTGGGCGCGCTCATACCCGGCGAACGATGCCGGTTTAAGCCATTAACGGACATTCCAGCACTCAGCAGCACCAGGCCGATGCTAGCACCGCCGGGCATGGTTGCCCCAATCTAGCGAGTAAAAGCATTAAAATATCTAGAGAATTACGGAGAAAAAACCATGATTGAAACACCCGACATCCAACGCCCTTCCAAAGAATTGATCGATGG
>JAPLGZ010000719.1 GCA_026389895.1 Chloroflexota bacterium | reverse complement strand
CTTGTGTTGTGTTTACGCCAGCAAAAGCAACGGCGTTACCACTGATGAGTGTATTGACCAACGTCAAGTGGTTTTGCGTACCTTCAATGCGCACTGCTTCGCGGGCCGCACCAGGTGCGAGACTATTATCGGCAATGGTGACAAAGTTGAGGTTGACCGTGTTGCTGTAGGTGTTGCCACTCAGGTGCAAAGCGCCGCCTTCGTCGGCATCGTTGCGCACAATCAATACGTTTTCGGCAACCAATGTCCCTTCGCTAAAATCAATACCACCGCCCTTGCTCGGCCCACCCAAAAAGGTCGAGATTTTGGCCGCATGGTTGCCGATGATCTTCACCTGGCGCAAGGTGGCCGTGCCGCCCTGCAAGCTCATGGCAATCCCACCACCATCCGAGCTGAAATCGTTGCCCGCCATATTGTTCATGACAGTAACGTTCGTCATATCGACATCGAAATGAGAGGTGCCTTGGGCGGCAATAAACAGACCACCGCCAGCCGCGCCCAGGCCACCCGCCCCGTTATCCCCTTTGACCGCAATGTTATTGACCACAGTAACGTTGGACAAGATGAGTTGGTCGAGGATCTGAAACGTATTGCCGAGCATGGCGGCCAGACCACCGCCATTGCCGTTGCTGGTTAACGCGGCGACGTTGTTCTCTAACCGGGTGTTGACAATGCTGGCTTTGTCAAAGGTATTCACCCCGTTAATCAAGATGCCGCCGCCAAAGTGCGCTGAGACATTGGCATTTTCGGCATTCCCATTGCGCACAATAAAACCGTCAAAATACGCTTTGTCTTGAATCAAGACCGGCCGATGATTGTTCTGACCGTCGATAATTGTCTGATTGACCGTCCAATTAGGCGTATTCCAGTTCGTCAACGTAAAACCACCGGTCAATGTGATCGCCTTGTTGACCACGACGGCTTCGGTGTAGGTGCCCGCCGCCACCCGGATCACATTATTGGCATCAGCCTTGCCAATCGCATAGTTGATGGTTTTGCAGGGCTGGGTGAAATCGGTGCAGTCGCTCGCGTCATCGCCGGTGGTGGCAACATAGCGTGTGAAGAAGAGCGTTTTGCCATAGATCGGCACGGGCCGGCCAACACCGAGTTGGGTGCGGGCATTTTCCACCACCTGCGCCCAGTCGGTGGGTCCAAGCACAGCATCGTTGACCTGGCCACCCGCGTTATTTTTCAAGAAGTCGAGGTATTCGTCGGATGCCGTCTGGTAATATAACGTGACACTGATCTGGGTTGCGCCGGGCGCGAGCGGATAATTTGTTATGTCCCAATATTGAGCATCGGGATAGCTGTAGGCCACAGGTCCGGCATCACGGGCGGCGAAGGCAGCATTGGTGAAGCCGCGCGGTGGAATCCGATTGTCTTTGAAGATCTTGTTATTTAAGATGAAGTGGAAACTTTCACCAGCAGGCAAGCCAACCGCCTGGGCATGGGCGTCGGAGAGACCTTGTTTGATCTCATACACTTTGAGGTTTGGATCGTTGACCAGCGGGCCTTGGTTACCCGTCCACGCGCCAGAGGTAAAAATCGGCGTTGCCCCATTAAACTGCGTCACTTTGAGCCACATGCGCCGTCCTTCGGCGTACCCGGTGGGCAACTTGTGGCCGGTATTATTAGTCACTTTCACTTCCGCATGCCCATTGACCAAGGCAATATCGACCTGGGCCGCCCGCTTGAGCAGATCATCTCCCAAGGCTTTGTTATTGGTTGTCTGTGTCTGGTCAAAGTGGGTATCCGTGGCGACAGCGCCCCAAACACTCGTAATGGCATCCTGCCAGACGGAATTACCGCCTGCCCACTGATGTTTGCCCACTGTGCGCACCACGCCACCATTGGCAATGGCAGAAGCGACCATCGGCATATTACAATCCTGGCAGACTGTAAGTGGCCCATTCGCGGTATTGTCTTTGCGCCTGATGCCTGGGAAGAGCGCGCCAATGGCAGGATCGGTGACGCCACTGGCGGTGCCAAACTGGCTATTTTTCCATTCGCTATAGGTGCGTTCGACAGGGAACAAACGAGCGCCGGCGGGTGCTGACGTGTTGAGGGCATTCAATTTAAATTCGTTTGTCCCATTGTCAAAGGTCAAGAGCGGGTTGTCGATATCGTGACAAGTGGCGCACATTTCAGATGAGCGCAAATAGCTCGATTGCGCCGCGCCGTGGGGTGCGGCCACCGTGAACGGACCACGGCGCACATCGTTGCGGTCTACAATATAGGCCGCGCTGCCGGTGATAAACGGGCTGCTCAGCGCCGCCCGTTCCGCGGCGTCACCAGCCGCTTCGCCAGCGGTAACCGTGGGCGGCACCAACCGATGACAGGTGCTACACGAGACGCCTTGGAGATCTTCGGCATTAATCGCGCGGCCATCACTCGGCGTGGCGCGTCCATTCAACCAGGCAGTTGGAGAATGGCAACGGATGCACAATTCGCCGCCAACCTTGGCATCTTTATTCGCCACTTGCAAGGCGGCCCGGAATAGTGGGTCACGGGCGGCGTTGGCCATCATCGAGCCGGCATAGTTGTCGACAATGTGGCTCACATGGCAGCCTTTGCACTGATTCGACTCAGCCAATGGTGTGGTCAAGCCATTGGGCTGCGTGCCAGGCAAGTGAAAATCTTGCAATGTCGTATTGATGGGAGTGGCCTGCCCCGCATCCGGCGTCTGCTGCAAAGCGTCAAAGACCCATTGCACACGCGTCAGCATCTTGTGGCGATGCGGATCGGCGGCAGGCGCTTTGGGTAGACTAGATGGCGTAGCCGAGAAGACTGGCAAGGGGATCAGGCAGAAGCTTACGGTGATAAGCCCCAATAAGCAGGCGATCAGCGTCAACCAGGAAAGGCGAAATTTGCCCAAACAGGACTTGGCATGACTAGTCATAAATTTCCTTTAACGAGCAACGAATGGCGCGCGTGGAATGAAATCGCGAGGTGATAATTTAGCTTACGATTATAGCAGATTCTACGTCGTTTGTCTTCGGTCAAATAGCGTATTTTAGGAGGGTTTGCTTGGTCGATCACACGTGCAGCTAGCTTTTGCCTTCGATCGCCAGCCGAAATTCACGGAACACATGCGCCAGATCCGCCAGTTGATAGTGGGCGTTGAGGCCGCTAGGGTTGGGCAACACCCAGAGTAAGGTTGGACCGAAATTTTCCGCTTGCGGGCCGATCACCGCTTTGGGGCGAGCAAAGGCCGTGCGATAGGCGCTCACC
>JAPLGZ010000873.1 GCA_026389895.1 Chloroflexota bacterium | reverse complement strand
ATAACTCGCGCTTCAAGTTCAGCTTGGGCTTGCTCTAATTTTATCTGGCTAGTCTGCAATTGTTCATTTACCAGACTCAACATCGTAGCAGTTTGCCGGATTTCCTCTGTCTTTTCTTCGGCCCTCCGAATCGAAACATTGAGCAAAATTGTATTCATGGCAAGGGTGAGAAATATCAGGGTTAAGTCATCAAAAAACGGCTTGACCACTGCGCTACCTACGCCGGCCTCATGTTGCTCTAAATAGAACATAATGCTAATGGTTGCCACACACAATATGGCAAACACGTTCATACTACGTCGCCCCAGCAACAAACCGGCTAACGGGATCATCGCAAAATAGATGATCACAGCTGGGCTATTAATACTTTGGGAAATAACTACATTTACATAGGTGATGATCACAAATAACATAGCAAGTAAAAGGGTTGTCGCAACTCTGACATAACCGCGCCTTGCAAGAAACCAGACAAAAAGGGCGATTACCAAGGCCCCTATGTCGGAAATCATATAAGAATCTAAAATTTTGGTTTGGTGGGGGGGTACAAACAGCGTAGCTATTGCAATTAGCAGAGAAACAATAATAATCCCTAGCGCAATATTCAGCCAGCGCGCAGCCCGCGTCTGCTCGGGATCAGGGAAAATGGGGGGGGCGAAGAAGTGTTTAAGTGAACGCCATGTCAAATAAGGTTTCATTGCAAAAATTGCTTATTGCCAAAAAATTTAATCAGGTGTGTAGACAAAGCATCACTCGATCCAACTTAATAAACAGTAACATCGTATGATATATCTCATGTATACATATAAGAACCGAATTGCTAAGCAGTTTGAGTTAATCTGATTGTAACCATTTCGCAGAATGATCTTAAGGGCAACACTGAGGTTTTGTAGAATATGCCCCCGTGACCTTAAGCCGGGCAGATGAAAATTACTAACTTCTATTACACCGTAAGTTAATTATACCGAAGTTCACAAGGGATTTGAATCAGCAATTTAGCTTAACATAAGCATTAACACAGGTATTTAATGCTTAAAATCCATCATTTTGGCAACCACTACCTAGCTAGACTAGCATTGTGGCGAGGGGCGATCTAGGTCACCAACAGGAATAATGCACCAAGGGGTGTGCATTATGAATAATCCACAACAAGGACAAACATCGGAGGGAAAGGCTTTATCGGTTGGTATCTGCGTATAAGTACGTAGAAGCAGTTTCTTTCATTGCGCAGTTTCGTCGGTCTCCTCATCTACGGAGAGATAGTCAGCCCCAATGTACCAATAGATCCGGTGTTCGTGGCACAAAGCATATTTCTTACCAGCGCTACAAATCAGTTCTTCGCAATCCCCACAAAAAGGACATACACCCATCTCGGTAGCCCCATAAAACTCAGGCTTGTCTATAGCCTGCACGATGTCGGCTATGCTAGCCGCTAATGTATACGCATCAATAATTTCGCCCTTCTCATATAATGTTGCGGCCAACTTACGCATCCGCCCAATTGTTTCAAATGGGATAATCAAATTAGTGTTTATGGTCTATTCCTCCACTTTTATAGTCAACTCGAAACTAGTATAGACGTTGGTGAGGTGCTCATCAATCGGCCAAATGGCCGATTTTTTAAATAAAGGGGGCAGCCTAGGCTAGCAATCCTAGATCTGGGAAAATACCACTGATGAGAAGACAGATACGCTTAATCAACCCTTTCCAAAATTGAGCGGCCAGCCATTTCATTGAAGGACTTGACAAACCGCTCAATTGCAATTATTCTCTAGTTAGCTAATTAGCTAACTAGAGAATAAAGGGTAATATGCTAACGAAAGTCTATAAAGCGCTCGCTGATCCAACCAGGCGCAGAATTTTACAATTGTTACGCGAACGCGCGATGACGGCTGGCGAAATCGCCGAACATTTCACATCGGCTAAGCCGACGCTATCGCGTCACTTTTCCGTATTGCGAGAGGCTGATTTGATTCAAGGTGATAAACAGGCTAACACAATTATATATCGCCTCAATGTTTCTGTGCTAGAAGAGGCCTTACTAAATATGATGGAAACCTTTAAAATTGAAGTGCGAGGGAATCAAGATGAACCGACAAAACAGTCAAAACAATCCGAGTAAATTATGGCTTTTTAGTGGCATCGTCTTGCTAGTGATGGCTGGGCTATCTGTGTGGGCGTGGCAACGCTTACCAGCGGCAGCCGCAATCCCCGTCCATTGGAATCTTTCTGGTACGCCAGACCGCTATGGAAGTAAACTAGAGGGATTATTTTTGCTGCCACTAGTGACGGCAGGCATGGCGCTGCTGTTCACGATCATTCTGTATGTCGATCCGTTGCGCCAAAATATTCAGCGGTCAAATAAAGCTTATTCAACCGTCTGGGTTGTGCTCATGCTCTTTATGGCGATCCTGCATACAGCAACGATTCTAATTGCGTTGGGGTGGACCATCAATATCGGGGTCGTGATCACAATTGCGCTCGGTATGCTCTTTATGGTGCTGGGCAATTATATGGGCAAAATCCGCCGCAACTATACCTTTGGCATTAGAACGCCGTGGACGCTCGCCAGTGATCTGGTTTGGGATAAGACACATCGCCTGGGTGGCAAAGTTTTTATGCTAGCCGGCTTGCTGATTTTATTCAGCACCTTGTTTGTGGGGAGTTCGCTACAAATGGTGGTTATGTTGGGAGGAATATTCGGGGCTACGGTGGTGGTAATCGTCTATTCGTATCTAGTTTGGCGCAATGAGCCAACCCAGCAAACCAAGCGTGGGTAAGAGATGGCAGGAGACGGCCATGGCCGTCTCCTGCCACTGTGAGGCCTATTCCTCGTATTTTTTCAACACAGCAACCACATTTTGGCCGCCAAAGCCGAAGGCATTAATAATGGCGGTCTGAGCATCCACTTTTTGAGCCACATTACCAACAATCGGAATATCAATTTGTGGGTCAGGCGTATAGTTAATGGTGGGTGGCACGATGCCTTCACGCAGACTGCATACCGCAGCCACGGCTGATTGAGCGCCCGCCGCCCCCAATGCATGCCCAACCATGCTCTTGATGCTGGTAATCTTCATATCACGAATATGCTCACCAAAGACGCGCTTAAGCGCTTTGGCTTCACCAGCATCATTGAGTGATGTCCCTGTGCCATGAGCAAAGACGAGATCGATGTCGGTGGTTTGCAAATTTGAGTTCTTAAGCGCGCCGGCCAAAGCACGGGCCGCGCCATCGCCTTCGGGATCAGGCGCAGTGATGTGATACGCATCACCGGTCAAGCGCCCGCCGAGCACTTCCGCATAAATGTGTGCGCCCCGCTGCCGGGCATGCTCTTCAGTCTCCAAGATCAAGGCGCACGCGCCCTCGCCACACACAAAACCATCGCGGTCCACCGAAAAAGGCCGGCAGGCATGTTCTGGATCATCGAAACGGCTAGACAGCGGACCCATGCGCCCAAAGGCCGACATCGTCAGCATAGAGACTGCGGACTCGGCGCCGCCGGCAATAATTACATCGGCTTCGCCACGCTGCAGGAAATGATAGCCCTCGATAATGGAATAGTGACCACTGGCGCAGGCGGCCGTGCTGGTCATGATGGGGCCGCGGGCGCCGGTTTCGATCGAAACAACACAACTAACCGCATTCGCCATGATGCTGGGCACGACAAACGGCCCAACCGAGCGCCAGCCTTTTGCCACCATATCTTCAGTGGCAAATTCCATCTCGGTGATACCACCACCACCGGTCGCCATCAACACGCCGACATTGTTCCAATTGCTGGCATCAAGCTTAAAATTGGCATCAGCCAGCGCTTGCTTAGCGACGGCAACGGCAAACTGGGTCGAACGCGCCACGCGGCGCGCCGCTTTACGATCCATATAATCTTGTGGATCAAAATTTTTCACTTCACAGGCAATGTTGTATGGCATATCGCCCGTCTCGAACAACGTCAACTTAGTCGCACCGGATTTACCAATTAGCAAGTTTTGCCAAAAAGTTTGCACATCGTTGCCAATTGGCGTCAACGCGCCCATGCCTGTAATAAAAACGCGAGTCATTTTGTAATCTCACTTTCGTGGCTTCGATAGAGCCATGCTTCGCTCATTAGAGCTTTGACTTTAGGGTTTGCAGACTATCAATCATCCAGGCCGGTTAGCGTGCCCAGGTTGAAGTATATAATATATAAATAGTATAAAGCATAAATACTACTTTATCTGTTATACAATAACATTTTTTGCCCCGGAAAGTTGCTCTATTCTAACAGCAAAGTGGCACATTGGGAGCAGTTGAGCAATTATATAGAAAGCATGAAAGTCAAGTCAAAAATCAGAGGCGACAATGGCAATGACACTTGCGTTTGAAATTTAGGCAGACGTGCGGCTAAGCAATGATGCCCAACAGAGCCTAGTCAGAGACTTTATCGTAGAGCAAAATTGAGAAGTTGACAAGCCACATTACTGGTTGTATGGTTATCGGTGTTGTATGGTTATCTGTGTAGCCAGATATATGGTAAACTAAAAAATTAATTACCGACTAATCATATCGACCAAGAGCGAATAAAGTTTCATGAAGAATGATTTACTAACTACCAATCCTGCCCCTGGATCAACAGGCTTGAATCTAGAAGCGCGGGTTTTAACCAATTTACCGCCCGATGTACGCGACCGACTGCTGGACTATTTGCACTATTGGAGCATCCCCCAAGAGCAATTGACCACCATTGACGTATTGCGAACAGCACACGGGCCGCTGCTTTTTCTCTTGGACTACCAGGCCGACGCTTATTATCAATCCCAGCAATTTGAGCTTGCCCTAGAAATTATTGAACGGCGGCAACGACGCAGCACAACGGTGGCCAGTCAAGTGCTAGAAGCGCGCACCCTCCTCGCCACCGGCCATGAAGCACACGCGCAAAATGTGGCGGATGATATCAGTCAGGCCTATCCCCAAAATATTATTGCTTTAGCCGGCGCCGCCGAAATTTATACCGGCTTGGGTCGATTTGAACAGGCGCAATTGATCCTTGACACCTATTTAGTGCGTCGACCGAGTGATCGGCATGCCATTTTGACGTTGGCCCAATTAGCCTATCAAGCCGGTAACGCGGCGCTGGCCGACGAATATGTACAGCGCCTGGGCACGGGCATCCCCACAGAGCTAGACAGCCGGCAGTTGCAAAAGCTGCAAACCCTGCTCGAAGCCCTGGGTAACCTGGAAAGTGTCAAGGCCGTGCAATTAGAATTAGCGCGCCGCCACGACGTAGATTTGCGCGCCTTGCAACAATCCCTGGCCCCTTTTACCGACACCAGCGTCACTGCCATCGACCCTGCGCAATTGTACAATCAGTTGAGCGGCCCTGAGTCAATCAAAGTGGATCGCCAGGAACAACGAGCCATTCAATTGGAAGCGGTGCGCCATTTTGGTTTTATGAAATTGCGCAGCGGCCAGATCGAAGTTATGGCGACCATTTTGCGGGGCGAATCCATGTTAACGGTGATGCCCACCGGTGCGGGTAAATCGCTCTGTTACCAGTTGCCAGCCTTAACCCTGCCCAAAGCGACATTGGTCATCAGCCCATTGATTGCTTTGATGAAGGATCAGGTGGAAAGCTTGCCCACGGCGGCCCGCAACCGCGCCACATTTATCAACAGTACGTTGAACGAAGAAGAATTAGTCGAGCGTATGGCTGGCGTCGCGCGCGGCGACTATAAATTGATTTACGCCGCTCCTGAACGGCTGCGCCAACGCAAATTTCTACGCGCCTTGCGCGAAGCGGGTCTCACACTTTTTGTCGTGGACGAGGCCCATTGTGTCAGTTTATGGGGCCATGATTTTCGCCCCGATTATCTCTTCATCCAGGAAGCGCGCCGCGAGTTGGGCAATCCAACTGCGCTGGCGATGACGGCCACAGCGCCACCGCGTGTGCGCGATGAGATCGTGGATTACATGAGCAACGACAAATTGCTCACCAAGGAGCCCCAGGAGAATCCGATCCAGCGGCCGCGCGTCTTACTGTTGGATATTTTTCGGAATAATCTCCATCTATCGGCACTGCGTTTCCAGAACGAAGAGGATAAGCTGGCCGCGTTGCTCAAATTTGTCGCCGAAACGCCAGGCAGCGGGATTGTCTATGTCAACAGTCGCCACAAGAGCGAGTCACTCGCCTTCGAGTTACGCCAAGTGGGCGTGGCTGCCGAAGCCTATCATGCGGGTTTGGCTGAACGCGGGGCGGTTCAAGACCGTTTTATGTCGGATCGAACGCGTGTTGTCGTGGCCACGGTTGCCTTTGGCATGGGTATTGACAAAGCCGACATTCGCTTTATTGTGCATTTTCACCCGTCGCGCAGTCTGGCAGCCTATTATCAAGAAGTCGGGCGCGCCGGTCGTAACGGCCAGCCGAGCCAGGGTCTACTCTTTTACAGCAACAATGACTGGGCGAATCTGCGGCGTTGGGCGAAAGCGGATGAATATGGCGTAGAATTTCTAGAAAAAGTTTATGCCGCCATTGCCACCCAGTTGGGTGTAGACGTCCATACGGAGCCAACGCCATTCATTGAGCCCGAAGCAGACGAGCCAGCCAGCCAAGCGAAAGAGACCCCACTGCAAACAACCATTCCGAATACGGAGCTCGCCATTGGCCCCGTTGATGCACGACGGTTACAACAGGTGCTAAACGCCGACGAAACCGTTGTGCGCGTCTCCGTCAGCATGTTGGAACGCGCCGAGTTGCTAAGTCGCAGCTTTGATATTCCCCAGGAAGTCGAAATTGCCATCGGGCGCAAATTATCCGACGCCGCCAAGAACGACAAAGAGTTTATCTATTTGCTGAAAGGGCTGGCGTTGGGGCCGGGTCAGAATGCCGTCTTCAAGACGACTGACATTGCAAACTTTCTCGAGTGTTCGCTCCATGAAATCGAAGGTCTTTTGTTGGATTGGGAAGCGGCCGGCTATCTTACCCTCAAAAGTGGCAAGCGCGCGATGTTAATCGATTTACCGCCTCGCCCAGCCGATCTGCGCCAGCGGCTGGAGCGTCTGCTCACCCAATCCAACGCCGTGGCGCAACGTCGGATTGACGAGATGATTGGCTATGCGACGGCCGAAACTTGCCGTCATGGCTACATCAGCGCCCACTTTGGCAGCCCACCGCGCAACCATTGTGAAGTGTGTGACAATTGCACAGGGATCCGACCTGAGTTGCCAGCTGCCAACCAAGCGCCGCTGCATGTGCCCGATGATGCGGACATTGAACCGATGATTATCGACTGCCTGATCAGCCTACCGAAACCAGTGGGGCGAGGTGGCTTGGCGCGCATCTTGGCCGGCAGTTTGCGGGCGCCGGTGACACCCGACAAAGCGCGCCATCATGGCCGGTTGAAGGGCCTCGGCGAAGAAACACGTCTAAATTATATTGATGATCTACTGGCTGACAATCGTCTGCGCCAATATGAACGCCAAGGGTATATGGTGTTGGCGCCGACCACACGCGGCCGAACCGAAGGGGAGATCTGGCTGGC
>JAPLGZ010000763.1 GCA_026389895.1 Chloroflexota bacterium | reverse complement strand
AAATTCTCTATATTCAAATTCTCTATAAAGGCTCCTACGTAAAGGCAGTTGCTCTATCCCCTGAGCTAAGGGAGCATACAATAGACTGCCAGCTTATTTTAGCCAACAAATCAGCGAAAGTCAAGCGCCGCAACGCGAATGGGTGCGTCTTAGATTTTGTTTTTTTGCGCGGGGATGAATCCTGCGTCTGATAGTAGCTCCATTCATTTGTGCCTGAAATGGGGGATGCACCCCAGTGGAACAGATCATTTGCAAAGTCACAGGGGCGCTGCTATAGTATGCATAATCATTTGCTTTGCCACTTAGCAGAGTCGCCAAGAAAGGTCGCGCTATGCAACAAACGCCACTTTATGATACCCACGTCGCGATGAATGGCCGCATGGTTGAGTTTGCGGGCTGGGCGTTGCCCGTTCAATATCCACCTGGCCCGACACTTGAACATCAAGCCGTCCGCAACGCCGCGGGGCTGTTTGATATTGACCACATGGGCCAGTTTGAATTGCGCGGCCCAGACGCAGCGTTATTTTTACAGTATATTCAGGTCTGGGACATTGAGCGGATGCAGGTGGACGAGGCTCATTACAGCCTGTTACTTTATGGCGACGGCACGCTAGTCGATGATATTTTTCTCTATCGTCGCCCCGATCGTTGGTTGATTGTGGTCAATGCCGGCAATCGCAGCAAAGATTTGGCCTGGATGCAGGCCAACACCCTTGGTTTTGATGTGACGCTCAGCGATGTTTCGGAGACAACTTGCATGTTGGCCTTGCAAGGGCCCAAAGCAGAACAAATTTTGCAGCACTTGACCAATGCCCCGCTAAGCCAGGTTGCCACACGCACTTGCTTGGCAACCCAAGTGGCTGGGGTTGATACGTTGATTGGGCGCACGGGCTATACGGGTGAAGATGGCTTTGAACTCTATCTGCCCGCCAGCGCTGCCGTTGATTTCTGGCAAACATTGCTCGAAACAGGCAAAGCCGATGGCCTATTAGCCTGTGGGCTGGCGGCCCGTGACAGCCTGCGCTTCGAAGCCTGTATGCCTCTCTACGGTCACGAGCTGGACGCCCAGACCAATCCGCTCGAAGCGCGCCTGGGTTGGACGATTAGTTGGCATAAAGAATTTGTCGGGCGTGAGGCGTTGTTAAAAGTGAAAATGGAAAAACCACAACGCTTGTTGATTGGCTTCGAAATGCTTGACAAAGCGGTGGCCCGCGAGCATTATGATATTGCCGTCAATAATCAGGTTATCGGCCATGTTACCTCCGGTATGAAAAGCCCAACGCTCGATAAATTTCTGGGCTTGGGTTATGTCCCCAGTGAATATAGTACGATTGGCGCCGAGATCGATATTCTCGTGCGCGGTCAACCCAAAAAAGCCAAAGTAGTCAAGCGACCCTTCTATCAACCACGATATAAATGATGAAGTATGACAAGTGATGAGTGAAAAAGGTCATTTGATCTCACCCATCACTCATCATGCTTCATCTATTATTCAGAATTTAAAGTCAAAGGAGTACATCCCATGTCAGATTACAAAATCGATGAAAACGCTAAATATGCCAAAACGCACGAATGGGTCCGCCTTGAAGATGGGGTCGCGGTGGTCGGCGTCAGCGATGTGGCCCAGGATCTGTTGAGTGACGTGGTCTATGTGGATCTGCCCGAAGAAGGCCGCGAAGTGCAGGCTGGTGAAGCGGTGGCGGTGGTTGAATCGGTAAAAGCGGCCGAAGATGTCCTCGCGCCGATCAGTGGCACGATCGTGGCGGTCAACACAGAGCTGGCGGACAATCCGGAGTTCGTCAACGAAAAGCCCTATGAGGCTTGGTTTTTCAAGCTGCAACCCAAGGATCTGGACGCAGAACTGGCCGAGTTAATGGATGCCGTGGCCTACAAGAAATTTGCTGCGGAAAGCGCGCATTAGAGTCGATTGGCCTTACAAATTCAGTCATTATCGGACGGATGGGTCCACTGCCCCATCTGCCATTAAAACCATTATTCTTCAACCGGCGTCCTGGACGCCGGTTATTTTTTGGAATTGACA
>JAPLGZ010000186.1 GCA_026389895.1 Chloroflexota bacterium | reverse complement strand
TGATAACGGCGCCATTCTTCGCGTTTGGTCTGCATATAATAATCGGCGTAAGTTGCGCCAAGCGCGTTCTTGACGACCTCATCTTGCTCCAAACAATCAATTGCCTGGGCCAGTGAGCGTGGCAGCAGATCAATGTCGCGTTTATGCAGCTCGTCGGCGGACATTTCGTAGAGGTTGTCGTCGTTACGTTTGCCGGGGTCAATTTTATTCTCAATGCCATCTAAGCCAGCGGCCAGGAGAGCGGCACAGGTCAAGTAGGGGTTGGCCGCGCCATCCACGACGCGATTTTCAATCCGGCCCGCGCCAGGAATGCGGATCATCTGCGTACGATTGCTGCCACCATAGGTCGTGTAGACTGGCGCCCAAGTTGCCCCCGAACGCGGCCCACCACTCAACAGGCGCTTGTAACTGTTGACAATTGGATCGGCAATCGCGGTCAGCGCTTTGGCGTGCTTAAGAATACCACCCATAAACCAGTAGCCCAGTTGCGACAGGCCATTGGCGTCGCCGTTATCCTGGAAGAGGTTCTTTTTGTTATCAACATCGGCCAAACTCATGTGATAATGCGCGCCATTGCCGGTGAGGTTGGCAAACGGCTTGGGCATAAACGTCGCCAGTAGCCCATGCTCTTCGGCCACCGTACGCACCATCCAACGGAAGAAGGTTTGGCGGTCAGCCGTCGTCAGCGCGTCTGAGTACGTCCAATTGATCTCGAATTGACAGTTGGCGTCCTCGTGGTCATTGGCATACGGATCCCAGCCCAACTCTTGCATGTACTTGATCAGGGTGGTCATAATATCGAGGTTGCGGTAGAGCGTGCGCAGGTCATAGCAGGGCTTGGCTAGGGTGTCGAGCGTATCCCAGGGCACATAAGTGCCTTGCTCTGTGCGTTTAAGCAACATAAACTCTGGTTCCACGCCAACATTAAAGGTGTACCCCTTCTCCTTCGCAATCGTCAACTGCCGCTGCAAAATTGTGCGTGGGCAATAGGGCCAGGGTTCGTTGTTGACATGGATGTTGCCGGCCACCCAGGCAAGATTTTTCCGCCACGGCACCACCGTGAGCGAGCTAAAATCGGGGATGCTCATCATGTCGGGATCATGCGGCATTTGACCAATGTCACCGGCGGCAAATCCAGCAAACCCGGCCCCTTCGGTTGCCATATCGTCCAAATGGGTGGCGGGCACGACTTTGGCCTTTGGCGCGCCGTTCATCTCGACAAATGAACAGAGAAAGAATTCTACGCCCTTCTCGGCGACCAGCGTCTTGGCGTGATCGAGGTTCATTATTTGTAAGCTCCTTTGTGTGGCAAGAGAGGATGATACGGTGAGGGAATGCAACCCCACCCTAACCCTCCCCTAGTAAGGGAGGGGACTGATCGCACAGCGGGCGCAAAGCGCCATCAGGGACAGAGGCTATTGATTCTTCTGTCCACCAAACGGCTCCCTCCCTTTCCTAGGGGAGCGGGAGCCCCTTGGGCGCGGGTGGGGTTATTTTAATTCTTTCCAGCCTGAGCCACCGCCAAATACACGGCGCGTGCCAGCCAGTGGTATATCACAGATCATCGACGCTTCCAGGGTCAGCGCCGCCAGATCTTCCGGTTCGAGGTCATGCACGTTTGATTTGCCACACGAACGGGCGAGCATTTGAATTTCCAATGTCATCGCCTGTAACAGATTAGCCACTCGCTCGGCGCCCGCTTCAATCTCCAGCCTTTTCATCAATTCGGGGTCTTGGGTTGTAATCCCAACCGGGCAGCGCCCCGTGTGGCAATGGTGACAGTGATAGGGTGCGGTGCCCAGCGCCTGATAATCCTCCACATAAATAGGCTTATTACAGTTGAGGGCAATCAGCGCGGCCGTGCCAATATAGACGGCGTCCGCCCCCAGCGCCAGGGCTTTGGCGGCGTCGGGTCCGTGGCGAATGCCGCCCGCAATAATAATTTGCACCTGGCCATACAACCCCATACTCTCCAACGCCGCGCGCGCCTCACAGACCGCAGCGAGCGTTGGAATGCCGGTGTGCTCCTGTGAAATTTCGGGAGAGGCCGCCGTCCCACCTTCCATGCCATCGATCACGACAACATCCGCGCCGGCTTTGGCCGCGAGCTTCACATCGTCATAGACGCGGGTGGCGCCCATCTTGACAAAGATCGGAATCTGCCAGTCGGTCGCCTCGCGCAGCTCTTCGATCTTGATAATCATGTCATCGGGGCCAAGGAAATCGGGATGACGGGCGGGGCTGCGTTGGTCCACGCCAATCGGTAGATCGCGCTGCGCACCGATAATCGGTGAGACCTTAGAACCAAGTAGCAGACCGCCGGTGCCTGGTTTGGCGCCCTGCCCAATGGTCAATTCAATCGCGTCGGCCTTGAGCATATCGTGAATATTGATGCCATAACGCGAAGGCAGCACCTCATAGACCAAGGTGCTGCTGTTTTCACGTTCGGCAGGCAACATCCCGCCATCGCCCGTGGTATTCGACGAGCCAACCATCGCGGCGCCTTTGGCCAGGGCCACTTTGGCATTGTAGGAAAGCGCCCCCCAACTCATCCCCGTGATCATGATCGGGATATCCAGCGAAATCGGCTTTTTGGCAAAACGCGTGCCCAATAACGTGGTGGTCGTACACTTTTCGCGATAACCTTCCAATGGAATACGCGTCAGGGTGCAGGGCAAGAAGGTGAGATCATCAAAGGTAGCCCAGCGCCGTTCGCGCAATGTGCCAAACCCACGAATACGGTAGCGGCCTAATTCCGCCTTCTCCTGGATCTCCTGCATCACATTGGGCGTATACGTGCCGCTGCTTTGGAGATTGCTGTTGTCGTTAGTTGATTGATCAGACATGATTTATTCTCGGTATGATACGTGATGAGTGAGTGCTGTCATTCTCGCAGGGTATATGCACGCAAAATCGATAAAATTATTCTGGGTTTGCTTTGCGCCTTTGCGTGCGTAAATCCAGCTCTTGCTCACAGCGCC
>JAPLGZ010000334.1 GCA_026389895.1 Chloroflexota bacterium | reverse complement strand
CTGATGGGGGTGTTGAAGCTTTCGTAGTTAAATGCCAACACATGATCATAGTGAACGCCGTGAGCGGGCAAAATGCTGGTCAACCAGGCGGCCATGTCGCTGGTTTCGGCGCTAAAGCCGTGAACGGCCAACGCGATGCGGGCATGGGGTTTGAGCTCTTGCCGTGTGACCGCGGTATAACGCACTTCGCCACCTGCTACTGAATAGCTAAGGTCTTCGGCTGCCGGCGCCTCCGCATTTTGCTGCTCGCTTGGCACAAAACGCACCTGGTGCAAACCCAAACTTGGTTCGGCTTGGCCGACCAACTTATACAGGTAGAGCTTAACAATGCGGCCAATGCTGCGCGTACTGCGTAACGGTGTGATGGCGGGCGCATCGGGCGCGGGCAACCACTCGATTTGGAGCGTTTGACGGTCGCCGTGTGGGCGACCCACGGGATAGAAAAAATTACCATCATAGGCAAGCGCCAAAACTCCGGCTGTATTACTATCCAACGCCCAATTCAGATGCACATTTAATGGTGTTGTCGGCGTAATCAATTGGCGCGCCGCCTCGTCCGCCTCGATTTCGATGACGGCGCCACCTGGCGTGGCGGCGCGCGTCGCGCCCAGCGTCAGCGGCTGAAACCAATCGCCGCAGGCGGCCAGCCCTGGCGGCAATTGCAAATCGGTATTATCCCCGTTGGCGGCGCGCGTGCTCTGGCGCGCCGTGAGGGCGCGCACTTGGCCGTTGAAACCAACGGGTGCTTCAAAGGCCAGCAGGTAGGTCGGCAATGTAGTGCGAACGCCGCCAGTTAGTTGGCGCGAGCTATCGGCAATGGTTTGCACCGTCAACACCGTCACTTCGGCGGTGGTCCAGGCATCCGCCACCGAGGCTGTCGGTGGGCCAAAGGCGCGTTGGTTGCCGCCATTGATCGCCTGGGTCAATAAGCTATCCAGCGCTGATGGGGCTTGGCCGCGGGCACCCGCGATTGACCGCGTGGCGAAGGGTGATTTTAATGGCCCCTGTTGCAATACCTCAAAATTGGTGTCGGTGCGCGTGGCGATGAGCTTAAAAATATCTTTGCCTTCGGCCACATCTGCCGGTAATTGCGCACTGAACTGTTCGGATTTCTTGGCCGAAAGCCCTAGACGAAAAATGTGGCCTGCCGCAAGTGGCTCATGCGCGCCTTGTATCGTGGGATAGAGTTGGAAGACTTCATAATCTGGCCCAAAGTCAAAGAGCGCAAAGTAGAGTGGTTGCTGGCTCTGATTGGTAATTTCAAAGACCACCCGTTCGCCCACTTCGGTGATCACTTCGCCCCCTGGGTTTTTGTCCAGTTCGCCGGTGATTGGCGCTTGTGTATTGGGATCGAAGGCCAGCTTTTTGATCGCCAACGTCACTTGGCCGGCCAAGTCGGAAGCGGCGTCGTTGCGAACAGCTAGCGCGTTGCGATAACGCACCAGGTGGGCCAGGTCGGCAGCGAGACCCTCCAAATCGTCCACTTTGAAAGGGGCGACCAACCGTTGCCCGCTGTTGTCTTGGATTTCTAGCTGACCATCCCGAGCGGCAATCCGAAAATCAGCCGCCGAACCGTCCACGACTTTGACATAACGCGCAATGTCATTACCTGTGGCGTTGGTCTGCGGTCCCAGACGATTTTGCACCGTCGTGGACAGTGCCTGGTCATCGATGGCCAGCAACACCGTCCGCTGCATGTTACCGTGATTGATGCGTTCGACGGTGCAGCGAGCGTGCAATGGCAGGTTGATGCCTGCTTCGACGGTTTGACAACCACTTTGGACCGCGCCTTCTTCCGTCACCTCAAGGGTGGCCAATGGCGCACCCGCTTGGTCCAACGTGCGCGTCTCTGGTGCATAGACCTTGAGTTGGCTGCCTTCGGTCAGGCCATGCACCAGACCGCCATCGATCCAGATCAGACCGGCGCGTTTGTCTACGATGTTGAAGAAAACGTCACGCTGGGGGCGCACCGCGCTAAAGACTTCCCGATCCAGATCGCCTTCGCATTGTGGCATCTGGCTGGCATAAGCCGTATTCACCTGACTGCGGACGCGCTCATGCAATTCTCGGTAGCTGAGTGGACGTTCGGGCTGCATTTGGACTAGCTCTTGGACCAGAAAAAAGGTCATGGCGCCTTGCCAATAGCGTTGGGCTCCATTGGCCACAGGGTATTCATTCGATTCCTCTTTGTCGCGACAACCGGCCAGCAGCACATGTTTGCCACTCACATCCCAGGCGCTGGCACTGACACTGCGTCTACTGGGCTGGCTGGGGGGGCGGTGCGTTGCCTGTGGCCGTAGATCGGGCGCGCAACGGCGTGTCTGTGCAATCGCTGGATGCCCATCGCGCGTGCCCGAGCCAGAATGGCAACAGTCGAGGATAATGGTCACATGGTCGGTAAATTGGTTCAACTCCTCGATCCACTGGCCTAGTTCCCAATCTTTGATGTCGAAGATGCCAGGCAGGCGGCTGTTATGCGCCACCAGCGTTTCATCCATGCCGTCAGGTTCCGTGCCGGTTTCATCTCTGGCCTGTGAGCCGTGCCCGCTGTAATGAAAAATAAATTCGGGTGAGGCGTTGCCGGCATCTGTTTGCCGCCACTTTTGCGCATTGGCAATCAGGTGGGTGCGAAAGGCTTGCTGAATGGCGTCATGCGTCGCCTGCTCGTTGGTCAGTTTGAGAATCTGGGTGGAAGGCACGCCAAATTGATGGGTCAACACACTCTCGATGCTGTCGGCATCGGTGACGCAGCCGCGCAAATTGGGGATTCGACTGCGCGGGTCATATTGATCGATGCCAATGATCAACGCATAGAGGGTTGGGGTTGCAGGCATAAATTGGCTCCTTTGGGTGCGATGGACGGTTTTTAATGGCCGATTTTGCGCTAGAACCGCTTCGTTGATAAAGCCGCCTCATTTATTGTCAATCGAAATCCTATCAATTGAAAAAGGAACAGAGCAGAGCAAATCCTCATTCCATTTAGCTTGTCTGCCTGGCGTTGATCAACGTTGTTCTTTGGGCGCACAGCTTGCTTATCTAAACGAAAGATAGGCGTATTTTAGCGATGAATGCACTGCTTTATTCCTCATCGGTCGAAATTACTTCGATCAATGCTTGACCGTTGGCTAAGTCGATAATGGCCTGGGTGAACAGGGTGACTTTTTCTACGGGCAGTTTGATCTGATAGGTGACATCCGTTGCATACTCTTCTTCCAGGATTTCGACTTCGTACTCTGGCAGCAGACGTTTGAACGACGTAATATTCGTGTAGTCAGTGATAATGACTAAGTGGGCTTGCGGTATCCGCTCGATGGTTGGCAAGGTTTGCAGCGCCAATTGCACACCGCCGCTATAGGCCTTGACCAATCCACCTTTGCCGAGCAGAATGCCACCAAAATAGCGCGTGATTACAACGCAGATGTCACCAATGCCAGCATGGAGGAGCACATTCAACATCGGGCGGCCAGCCGTGCCGTGAGGTTCACCGGCATCACTCAAGCCAATTTGGCTGGTGCTGCCAGGTGGCCCAACCAGATAGGCCCAACAGTTATGGCTGACATCGGCAAATTCGTCGTTGATCGCACCGATAAAATCGCGCGCCGCTTCTACGGTGGGGGTGTAGCCAATGGTCGTAATGAAGCGGCTACGACTAATTTCTTCTTCGACACGGTGCGTAGCCGCAGGGATACGGTAACGGTTCGATTTAGGCATACTAATTTACCGTTTACTAATTTACCGTTGGTGGTCAGATGAATTCTGAAGTTTAAAAATTGTTTACCAAACGTTGCCCTGCGGCTTAATTTCTAGCAGCTAACTACCTTTTGGCATGGAAACCTTAAAAGGAGCAATGCTTAGCACTGGTTAAAGCGTTCACTCAATGGATGTAGGTTACTTTTTTCTAAGGCCTAGGGGTAGGTGACTACTCCCACGACTAAAGTCGGTGGGCTTCTACAAGGCCAACAGGGTCAGCCTTGAGGCCAGCTAGTCCGCGGGCCAAAATGTTTAAAGCAGCGTTATGATCTCGATTCAGTTTCAAGCCGCAATGAGGACAATCATGGATACGCACGTGCAAGGTCTTTGGAACAATCGCATTGCAGCCCGAACACAGTTGCGTGGTGCCACGCGGAGCAACGTGTACGACCGTTCTACCAGCATTTGCAGCTTTGTAGGCGGTGAACTGTACAAATTGACCCCAGGCAACATCGGCAATGCCGCGGGTGATTGTTTTCAGATCCGAGCTTTGCATAGCCTGAATGTCAAGCTTCTCAAAGGCAATAATTTGATACTGATTGACGATCTTATGCGATGCTTGATGGGCGAAATCACGCCTGCGATTAGCGACCCGATCATAGGCGTGACACAGCGCTTTGATGACTTTCTTGCGTTCAGGACTACCTTTCGCAAAGCGTTCTTTCTTGCGTTGCAAACGGGCAATATCGGCAGCATCTTTCTTCATCCAACGGCGACGTTCAATCTTATTACCATCGCTGAAATAGGCGAAGGTAGTCAAGCCCAAATCGATACCGATCACGTTGGGCAATGGTTCAAGCGGTTGACTTTTGCACTCACAGGAAAAGCAAGCGTAGAAGTTACCAACGGCGTCACGCTGGATCGTCAAAGTCTTGATCGCCGCACAGATCGGGCGATGCAATTTGATCGCAACCGAACCGATTTTCGATAGGCTAAGTTTGTCACCATCCAACTTAAAACCAGACTGCTTGAAGGTGAAACTATCGTACAAGCCACGACCTTTGAAACGGGGGAATCCAGGTTCTTCACCAGCTTTGACACGACGAAAGAACGCTTGATACGCCAAATCAACCCGCTCTTGAACGTTCTGCAAGACTTGCGAATGAACTTCTTTCAAAACGGGTTTGGCGGTTTTCCAT
>JAPLGZ010000407.1 GCA_026389895.1 Chloroflexota bacterium | reverse complement strand
AACGAGGACGCCTCACTCAATCAGAGCGCAGGGCCATATGCAGGGTTGGACCGTTTCGAGGTGCGCAAGCAACTGTGGGAAGATATGCGCAAGGCCGGGTTGGTGGTGCGCGAGGAAGAACGTCTGCATCAGGTGGGGCATTGCCAGCGCTGTCACACGATTGTCGAGCCGCTATTGAGCGAACAATGGTGGGTGAAGATGCAACCGCTGGCCGAACCAGCGCTCGAAGCCGTGCGCAATGGTTCGATTCAAATTGTGCCAGAACGGTTTGAAAAGACTTATTACCAGTGGCTGGAAAATATTCGAGACTGGTGTATCAGTCGCCAACTCTGGTGGGGCCATCGGATCCCAATCTGGTACGGGCCAGACGGGAAAACTTTTGCGGCGCGCAACGAACAAGAAGCACTGCAACAGGCAATTGCCCACTATGGCGAAAGCGTTGTGCTGGAACAAGACCCGGATGTGCTTGACACCTGGTTTAGCAGCGGTTTATGGCCGTTTAGCACGCTCGGTTGGCCCGAGCAGACGACCGACTTGGCGAAATATTATCCGACCAGCGTGCTAGAGACCGGCTATGACATTATTTTCTTCTGGGTGGCGCGCATGATCATGATGGGCCTTAAATTTACCGGTCAGGCGCCCTTCAAAACGGTCTATTTGCATGGCCTGGTGCGCGACGAGTTGGGGCGCAAGATGAGTAAGAGCCTTGGCAATGCGCTGGATCCGCTCGACTTGATCGCCGAATATGGCTCAGATGCGCTGCGCTTCTCGTTGCTGACCGGGGGCACACCTGGCAACGACATGAAGCTAAGCACGACGCGCGTCGAGGCGAATCGCAACTTTGCCAATAAGATTTGGAACGCCACACGCTTTGTGTTGACGAACCTAGAAGGCCATCAACTGCCCCTGGCGGCGGATAGCCAGCCGTATGACATGCGCTATCAGTTGCCCGCAGCGCCCCAGTTAGCCTTGGCAGATCGGTGGATTTTGAGCCGGTTGGAAAATATCCAAAACGAGGTGACACGCCTGATCAACAGTTGGCAATTGGGCGAGGCGGGTCGTCAGCTCTATGAGTTCGTCTGGAACGAGTATTGCGATTGGTACATCGAGGCGGCCAAAGTGCGCTTGAATGACGGCGCATCCGCCGAAGCACAAGCTACGCGCCAGGTGGCGGCCTTTGTGCTCGAACAAAGTTTACGACTGTTGCACCCGTTTATGCCCTGCGTCACCGAGACCATCTGGCAGAATTTGCCAAGCCTGGGCGGCGATAATCGAGCCTTAATGGTGAGCCGCTGGCCGCAGATCACAGGGCAGGCCGATGCCAAGATCGACGATGCCTTTGGTCGGATTCAGGAGATTGTGCGCGCCATTCGCAACGCCCGCAGCGAATATAACGTCGAAGCCGCTCGGCGCATCGCAACACAGATCAGCGCTGGTGACTATACGCAGACCCTTCAAGAGAATGTCGCCTTGCTGACGCGTCTTGCCCAATTGGACGGCAATGCGATCGTGATCGCAGCTGACTTGCCTGCGCCAGAAAAAGCGGTGACGCTGGTGATCGGTGGCGTGACAATTTACTTGCCGCTGGCGGGTTTGGTCGATCTGGCAGCGGAACACAAACGGCTGCAAAAAGAGATCGAAAATATCGACAAACAGGCGCAACGCATCGAAGGGCTCCTAGGCAACCCCGGCTTCACCAACAAGGCGCCAGCCGATGTGATCGAGCGTGAGCGCGCCAAGGTCAACGAATTGAAGGAAAAGCGCAGTCAACTGGCCGAGCGCTTGAGCGAATTGGCCATGTAACAAAGAAAGGCTGAGGATGGCGGATTAATCCAGCGTGGCAGGAGTAATGCGCTATTTGTCATAGCCTGAAATCACATTGGTAACGTGACAAGCGGCCACCGAAAATTTTTTACCCCAAAGCGCGCAAAGGATGCAGAGAAAATTTCCTTTGCGCGCTTTGCGTTCCCTGTGGTCAGCTAAGCTTTCTCATTGGCTTCATGGCATGATAAAACGGACGAATCAGTTTTATGGAGCCCAAATACGCAAGCAAATTCCTCGCCATCCTTTGGCTTAGTTTCTCTTAAACGCTTATTTTATAGTATTGACAAAAAAAGCAATCTAGCGCAGAATAAGAAACAAACCTTACTAAAAACTTAATTACCAATTGCAAGCTTTCCAGGTCGCCGAGATAGTGACTGTTGCTTCTAGATAACCTACATTGCGTAAGTCCACGCTTCCGTTATCCTACACAGTCAAACGGCGAGCACAAGTGCTATGCTGGCGGAACTCCTCTGACCAGGAGGCAATTCCCAACCGGTATGCCGCGTATGCAGGGATTCGCCTTGCCAAACTTAAGGCCACAGCCATCGGATGGCGATTAGCCGTTTTACTTAGGTTACGCAAGCCAGACGAAACAGCAATTACAGCGCGTACGCAGAGAAAAAACTACACAGAGTACACACAGAGCGCGAAGAGACGGGTCGCTTTAATTGCCTGCTGTGTATGCTCTGTGTAACGTTTTTGCCTGCGCAACGGCAATACTTACATGCGCCCCATGTTTTGGGCTTCTTTTGTCTAGCCATATTTAGATCGCAGCTGCGATCTACGTTTATACCGTGATAATTGATTTGATGCTTAGTTGATCGAAAACACTTATGTTAAATAACAAACAGACTGCTCAAGGCCATGTCGCAACCGTGCTCAACACAAAGGGTTTGGATTATTATCATGTGATGGCAGATGTTATGCCGCAAATTGTCTATATTGCCTGTACCGATGGTGCAATCGATTATATGAATCAGCGTTGGTATGAGTATACAGAGGCCAACTCGCTCGCTTCGTTAGGATTCGCTTGGATCAACCATCTGCATCCAGACGATCATAAGCGCACCTTTGTTCGCTGGCAACAGTCTGTCTGCAGTGGGCTGCCCTTTGAAATCGAATACCGGCTGCGCAACGCGCAGGGTAAGTATTATTGGCATTTGTCGCGCGCCCAACCGATTTCTGACGAAATAGGCGAGATCACCCATTGGATTGGTACAGCCACCGATATTCATAGCCGCAAACAGGCGGAACTCGCACTTCAAACCAGTGAACAGCGGCTTCAGCTAGCCCAAAAAGCCGGTGGCATTGTCTCTTGGGAATGGAATTTGGAGACTAATGAAGCATTCTGGTCAGATGGCTATGCAACTTTATTTGGTTATGAGCCAGCATCCACCCAGGCTCCCAATTTTGCTGATTGGTTATTACACATTCACCCAGAAGACCGGCCACAAGTGCAGGAGATCTTCCAGCACACCATGCAAACAGGCGCAGAGTTCAACAGCAAGTTTCGCGTGGTGTGGCCAGACGGCAGTACACACTGGTTGATGGCCCAGGGTAAATTGATCAGCCAGACAGGGGGTCTACAAAGGTTGT
>JAPLGZ010000036.1 GCA_026389895.1 Chloroflexota bacterium | reverse complement strand
CTGCCAACTGACCTGCGTTGCCGCGGGGGTAGTGGCATTGACTGTCACGCTGCCTAGAACTGGTGGGTTGCTCGCGCCCCAGACGGCGAGATTATAATCCGTGTTGGCGGTATCGCCCACCAGCTTCATCTGCCACGCCGAGTTCATCTGCGCCTGGTCCACACTGTAGTAGGTCAGATAGGTGGCGGCGTAGCGCGCGTCTTCCCGTTGCAACAGGGTCACGTCGAAGCCGCCGAGCGTATAATCGGTGCTCAAGAAGGTATAGACGCCGCCCGCGGCCAACTCGGTGGCCAGCAGTTGCCCCACAAGCGTATTGCCACTGCTGGTGCGTAGTTCGATGTTCTTGACGCCAGCATCGAGCTCCACATAAGGCGAGGTGGCTTTATAGGCAATGTTGCTCAAGATCGGCGTGCCATTGACCAACAGGTTGAGCGTGGCGTTAGCGCCGTTAAAGAAGCGCACCCGCGTCTTGCCAATCGTTGCTGGGGCCGCATTGTCATCGGTCACGGCGACAAAACCGGCCGCCGGGCCACTGACATCGAAGAGGCTGACATTTGTGTTGGCAACCAGGTTGATGGCGCCGCTACGCACGACATTGCTCGTGCCATGTTGCAACAGTTCCACGGTGTGCGCGCCCGCCGTCAATGGAATTGGTTTAAGCCATTTGACGGAATTCTGGAAATCCAGGGCGAAGTAGACCGTGACGCCGTCGATGCGCAGATCTGAACCATTGGTCAGGGCATCACCCGCAAGCTGCGTAAAGAGCAGCCGAGCCAGTGACTTATCGCTCTTCTGGTTGTCACGCGTTTGGGTGCTTGCTGGTTCGTAGCTGACCCGTTGCAAATACTCGATGGTGTAGCCCAGATCGGCGCTCTGTGTGTAGTTGGCCGGCGTCACCTCTTTGCCTTCCGGTGTGATCAGGGTAAAGGCCAGCGGTGCGTTGGCGGTCAGGTTAAAGACTACGTCGCTATTTTGGATCAAGTTTACGGTGGTGATGATATCCGTAGCGCCCGCGGCCTGGACTTGGTTGAGATCAACCGCCGGTTTCGTCAACGCGGCACTGATGATCACCCCTGTCTTTCCATTGCCCGCGTCGAAGAACGTATAGTCCCGATCGCCCCCGCCATTGACAGCCGCGGCGTCGATCGTTTCTCCCTTGGCCAGGGCAGCGGTGCGAGCGGCGGCCACTTGCGGCGCCGCGACTAACTTGAATTTATCGACGTTGGTAAAGCTAAAGTCCCCCTTTTCATCCACATAGAAGCCGTGGGTGCCAAAGATTAAGATCTTGACAAAGCCTTTGAAGCCAAAGCGCCCATTGGTAAATTCACCAACATCGGCACCGACGGCGGCCAGTTCACCCGTGTCAAAAGGTGGAATAGCCGGGGGGAAGCAGATGGTCCCGATCAGGGTTTCATTGCATTCCTCGGCCACCAGCGACCCCTTCTTGACTTCAATGGCGACGCGTCCGGAACCGGTGAAGGTGGCTTTGCCGTTGCGGGTAAAGGCCGTGATCGTGGCGGTGCCATTATAGAATAACGCCTGGAAGCGCAGCGTCGTGCGGAAGCTGGTTGTCGTGATCGTGGCATCCGCACGGGCAACCTCAATCGAGAGCAACTTCACCGCCACCCCGAGGTCTAACTGGAAAGGCCGGGGCTGAAAGCCCATGCTGCCCTCTACAGACAAGATCGGGCCGAGCACGGGCAGGCTCTTCCCCGCTTCAATCGTCACCGTCACATCGACCCGCTCATTGCCGGGGATCAACGTGATTTCACCGCCGAGGCCGGTGAGGAAGAGACCAGTCTGGCCGATGGGCAGGCCAGGGTCACAACTGGCGCCGGCGCGTACTTTATCGAGCCGGAACGCGGCCAGCGCGTCCGGGGCAAAGAGCGTTGCTGGGGCGGCATTGGCCAGGTAAGGCCCCGTGAGGACGCGCGTCTGATCTTCACCGGCGGCGATTACCATCACCGTCTGCTGTTGCGCATTGGCAAAGATCGTGACGCCCGCTGTAATTGTACAGGTTTGCCCTTCGGCGCCGGGCGTCTTTTTCTTGCCGATATTAGGGATCGAGAGTGTGCCATCGGCGCTAATCTGGAAGCCATCGCCGACGGGAACCAGTGAACCGCTTAGGCTCATCTCAAAGCCGCTACTCGTGCTGATCGTGGGCAAATTGATCTTGCCGGTGCCAAAGCGCACGCCGCCGCTGTCGATCAGGGTCGGTACGGCGAGCCCCGCCGACAGGCCGCCAAATTCTTTGGGCATCTGCAACGCCGGACGCGTGATGTGCAAATGGGGGCGCTCATTGTTGTAGGCGATGACCACACTGCGCGCCAGGAGGGGGATGCCGGCGACACTGAGTGTGAAGTCAGGAATGGTGCTGGTGCGGAATTGGTTGCGGTCATTGACATCGCCGCTAAAGGTCAAATTGCTCACGGTGCTGCCGTTGCTGGTGACACTCAGTTTGCCACTCACCGTACAACTGTTGCTCGTCTTGTTGCTAATAGTGACCGGATCAATCTTGACCAGGACCCGCTTGCCGGCAATGGTCGAGCCGTTATCGATCAACGTGATGGCCTGGCCAGAGCAGAAAGCCAGCCTGTTCGGGATAGCATCGGGCGGGGAGGGCAAATTGTTGAGATTCACCGTCACAATCCGCTCAAAGCTGGCCCCAGCCCGGTCGGTGCTGCGGATCCGGGCACTGTAGATGGGCTTGGTCTCGAAATCGAGCACGGCATTGGTCTTGAGGATGTTCCCCTCAATGCGGAAGGACGCATTATCGTCGCTGCCGGAGCCTTCGACCAGCGCATAGGTGTGGCTGTCACCGGCGTCGCTGTCGGTTGAGCTCAACGTACCCACCGTGGCGCCTGCGGCCTGATTTTCGTTAATGAGGCTGTTGCTCAAATTGATGGCAGTCGGTGCGTCATTGACATTGCCAACCGGAATGACAAGATTCTTGGTAAAGCTGGCAAAGCCGCGGTCACGCACGCGCACGCCCAGGGTAATGGTGGGTTTGCGCTCAAAATCGAAGGGGGTCGTCAGGCGCAGAATCCCAGCAAAGAGGGAGAAGGCGGCGTTATCATTGTCCGCGCCCACCAAGCTAAAGGTAAAACTATCGCCGCTATCGGCATCGATCGCGGTCAAATTACCCACGACGTTGCCATCGCCAATATTCTCGTTGATCGAACCAGCACTGAAGAGGATGTCGGTCGGCGCATCATTGACGGGTTCCACCTGAACACGCACGGTTGTCTGCCGAGTATTAGCGCTGTCGCCGTCATTGATGCTATAGAAGAAGGTGTCACCGCCGTTAAAATTGGTGTTTGGCGTATAGAGCACCTGATTGTTGACAATCGTCGCCGTCCCACCCGCCGGTTTACCTACGGCGACCACCGCCAGCGGACGTCCGCTCGCCCCGCGCGTGTCATTGCCCAATACATTGATCGTCACCGGTGTGTCTTCTTGAGTGCTGGCCGTGTCCGGCAGCGCTTGGGGGACAGCAGGCGGCGATTGGGCCACCACTGTCTGACAGGCGGAGAATTCGGAGGTATTGGCTGGCGCATTGCCGCTGTTATTGGTCGCCGTCGCGGTCAATTGCTGGCCGGGCGGCACGGCTTGGTTAAAGGTAAGGTCTACCAACCCGTTGCCGCCGCTGTTGGTCTGCAGCGTCGCGCTGCCCAAGAAGGTGGCGCCTTCGCCTGTGCCGCTCGAATCACAACTTTCACTGGCAAAGATTTCGATGCGAAAGGTCGTATTAGGCAAGCTGCTGATCACAACCTCGGTCTCAATGCGGTTGTCTGCCGTCAAAAAAGCACCGGCAAAGAGGGGTGAATTCTGCTTGTCATTGGCGCCACTGTCGGGATCGCCGTTGTCGTTGGGGGTGACGCCATCCTTGCCCAGATCGATGCCCAGTTTGCCGTTGCTGAAAATTTGATTGCCCAAGATGCGGTTGTTTTGGCTATCCGCCGTAACCGCGACCCCGCGCTCGGTGTTGAAGGCAATGCGGTTGCCCTGGCCACTCGCTATGCCGCCGATGGTGTTGCCGTCTGAATTTTCCAGCATAATTCCTTCGGTCCCATTGGGCAGCGCGCCATTCCCCGTGGCGTTGAGGCCGATAAAGTTGCCGGTTACTTCATTATTGCTGCCCGCGTCGATCAACCAGAGGCCTTGATCGCCATTGCCAGAGATAACGTTGCGGTCGCTGCTCGTGGCGCCGCCAATCGTGGTATTGGCGGCCCCGGCGACCAGCCCAATCCCGGCATTGCTGTTGCCGCGCGCCTGCACGCCATTGAGATCGGTGCCGACAAAGTTGCCCCGGATGATGTTGCCGGTGTTCGCATTTTCGACGGCGATGCCAAAGGCATTGGCCGAGACCACGTTGCCAACCAGACCACCAAGGTTGCCGACAATATTGTTATTGCCGTTGAGCTTGACGCCATAGCTGACGTTGCCAGCCGCGCCATTCTGTGGCGTCAAGCCGATGACATTGCACGAGACCACGTTGTTGCTGGCGTTAATTTCAATGCCATGCGCGCTGAAGCGGTTGATATAAAAACCGACAATCCGGGAGTTCGCGGCTTGCAGCTTAAAGCCACTGGCATTGTTGCCCGCCAACGAACCATCCAACTGGACGTGCGGCTGGGGCGGCATGGTCGCACAAGCGCCACCGCTGAGGGCATTGATCTCGACGACATCCGTGATTGCGGGCAGCGCCGAGGTGGGCTTGATAGTCTGCACGCCACTGCCCAGGTTGAAGAGGATCAGGTCAGCGCCACTGCGCGCATTGGCGTCGAGGATCGCCTGCCGTAGCGAACCGGGGCCGCTGTCGTTGATATTGGTGACGGTGAAGGTTGCGGCGTGGGCAATACCAGGTGGCCAGAGCAAAACGAGGAAGAGAAGTAGGCAGAGCACCCCACAGCCGAACCGAATCGCCTGCTGGCGCGCCATCAAAAAGTGTTGGATTGTCATTCGTTTTTTGTTCCTTTCATTGATTTGCAGACTGTTGATAACTGCTCATGACTGCTTCTAGATGGAGTAGGGCGGATTCAACATCGCTAAAGAGCCGAGCGTCCTCACCGTTGGTGGGTTTGATTAAGATGCGCCAGTGGTCAGAGAGACTATCCCAAGTCAAGCGGACAACGAAGGTTACATTGATTTCTTGGGCATTGATTGCTTGGGTGACGGTGGAAACCGGTTTTGCGTGTGACATGGCTAGAGCATAGCGGGCGAGCGTAGCGAAAACGTAGCGATGTCGCTACGGCGCACGCGCACGGGGCAAAGTGGTTGGCATGGCGTGGGTAGGGTGTGCATCTATGGTATACTATGGCTTAGTGTTGTAAACTGTGGTGAATAAATTCGGCATCTGGTAAAAGAAACTGCATTATTGCCGATGAACCAATGAATCGGGCAAAACCAGGCCAGATTTGTGCGGTTTGTAACCGCACCGGCGGATGGCTCGCCCCATTGTTTCATTGGCAATAACGCACGAGGTTCCCTTGAAAGGACGGCGCAGGCTAACCTGTTTTAACAGGGTTTTCTGTATCAGCCGATGGTTTCAACCATCGGCATAGGCTTGGTTAAGGGTTATGAGCGCATTACAGATCAAATTGTTGGGCGGCTTTTCCGTTCACTTGGCTGATCAGCCAATCACAAAGTTTCGTTCGGCCAAAGCACGCGCCCTATTGGCCTAT
>JAPLGZ010000238.1 GCA_026389895.1 Chloroflexota bacterium | reverse complement strand
CCTTCATAAAGACCGGCGCCAAAATCAGGATGAACCGGCTCTGTTGCGCCAATCGTATTGATGTAGGCCGCAGAATTATGATCGACAGGCAGGCTGTCAATTGGGGCATTCCAGACGTTGTTCGTGGGGAAAACTTCGCAACCGGCGATGGAATTTATCTGCGCTGGCGCTGCGCCGGTCAAGGTAATCAGCAGCAACGCGCTGACCAGTAAACTGAACCATAGAGTAAAGTGACGCGAGCCTGGCATTTTTTCTCCATTTCTAGGCTTTACTTTCTCCTATTATATCGAGAAAGCGTTTACACCCAGGATCTTGCTACGCTGGCCGAATAGTGGCGGAAGATAACGCGGCAATGTAAGCGTGCTTTCGCCCATCCGCTGGGAACTCTGGGTCGCTTTGTCCTTGGTGTCTGCTGTGTAATGGATGTTGTTATGGGACTTGCGTAAGGTAACTTGCTTATATTAAAGTTTGGTGATCCTACACCAGACGACGCCTAGCGTCAACAAACAAAGAGACGGCGTATTAACGCCGTCTCTTGCCCGTATTCCCTACGTAAGTTTGCGTAGAATTCAACGGCTAACAAAAAAGTGAAAGTTCGGTTAGGCAAATTACCAGCCTGTTTTCACGGCTGTGAATCTATGGCCGGGGAATTGTGCCGCCTGGCCCTGTCGTTGCTGTTGCTGTTTCTATGGGTGTTTCCGTTGCCGTTTCCGTGGCTGTTTCTGTGGCTGTTTCTGTGGCTGTCGCAGTCGGCGTGGCTGTTTCTGTCGGCGTAGCCGTAGCGGTCGGTGTTGGCGTATCTGTGGATGTGGACGCTACGGGCGCGGTTGGTATAAACGTTGCGGTTGGCAACTCTGTGGGCGTCTCAGTCGGTGTTGGTTTTGGGTCAGGCGACGCTGCCACAGTCGGTACTGGCGTTGTGGTTGCAAGACCTGTGGGGGGAATATCGGTCTTTTGCGGCACAACCGTTGCTTTTGTTGGCTCTGATGCCTGGCCCGTAATCGGGGTATCAAATCGTATGATCCAAGGCAGATGGAGTTGCGAGCCGATCATGAGGGCAAAATCCCCGGCTTTCGTTACTTTTGCACCGTTGACAGTTTGGGTGTCGGTGCCAGTGACACTGCCTACCTGGTGAAAATCACGCGATGTAAAGGTGTGGATCGCCACGGTGTTGGTCGGCGCGTTCGGATACTTTGTCTCCCCTTCACCACCGAATTTCCAAGTGTATACAAACCCAGGATCAGGGTTATCCACGGTGAATGTGATTGGCTGATTGGGCACAATGAATTTGGAATAGGAGACGGATAATACCTGGGCTTCCTTTGGTTCGCCTACATACACCACGGAACTCTCCGTCAGTGAACTCCCGCTGCTGGTGACTGTGACGACGGCTAAAAATTTCCCAGATTTTAAGTAACGGTGCCCGACCGTGAACTCCGGCCCACTTTGTGAAGAGTCATCCCCAAAATTCCAATGATAGGTGAGTTTTTCGGTTGTATTGACAAGGGCGACAAAACTAATTGGCGCGTTGATAGGTTGGGGGCTATTGTTGAATAAGGTAAAGTCGCCTGGCAGTTTGGGCAAAACAGTGATTGGCTTGGTGGCTGGAACTCTGGAAATGCTATTGTACGCCGCCACGCTGACATCATATGTGCCCGATTTTTGATAGACATGATGGGTCACTTTCCCTACCGCTATGGCGCCATCCCCAAAAGTCCACAGATATTGAATTGTGGTGCCAGTATTAACCGTTGCCGTAAAGATAACATCGGTATTGGCCAGGACCGGATCATTGCCTTCTATATTAACCCCTGCCACCGGCTCTTCGGTAACTTCAATCTGAACCGACTTTTGCATAAGGGGGCCATAAGCATTGCTAGCCGTGACTGTCACATTATACCGACCAGGCACTGTATAGATATGGCTAGCCGCTGAACCTTGCACGACATCTGTATTATCCCCAAAATTCCAAAGGAATGTAACATCGTCGCCTTGGGTAACGGTGGCAATACAATTTGTGGCGTTATTCGCTACAATGGGGCTCTTGCAATTGGCATCAAGATTAGCCACAGGGAACTTCGTGGGCACTGGGATAGTTGTCGGTATAATCGTCACCAGGGTGGTTGCTTCTTCATTGATGCTATTATCCAACGTGGACGCAATCACCGATGCGGAAAATGTACCTGCGTCCGAATAGGCATGTTTGACCACACGCCCCACCGCTGTTTGACCATCACCAAATTTCCAGACATACGTCAATGGAATATCGACAGTGACAGTCGCGGACAGTGTGACAAGCACTCCTACTTGTTGAGGGCTATCATTCGTCGCGCTTAGACCAAAAACCATGGCTTGGTCGGGCTCAGTTTGGGTTTGTGCCAGGACAAAGGGAATGGTAAAACGATTGGGCGCAATAGCGGCCAATAAAAGGAGAATGCCGAACAGACAAAGGAACTTCAGCGAGTTTCGGGGGTGCATAGCTATTCCTCGACTTGAATGGAAGTAATGAATGGTGCGAATTTCAAGTTGTTCTAACGGGTCATTCAAATTTTTTCTAACAGATCATTTGTCTAAACGATAGTTCACCTGTTTTTCGATATACGCG
The DNA here is from genome assembly GCA_026389895.1 of Chloroflexota bacterium. Lineage (GTDB taxonomy): Bacteria > Chloroflexota > Anaerolineae > Caldilineales > Caldilineaceae > JAPLGZ01. The sequence goes on along the minus strand of JAPLGZ010000238.1, from coordinate 8,391 downwards.
CTAGAATGTCGCGCACTCTCCTGGGGCGTCATTTCCTTTAGGAAATTAAGGGCAATCCATACTCTAATTATACGAATACCCTACACTGCGTTGTGTATTATACTTAAATTTCTGGTAATGTCAATTACTATTTTGGTAGATTCTGTTGCCAATCTTGATTCCCCGGCCCGTTCATCCGATGATAAAAGGGATCGGCCGGTGTGATTGAGCCGCGCAATACAGGTTGCCCTGTCATGGCCGACTTGTAGAGGCTGGCGAGAAATTCGATGGTGCCGCGCACGCCAGGCCCGCTCACCGGTGGGCGCTCGTTGCGCGCCAGGCTATCTAACACTGCCGTTAGTTGGGCGGCATGGGTAGAAGCCACATCGGTGGGGATCGTCTGCCATTGGGCAAGTTCTTCCGCATTGGCCGCATCTTTGAGCATCGAATAGCGCCAGTTGGCATTGGCATAGCTATAGAGATGGTTCAGCTCAACGGTGGCTTTTTGAAAATCAAAGCGCATATAAGACTCTTCACGCGGCGAGTTGACGCTGTTGGTAACACTAGCCATGGCCCCGTTGGCAAAACGGATGCTGGCCATCGAGACATCTTCGACTTCAATTGTATGGTTTAATGTGCCGATCATGGCGCGCACTTCCTGCCATTCGCCAAACAACCAGAGCAGAAAGTCGATGGCGTGGATGCCGTGGATCATGGTCACGCCCCCCGATTCGGTGGCCCATTTACCGCGCCAAGGCACCGCATAATAAGCGTCACTGCGCCACCAGGTGGTTAACGATGCGGCCACCATGGGGCGTCCCAGTGCACCGGTTGTGATCAATTGTTGCAGATGCTGGCCGGCTGACCCAAAGCGATATTGAAAGACGCTACTGCAATATTTGCCGGTGCGTTGTTCTGCTGCTTCCAACCGGTCCATCTCGGCAAGTGAGACACAAAGCGGTTTTTCGCAGAGCACCCAGGCGCCTGCTTCCAAGCACTGAATGCTCAGATCGCAGTGTGTGCCGGGCGGCATCAATATCAACGGCGGCAACTAATTGTGTGCGCTCGGCTTCTTGGCGTTGCGCCGTAACGTGAGAACCAGCGATGCCGCCAGTGCCAATAATGACAGCGCGAATGGGGTTTGTGGTCATGTTGATTTCCTACTGAGGGCCATTATGCTGAGAAAATATCGATTGCTTGAATGATAAATAACTGGAGAATAGCCTTATTCTAATTCAATGGCTTGTGCATGGCAAGCAGCCCACTGTTAGGCTATACTATATAATTGTTGCTGGGCATACTAAATCTTTGTCCCTCCTGAGGCTTTAAGCCTTTAATTCGGGCAATTCGTTGCTATGCTTGAGCAGTTACGTTTTTTTATGTATATTTTGTCTAATTACTTTTTCAGGACATTTGTGTACGCTGGGTAAATCATTGATAGCCTTTTTGGCGAAGAGGGATTTATGGTGCCTACGTTTTTAATTGGTGGTGGCTGGGAAGCCGCCGGCTTTATCCATACCTATGGTCGATTTCTCCGGGCTGCCACTCGCGACGCTGAACGCCGGATTGCTATTGTAATCGCGGAAGAGGCGGGGCTGGATTTGCCCGAACGCTTTCGCCAATCGCAGGGCGTGTTTGAGTCGGTTGGGGGAGCTTCCGGCGAATTCTTTAGCGTCTTCGTGTCGGATGCTGCACCGCTTACCCTTGAAGTGCTGGCATCGCAGCGCCCAACCGGCATTTTTGTCTGTGGTGGTTTGACGCCCGCGTATCAGCGTGCGCTCTGTGTTGATCCAGCCTGGGTCAATTATCTGCACGACCAACAGATCCCTTATGGCGGGTTTTCCGCCGGGGCTGCGATTGCTGCTACCAGGGCAATTGTCGGCGGGTGGCAGCGACAGGTGGCGCAGCGTAATATCGTAATTGCCGATGAGCACATCAGCGAAGATGAGTTGCTGATCGACGTGCGCGCGGGGCTGGGACTCGTTTCTTTTGCGGTTGATGTGCATGCCAGCCAATGGGGCACGCTCACGCGGCTGCTGCATAGCGTGGATCAAGGGTCGGTGACGCATGGATGGGCAATTGATGAAGATACGATGCTTGAGGTTGATGCGAGTGGCATCCATGTGCATGGTTTGGGGCATGCCTATCGTGTACAACGGAGCACCAGTGGCGCGCTTGATCTCCAGATGGCGCGGGCGGGCGCTACTTTTGCGAAGTAGGGATTAGGGAGTAGGGATACGGGATTAGATGGCTGAACTCTAATCCCGTATCCCTACTCCCTAATCCCTACATAAAGTAACTGAGAACACTAGCTTACCAATCTGATGGAGAGTGACAATGCGCTTAGAGGCCGGTTGTGAGATTACCTTTGACATTAATGGCTTGACGCCGCTTGTGCTGATGTTGCGTCCGCGCAGTGGTTATGGGCAGTGGATTATGCAAGAAAGTTATACTTTGACGCCCAGTGTCCCTGTTGTGGAGTATGTCGACGCCTATGGCAATCTTTGCCAGCGACTGGTGGCGCTGCCTGGTCATTTTGTGGTGACGGCTAGTGCTACGGTCGAGACGGCGGATACAATTGATGTGCAACCAGGCGCACCTTTGACGCTGGTGCAGGATTTGCCTGATAGTGTGCTTCAGTTTTTGTTGCCCAGCCGCTACTGCGAGGCCGATATGCTGGGCAATTTAGCCCAAGAAATTGTGGCCGGTGTAACACCTGGCTATGACCAGGCCGAGGCGATTCGCAGTTGGATCCACAACAACGTCGAATATCGCTATGGGGTCAGCAATGCCTCCACTTCGGCCCAAGATACCGCCGAGCAACGAATCGGCGTCTGCCGGGATTACACGCATTTGGGGATTGCCTTGTGTCGCAGCTTGAGTATTCCTGCTCGCATGGTGGTTGGCTATCTCTACCAACTAGATCCAATGGATCTTCACGCCTGGTTTGAAGCCTTTGTCGCGGGCCGCTGGTATATGTTCGATGCCACCCAGGAGCAGCCGCGCGGCGGGCGGATTTCGATTGCCTATGGGCGTGACGCGGCAGACGTGGCCCTATCCACACAATTCGGCCCTGCCACCCTCACTAATTTAAGCGTTTGGGTCAATGGCTGAGGTGGCAGAAATGTCTGGCGAATGACAAGAAGTTATGTCGGTCATCGCTGCCAGCGATGACCGACTGGGTTATGTCAACACGATAGGGTTATCGCGAGCCTGTCACGCTAGAAGCGATGACCTATGAACTTTTTGCCAAGCCACAGCTTACGCGCTAGCCTGGCGCCAACGCCGCGCGATGGGCAACAATAGCAGGCCGAAGGCCAGTGCGAGACCCGCGCCAATCCAGCGGCGTTGGCCTTGGGCGGCTTTGACGGCATCGTCGGGTAAATCGCCACCGCGCTGTAACGTTTCGGCGCGCCAGGCTACACTTTGCACCATGCCAGAAAAGATCAGGGCATGGACGGGGTACAGCAGATACCAATAGAGCAGGCCCCATAAACCTTTGGGTGCAAAGAGGGCGCTCTGTTGTAGCAAGGTCTGATTGTTGGGTTGCGGTTTACTCTCAAATTGCAGCCAGGCACGCCCTGGCACTTTCATTTCGGCGCGCAACCGCAGTAAACTCTCTGCTTCAACTGCTTCTACACGCCAGAAGTCGAGGGCTTCTCCCACGCGCACTTCCTTGGGATGGCGCCGACCCCGGCGCAACCCAACGCCGCCAATCATGCGATCCAGCATGCCGCGGAAACGCCAGGCCCAGTCAAAATAGAGCCAACCGCGTGCCCCACCCAAACTGGTGTAGACGCGGTAGACGATCTCTGGCGGGGCATCCACCACCTGTTGGCGTAATTCGATGATCATCCCATCTTGGGTCGTGAGGGTAACAGGGGTAATATCACCCTGACTGGTGGCCAGTGCATCACTCCAGATCGTTTCAATATCGCCGGTATCGAGCTTGGCCAGCGCTCGCTGAACCGCTACTTGATAGCCGACCGGTTGAATTTTGGGGAAGAGCTTTTGCGCTGTATCCTGGCGAACAATCAACTCGTTGCGCAAGCCCTCAATCAGCGGTTTGGCCATTGCTGCAGGAATGGGCGTCACCCAGTGCACCCAATAAGAGGAGAGGCGCGGTGTAAGCACGGGCACCGGCAATAGCACACGATGCAGACCGCGCGCCTGCGCATACCCCATCATCATGTCACCATACGTGAGAACGTCGGCACCCCCGATTTCAATTGCTTGACCCGCGCTTTCTGGCACATCGAGCGCCGCCGTTAGATAATTCAGCACATCACGAATGGCAATCGGCTGGGTGCGTGTATACACCCACTGCGGGCAGACCATCAACGGCACGCGTTCCGTCAGATAGCGCACCATTTCAAACGAAAGACTGCCCGAACCGATAATCGCCGCTGCCCGAAACTCGGTGACCGGTATCCCTGCTTCGCGCAAAACCTCGCCGGTCTCCTGGCGCGAACTCAGGTGTTCCGAAAGCTCACGGTTTGGGTCAACCAAGCCGCCCAGATAGATGATCCGCTGGACGCCAGCACTTTTCGCCGCCTTGCCAAAGTTGCGGGCCGCCGTCAAATCGCGCTCATGAAAATTGGCGCTACTCTTCATGCTGTGGATCAGGTAATAAGCCACATCGACATCTTGCACGGCGGCGGCCAGTGTGTCGGCTTTCAGCACATCACCGGGCACAATTTCCACCTGATCAACCCAGGGGCGACCGAGCAGGCGTGCCGGATCGCGCACCAGACAACGCACGCGATAACCCGCTTCCAACAGGCGCGGGACAAGCCGCCCGCCTACATAACCCGTAGTTCCCGTGATTAAGATTAATTTAGCCTTCTCTTCCTGCATCGCTTCTCTCCCTTTCATTGCTTTATGATAAAATCCATCATACGATCAATATAACGGGAAAATAGCTGTTTGTCTGTAATTTGTACAAGTTTTGTAAGTGTTATGGCGATTTGTTGATAGATGACCTCGGCACGTTCAAGCAGATGGTCATAAAGCCATTCGATTAGAGACTATTGATGGACGATTCACTGCTCGCTTTGCTTGATCAACTCGTTGCGGAGCCGCCGGCCGCCGCCCAAAATTGGCAAGCGTGGCAGATTAGACCGATCACAGGGGGTGCCAATAATCTGCTCTATCGCGCAACTCGCGCGCCCTTTGATTATGCAATCAAGTTTACCGTGCGTGATGACCGTAATCGCGCCCAGCGCGAGTATGCAGCCCTGTGCGCCCTGCAAGAAGCTGGCTTAACCGTGGCGCCGCGCGCCGTTTGGTCCGATCGTCAGCGCTATCCCCAACCGGTGGTTGTCCAAACCTGGCTCGACGGGGCTACGCTTAGCGCCCCGCCGCAGACGGCTGCCGAGTGGGACGCCTTGATCAATCACTATTGTACAATTCACACCCTGACGCCAACTCACACCACCGTTGACCTGGCGGAGGCTACGCTCAACGTGGCGAGCGGCGCGGCTGGTAAGGCGCTGATTCAACAGCATCTTGATCGGCTGCCGATTACGACCCGCCCTGTTTCGTTGCAAACCATCCTCGCCTGGTTTGCGTTGTGGAGACCCCCCACTTGGGCGCCACCGCGCCGTGCCCTCTGTCGAGTTGATGCCAACTGGCGGAATTTTATTCGGCGGGATGAGGGCTGGGCTTCGGTTGATTGGGAGAATAGTGGCTGGGGTGATCCGGCCTTCGAGCTTGCCGATTTAATGACGCATCCGGCGTATGATGCGATGCCAGCCACCCACTGGGCCGCGCTGACTCAGACCTATGCCGAGCGAACGGCTGATTCAACCGCCATTCTGCGCGTTACCACCTATTATACGATGATGCTGGTCTGGTGGGCGGTGCGTTGGGCGCGTTATTTGTATGAAGTGCCACGTGGCTTAGATGCGCGTTTGGTCGAGCGACCAGCGAATTGGCAACAGGAAACTGAGCAGAAATATGCGCAGCATATGGCGCGGCTTGTTGCGCATATTGCCGTGAACCATGGCGAATTTTTGTGATTTAAGCGGTCACCCGAAAGGAAACAGGGAGACAAGGAGATTAGGAGACAAATCTCCTTGTCTCCTAATCTCCCTCTCTCCCTATCGGATTCTAACTATCCACCTGCACCTTGGTCAGTTCAATTTGGTTGCCTTGTGCGTGCCCGTCGGCGGTGCGGACGGGGAGCCGCTCGTCGCCTGTGTACATGCCGACGAGTAAGGTATATTCACCGGCGCTCGCATTGGGTTCGACGGGCACGGTGTAGCGGTCCGCCAGCATATCACCTGGCAGCCAGAACGTGGTCGGGTTGGCCTCGCAATTGGGTTGGCCATCGCGTTGGCCAGCCTTGCGGCCATCTTTTAAGTCGATCAACTGCACAAAGACCAGATAATCTTTGGTGATTGATTTGGTGGCTTGCCAGTAGAGGGTTAAGGGCAACGTTTCGCCGGGTTTTACCGCTTCTTGATCCAGGTCATAACCTTTGAGCCAGATCGCATCGCCCAGCCGCAAATTGAGTGGGTGCTGAATGGCCGGATCGCCAATCGGCCCGTTGGGGAGCAGGTTGGCCCCCGACAGCGTGCGATCAAAGTGTGCGGCGTAGGGCTCCAGCGGAAACTGTTGGGCTGGGCGACCTGTTTTGCCCTTTTGATAGATTTCCAAGCCGGGCTGGCCGTTTACCAACACCGTGCCGAACAATTCATGATCAATTTGAAGCTGGCGGCGCAACTGTTCTGTATTCTCAGCGCGTCCCGGTTCTACCCGATTGGCGAGGATATAATACGTAGGTGCATCGCGGGCGCAATCATTGGCGCCGCGTGTATACCAGTTTGCCACCGTATCGGTGACGTTTGTCGCATAATTACCCTGGAGAACGCCCGCTGCGTACAGACTCGCGACGGCTTTCCAACCTGTATTCAGCGGAAAGCCAAAGATCGCCACATCAGTGGGCTGGTCATAGGTCACCCAATAGCCGTGAGGCCGGTTGATCGACCAGGTGCGCAATACTTCGACATCATGATAGACAAAATACCAATATTCGTAAAGGCCAAAGACGAGGATGGCCCCGAGCGCGATCGGCGCGGCCATCAACTGCGCGGTGCGCAGTGACCACCGTTGGGTGATGGCAGCCCAACCGCGCGCAACGACCAGACCGGCCAACAAAGCCCAAGCCATAAAGAACCCATAGACATGGGTGTTGGGAATGGCGGTAAAAAAGAGATTAAAGAGCATGGGCGCGCCAAACCAGAGCCAGACCAACCGCTCTTCGGCGGGGAAATTTGGCATCAGCCAGGCCGCAACCAGCAACGCGGCGAAGAAGAACCAGGTGTCGTCAACCTGACCCAAGGTGAGCCAGTTTGGTGACCAGAAGGTCAGCGCCATGCCGCCTAGCACAATGGCTATGGCAAGCCAGCGCCACCGGCCCGACAAATTACGCGCAAAATGTAACAACAGACCAATAATCGCTAATCCAATCAGCGTAAGCACGTAATAGGTTGAGCTGTAGAGGGTGGTGCGATTAAAAAAATCGACGAGATTGTTGTAAGTGCCACCGGCCCCCAGGCGATACCCCACCAGGTAACCGAACGTCTCCGCAAAGTCTGGTTTTAGCACAAACGGCAGGTAAAAGCTGGCGAGTAAGAGGCCACTAAAAATGATCGGCGTGATCAAGGCGCGCGCCAAGTACCCCAAGGGTGTTCCCTGCCGCCAGATGCGCCAAAGCAAATAAGTGGCTGGAACCAGCACCAAAATGGCTTCGTAGTGCGAGAGAAGCCCGGTAGCCAGAAAGAGGGCGGCCAGGGTAAAATAACGGCTGAGCGCCTGAGGCTGGCGCACGAGCCGATAGCCGATTAACACCACAAGGACGGCCATCAAAAAGACAATGCTCTGATATTGGACAATGCGCGCAAAACCGACAAAATAGCCATCTACTGCCAGCAGCATCGCCGCCGTCCAACCCGCCACTGGCCCGAATAAACGCCAACCCAGCAAAAAGAGCGCAAAGAGCGCGGCGAAGTTGGCCAGCGTAAAAGGCAGACGGGCCGTGGTTTCGGTCAATTGCTCGGTCAGCGCGTAAAGCACGGTCGGCAACAGAATCTCGGCCGGGCCCTTGCGATGGATAAAGAGCGCGTTTTCATAACCCTGGATCACGTTGGCCGAATAGAGCGTGACGCGGGCTTCATCACCTTGGAACTCCGCATAATCTAAGTTGGTGAAACGCAAAAAGCCACCTGTCAAGGCCAGCGACAAAATGCCGATCAGCAGCCAATGCCGGTCGATCTGTGGCCCAGGCAAAGTCGTTCGCGACGCTGATGCGGCCGGTTTTTGAGCCGCTTCTGGCCTGCCCTGGCTGGTTGGCCGCCAATGAATCAGCGTGATAAGCCCTAACAAACCAATGTCAAAGACCAACAACGT
>JAPLGZ010000339.1 GCA_026389895.1 Chloroflexota bacterium | reverse complement strand
AGAGCGCTGGCACGTTGGTGGCGCCTTATTGGGTGCCCAATCGACACGGCGCACTTCACAAGGGCCGCTGGCAGACTATGCTTTGTTTGACAATTTTGCTGCTGGCCGCTTGTGGTCAATCAGAAATTCAGTCGCTAAGTTTTAATCCAGCGCCCTGGCGTGCGGGCGAAATTAGCAACTATCAGGTGACAACGGAAAATGGCGCGACGGCTGGCTCGGCCCGTTTTACCCTTTTGCCCGGTGACCCACAAAACAATCCAGGCGGCTGGTCGATCCAGCGCGAAATTGATTCACAAGGCGCGCAGGAAATTGTGATCGTCGAAGTTGACCAAACAGATTTCAGCCCTATCAGCACAGCTTTGACACGGTTTAGCAGCCAGGGCAAAGAGAGCGAACAGGTAACCTACAACAATGGCGCGGTTGATATCGAATTGACTTCTGTGATGAGCGTCACCACCAACCACCACATCGATGTGCCCAGCGATATCCGCGTCGAACCGACATTGGCCCAACTGGTGCGGGCGTTGCCCTTGGCCACAGGGTATGCCACGCGCCTCAATAGTTTTTCACCCGCCACCGGCACGATGGATCGAGTGACCGTGCAAGTCACCAGGCAAGAACAAATCACAGTGCCAGCGGGCGCCTTTGACACGTGGCGCGTGGAACTAAAGACCAATACCACTACCGGCAGTGTCTGGATCGACCGCACCGCGCCGCATGTGCTCGTCAAATATATGGACGGGGCGAGCGGGGGCACGTTTGAATTGATGGCATATAAACCAGGGGAGTAGATTTACGATGTACGATTTTGGATTTACGAGGTTGACTCGACGGTGTAGTTGCTTCTGCTTTCGACAAATACCTCTCGAAAATAGAACAAGCCATGTCGCCGAAAACAGTTCGTAAATCGTAAATCCAAAATCGTACATCCAAAGGGGTAGTCTATATGGGACTCAAATTCGACAAATTTACGTGGACAGTGATCGGCGTCGTGGTGCTCTTACTGGTCGCCGCGGTCGTTACAGTCAACCTAAATCGTGGCCAAGAGAGTAGCACGCCCGTTTATCTGACTGACGATAGCCCGATCACGCCTGTGCATAATGCCTTTTTAGCACTTCAAAAAGCGGATATTACGACGGCGCGGGCCCAATATAGTACACGGGTCCTCAAGAATATCGAAACCAACCAAGCCTACTCACCCTTTAACAACAGCAGTTATATCAACCATGAGACCGCTCGCCGCTTAAGGATTATCAAAAGTGAGATTAGCGCGAATGACCCGAATCGGGGAACGGTTGTGATGGTGATCGATAGCTATTCGTCGGGTGGATTATTTGGCGGGAGCAACACGTATAGTTCGGAGCGTGTCGTCGAAGTTGTGCGTGAAGCGAACCACTGGAAGATTGATTCGCCAGAATTTTTTGATTATTAACCCATGTGACGCAAGGCCTCTCCCTTGCAGAGAGGGCGCTTGTCACGAGGTAGACGAAGTCAAGCACGCTATCCGACCAACGGTTCCCTTCCTGCAGGGGAGGGCTAGGGGAGTCTATGACCAATCAGGCAAAAACGCAGCATCCAATCCGCTTGGCGACGATTCGCCGGCTCTATTTTTATCTGGTGGCCCTCATTAGTTTTGTGGCTGGATTGGCGGGTCTAGATAGTTTATTGGATAATTTGAGTGATGCCTGGTTGGGCAGTGCGGGGCTTTCTGATATCAATCGCAGCGGTTATTTACGCGATAATATTGCCAGCAGCGCCAGTATCTTGCTGGTGGCAGCGCCGATCTTTTTGTTACACTGGGGGTTTATGCAACGCCGTCAAGGCGAGTTGGGCGAACGTGGTGCGGCGCTGCGTAAATTTTTCCTCTATGGCGCTTCGGCAGTGGCCGTAGGCTATGCCCTATTCAATGCTTATGGCCTTCTTGAAGGCCTCGCGCGGCTGGCATTCGGCGAGCTATTGGCCGAAAGTTCGCTTTGGCCATCTGACTGGCTGCATCTGCTCTTGACCCTGGGGTTCGCCTTGCTGCTACAAATCTATTTCCATCGCGTTTTAGTCAATGATGGTGATTACGGCAAAGAGGAAGTTCTAGCGGGCCGATGGCGACGCATCTACCAAATGCTGGTTGGGTTGGCGGGTCTAGCGATCGTGATCTGGGGCGCGGGCCAGATTCTAGAGACGTTTTGGCGAGCCATCGTCAATTTGATTTATCCCACTATTGGCCCAGATTGGTGGCGCAATCCCTTGAGTGATGGCCTGGCCCTTTTGATTGTGGGCAGCGTATTGGCGCGTATTAACTGGCAGCGGTGGCTACAAATTACGGCACAATTGCCCGATGAGGCGCGCGCTGGACTGCGCCGTTTTTATCTATACGCAGCAGTTGTGATCAGCGCCTTGGTTGCGCTCGCGCCAACCGCCGCCTTGCTACGCGAATTATTGCTCTTGCTTTTTGGTACGAATTCCAGTTCTACGGCCGAATTGTTGGACAAGTTGACCTCACCCTTGGCTTATATTCCTGTGGGCGTGATCGCCTGGCTCTGGCACTGGCGTGTTGTGCGTAACGAGGTGACAGCTTATGGCGAAAGCCTCGAAGGGGCGACTGTCCGGCGGCTCTATTATTATAGCGTGGCTGCCACGGGATTGGCGTTGCTCTGGTTTGGGGCGACCGATCTGCTCCAAGCGGTGCTTGACTGGTGGCTGGTGCAAAATCCAGGCAGCGACCGCATCTGGACGGCGCCATTGGCCGAAGGGCTGAGTTTGTTGGCGGTCGGTGCGCCAATCTGGGCGATCCATTGGCGCACGGCTCAGCAGATTGCACGCCAAACGGATCTGCAAGGCAGCCGCGAACGCGCTTCTGGGCCCCGCAAAGCCTATCTCTATGGCGTGGCGTTAGCGGGCGCACTTCTAATCCTTTTTTATCTGGCCCAGGTGGTCTATCGTCTCTTATTGCTTGTCTTGGGTGCGCCGAATGTCGATCTATTTTCCTCCGAAACGGTGGATCACATTGCCCGCAGTGGGATTGCGGCGCTGCTGTGGGGTGTCCATCTATTGGCGATTCGCGGGGATGGACAGATGGGGACGGAGACGCCAGAGCCAGATGCTCAAATACCGCTCCAGCAGCGGGAAGCCTTGCAGAGGCGGATTGCGCAATTAGAAATAGAGCTGACGGAGGCGCGGGCGGCATTAACAAAATTAGAAATAGAAGGATAGCATCAAACGGCAGGCGCCCCACGATCCGCCGATTTCTGCTCATCCACAGTTTTACTCAGCGCAGCACATTCACGCCCCATTCATAGACCAGCCGGCCCCCATTCCAGCCGCTGGCGAAGAGTAAGACCAACCCCGCAACTAGCAACAAACTGCTCAACAGGCGTGCTTGGCGATCATCCAATAAATGTGTAGCGTTGATGCCACGGCGCAGGCGCGCTTTAGTCGACCGCGCAGAGTCATAAACCCAAGCCTGATAGAGTAGCAGCCCATAATTGACGAGCAGCGCCAGCCCTGTGCCAATATGCCAATTCAAAATGGCAAGATACGGCGCTTGCGGCGGCAAGCCACGCTGCGCCAACAGGCCCGTGAGTACCGCGGCAGCGGCGCCAAGCCAGCCCAGGCGCATCGGCCACCAGGTTAGAATTAAGAGGGTGTTGTGCGGTTGCCAATAGAGATAGAGCAGACCTGCCACGCTGGCCACCAATAACAAAGCAATCGGAAAGTGCACCGTCGCAGGATGGAGCGTTGTCAATAGGTGTTGGAAGATCATCACACAAGATCCAGCCTTAAAATGAGTAATTTTACCCGCAAAGACGGCCATAATGCCTATTGCTAAATGCGGAATTCGAGTATACCATATCACAGACAAGCTTATGAACCTCGGCTATTCTGGAAGTGATCGATAGTGTGGCTGCACCTGTAATGTTCTCGTAATAATTTCTTCACAGAATCTTTAGTGTCATCCGCTATCCTATACACAACGGCTTATAAAAATCTTCTTTTCCCGGTGCTGCCGGAATGGAGCAACAACCATGATTAAAATCGCATCTTCAGAAATTACGCCTGAACACATCTACTTAAATCGGCGCAAGTTTATGGTCGGCGCTGGCTCGATTGCCGGGGCGCTGGCGTTGGCAGCCTGTGGCAAAGCTGATGCACCAGCGGCTAGCGCCCCGGCTGCGGCCAGTCAGTCTACGTTGAAAACACCTTTGACAGCATTCCCCAAGGCCACGTTGGATCATGCTGAGCCCTATGCCAGCAAAGCGCAAGATGAATTGGGCAACAAGCTCAACAAGTATGATGAAATCACCAACTACAACAATTATTACGAGTTTACGACCGACAAAGAGGGGGTCAATCCGCTTTCAGAGGGGTTCACAACGACGCCGTGGAAAGTCGAAGTAAGTGGGCTGGTCAACAATCCCAAAACGTATGATGTCGATGACATGCTCAAAAAATTTACCCAAGAGGAGCGTATCTATCGCTTGCGCTGCGTCGAAGCCTGGTCAATGGTGATTCCGTGGGTCGGCTTTAAGATTGCCGATCTGCTCAAAGAGGTTGATCCGAAATCGGAAGCGAAATTTTTAAAGTTCACCTCGGTCATGCGCCCAGAAGAGATGCCCGGCCAGCAGACAGGCATGTTGAACTGGCCTTATGTAGAAGGTTTGCGCATTGACGAGGCGATGAATCCACTGGCAATCTTTGCCACCGGCATGTATGGCAAACCGTTGCTCGCCGCCAACGGCGCCCCGTTCCGGCTGATTACGCCGTGGAAATATGGCTTTAAGGGCATCAAGGCGATTGTCAAAATTGAACTGGTGGACACACAACCAGTTTCGGCATGGATGAATGCGGCGTCGAATGAGTACGGTTTCTATGCCAATGTCAACCCAGAGGTGGATCACCCACGCTGGTCACAGGCGACGGAACGTCGGGTGGGGGCGTTGGGGCATATTCCAACTTTGAAATTTAACGGCTATGAACAAGAAGTGGCAAGTTTATACGCTGGCATGGATCTGAAGGCGAATTACTAATGGATACGCTACGGCAGAAACTCAACAAACACTGGTTATGGATTGTCGTCAATCTGGCTGCGTTGACACCGCTCGTTCTGTTGCTCTGGAATTTCTGGACCGACAACATGGGCGCCGACCCAGTCGCCTATATTACCAAGAAGACTGGCCAGTCAGCGATCATTTTGCTGGGGCTCTCGCTCGCCTGTACGCCGATTAACAGCATGTTTGGCTTTCGGCGAGTGTTGACGGTGCGCAAGTCGCTCGGCTTGTACGCCTTTCTGTACGCAGCGCTGCATTTACTTAACTTTGTGGGCTTGGATTACGGTTTCAATTTTAATTACATTTTTGCCGATGCCGTATTGACCAAGCGGTATATGCTCGTCGGTCTCTCTGCCTTTTTGATTCTGCTGCCACTGGCCATTACATCGACCAAAGGCTGGATGAAGCGACTGGGACGCGACTGGAAACGCCTCCATAAATTGGCCTACGCCGCCGGTGTGCTTGCCGTGCTGCATTACTTATGGCTGGTCAAGCTCGATCTAACCTGGCCACTGATCTACGCAACCATTCTCGGCGTCTTATTGTTCTTGCGAGTATCACATGTGCGCAAGTTTATCAGCCGCTTCCAACGCAAGCCAGCGGCTAGCACAAAAAGCGCCACAGTCCGCAAGGTACGCCCAATGATCACAGAGGGCTGAGCTACTCACATAGCGCAACAAAAAACGAACCGGCGACATCATTGTCGCCGGTTCGTTTTTTGTTGCGCTTATTGCACGGTGACCAATGGGCGCACCTGTTCCAGAATACTAGGGCCAATCCCCGGCACTTTGTCGAGTTCATCCACGGTGGCATAGGGCCGGTTGGCCACAATGGCGGCAGCTTTGCTCGGGCCGATGCCGGGCAACGAATCTAATTGCGCCGGAGTGGCCGTGTTGAGGTTGATCGGGCCGGTTGGCGCATTGCCACTATCCGCGCTGCCAGTTTGCGCGACGGGCTCAGTGACCCCAGCCGGTGGCTGTTGGGTCGCGGCGGACTCGGCCAGATCGGGCACATACACCTGCGCCCCATCCTGCAACTTTGCCGCTTGGTTGATCAAACTGGCATTCGCGGTGGCGGTAAAACCACCGGCCTTGGCCAATGCATCCCCCACTCGCTCATCCGCCGTCAAATTATAGAGCCCAGGCTTTTGCACCGCCCCACTGACAAAGACCATAATGGGCGCCGGGGTTGGGGGTGGCAAAGCCGTTGCGGTGGGGGCAGGGGGCGGGGGCGCGTGCAGCACAATGGGCGGCGGATCGGGGTGGCGCAAGAAAAAGAGCGCCCCACCCACCAGGATCAAGCTGGTGAGCAGGCCAAGCAGATAGGAGGTGAAGTGGAAATGGGCCGAAGCAACGGGTGGCGAGTCAGCAACATCCGGTGGTGGCGTTGATAGCTTGAAGTCATGCGGCAAGGAGGACATGCGCACTCACTTTAAATTTCCAGAAATTCAAATTATATTTCCGGCTGGTTTTGTTTTGATATTTTAATTGTAAATCAAAATCCTCCTTGCAACAAACTTACTTCATCCTCGGCATAAAAATCAAACGAGCGTGCCACGCCCCAACATCACCAGGGCTTGATCATCGTTGACCGGGTGGTTTAGGCCGCCGCGTACATCGCGGTAATACCGCTCAAGCGGCAATGTTTTGGTCATACTCGCGCCGCCAGCCACGCGCATACAATGGTCAACCGCCTCAATCGCATGATTGGTCGCCGTGACTTTGGCCGCCATCACCATAGGCGACAAGGCAACGCGCAGTTCGGGATAACGATCCCACTGTTCGGCGCTGTAATAGAGCAGCGTGCGGGCCTGGTGCAAAAGTAACTCAGCCTGACCCAGATGGCGCTGAATGCTTTCCAACTCGGCGATCGGTTTGCCCAAGGCGGTTGGGATTCGCTCTTTGGCATAACGCGCCGCTGTCTGCTGCGCGGCCAGCGCAATACCGACATAGACGGCGCTCACACAAAGCATAAACCAGGCATTGGTTTTAGCGCCCTGGGTCGCCTTGCCAGCGGCTGCTTTATCCGTAGAGCCGCGCGAAATAATCTCTTGATTGGCCACACGCGCATTATGAAACAGCACATCATGGCTGCCTGTGCTGCGGAGACCCATTGCATCCCAGGTTTCGACAATCTCCACACCATCACTGGGTGGCACAAGAAAACGCGCCACTTCTTCACTGCCATCCTGCAGCACGGCGGGGATGAGCATATAGTCAAGGGCCGGCGACATGCTGCCAAAAGTTTTGCGGCCATTGATCAGCCAAGCTGTAGGTTCTTCGCCCGGCCGTGGCGAGGACGTAGCATAGACGGGCGTCGCAGTAGTCTTCGGTTTGCCACCGCGGCTAGGGCTGCCCAGTTCCGGTTCGGTGGCAATTGAGTTGATCAGCACACCCTTTTCGACAGATTCGCGGCAAATTCGTTCTAAAAGCGCCTTGGGCCAAGCGCGCGTTTCAACAGCTTCTCCCAGCGTTTGCATGTGCATGGTCACATTGAGCGCCGTACTGCCGTCGCCCACCGCCAGCGTTTCCATAGTCAGAAGTGTTTCCAAGAGATTGGCGCCCCAGCCATCGTATTCTTTGGGCACGATCAGCGCGGGCAGACCGGCAGCTCGGACATCCGCATAATTTTCATAGGGAAAGCTCCCCAAGCGATCATGCTCGGCGGCTCGTTCGGCGAATTTAGCGACTAAGGGTTGGGCCAGTTCAATAAAATGCTGCTGGCGTTCAGTGCGTGCGTAGAACATAATAAACTCCCACAAAGGTTGCGGATTCGACATTCTCTAGGGGCGATTGTAACATATTTCACCAGGAATACTGTAAGCATTATCAGCGCGAAGGGTCAGTTGAAGCTTGGCGACAAGTGCAATCTAGGCGGATCAATGATAAACTTTTCGTAACAATTCAAGCTTTGAGCGCAGGTTACCCAACTTTAAAAGCAAAATTCAAAGCCATACCAATTCTGGTAGAGGAAAACAGAATAAGAAAACCTTAGAGGAGGCTTATGAGTGAACAAAGGATTCGCGTGCTTGTCGCCAAGCCAGGCTTGGATGGGCACGACCGTGGCGCAAAAGTGGTGGCACGCGCCTTGCG
>JAPLGZ010000504.1 GCA_026389895.1 Chloroflexota bacterium | reverse complement strand
TCAAAATAACGCATCTTGAAGGCGGTCATCAATTTGGTCCCTGTCGCTTCCACCACGCGCCCGATCTCGACACATTCTTCGGTGGTCAGGGCCAGGGGCTTCTCGACCATAATATGTTTGTCGGCGCGGGCGGCGCGCAGGCAAAACGGGGCATGCGTGTCATGATGGGTGCAAATATAAACGACCTGGATGGTCGGGTCGCTAAAGATGCGTTCGACATCGCTGGTGGCATAATCACCCTGGAACTCGCGACATAGTTGCTCGGCGCGGGCGCCATCTACATCACAAAACGCCACCATCTTCATTCCCTCTAGCGGCTGGACCATCTGTGCATGCACTTTGCCCAAACCACCACAACCGATCAATGCTGCTCTCAATGTCATTGCTTATATCCTCAATTTCTTAGAGATTTCCTACCGCTTGACACACGATTGCTACCCCAAATTATTCACAGCAGGCGCTTTGACGCAGAGACGCAGAGTACTGCACCAGCCAGGGGTTTTGGTTTTTTCTGGGCGTCCCTTTGCGCCTCTTGGGCACCCTCTGGGTACATTTGTGGCAAGCTCTTCGTTGCGAACTCTATAACGTCGGTTATCCATTCAACAAGTCATGTACCGCAGAAAGAAGCGTGGCACCGAGGCCCAGCCAAAGTTTGCTGGGTTGGTGCAACAGGGCAGGAGCCCCACCCTCCCCAAACAAGGAGCCATTGGGTGGACAGAACGAGTTACTTCCTACCTTCACCCATCAGTTCCCTCCCTAGGGGAGGGTTAGGGTGGGGCTCCTGCTCGGTTCTATCCCATTTTTTCATATTGTCTGCGTAACGTGAGTCAACAAATCTAGCCACGGATGCCCTTCTGGGTGTAAAACGTACAGGCTTTTGCGGAGCCAGACTTTCGCCGCCTGGTCGAGCACCGGCAAACAAGCCTGAAAATCCACTTCATCTTTTGCGCGCCGCCCTTTCGCTTTGTACATCAATTGAATTTCGACGCGCAGGCAAGGGACGCCCTGGTAATACCGGATAAAATCAGCTTTCGGGCCGCGAATGGCGGGATTTCTGCGGCTAACCCAGTCGGCGCCTTCTGTTTCGGCCAACATGATCTGCAACTGCCAGGCATCCACAGTTGTTTGATGCCCCCAGATATCATGGACCCCTCAGGCAAAATTTCACCGCTCGCCCATTTGCGCAACACACCCGGGGGATCGGCGGCATAGAGCACCCAATCCTGGAGCCAGCTTTGCGCCTGTCGCTGGTCATCGCGAAACACGACGATATCAATATCGCCATGCGGACGCAGGCTTTTGCCCAGAAATTGCTCAATCACATAACCGCCCGCCAGACACCAGAAAAAGGGCGCCCCTTGTAATACTTGCATCACGGCCGCGACGGAAAGTGGCTGCCAGCGTTCATAAGGAATGCCCATTAGATTTGCTCATGGATATTTAGCTTTGCGATACTGCTCGGCAAAAGTTTTCCCGTCATAGCCAGGATCATCCGCATCCAGTTCAGACAAACGTACTTCACCGTCGCCATGCAGCCAGGATTGGCGCGCCGCCAACGCACACAGTTCCGGCTCGAGCCAGTCATCCAGAGAGAGCGGTGGCTGCTCCACTTCACCGGCCAAATAGGGCAAAGTCGCCTCTAGGAGGGCGCGATAGAGCTTGCCCGCATCGGCTTCATAATGCGCGCAACTGCGTTCTGTGATGACGGTAGCGTAAAACGGCATCCATTTAGCAGCCGCACCGATCACCAACAGACCGCTGCGGCCATCCTGCCATTGCACCCAGATCCGGCGCTGCACCCCTTGCCCCAGATGGCGCACACTTTGCACGCCCCCGCCCAGAAGCCCACTGAGCATGGCATAAGCATGAATGCCATAGTTAAACTCGTCTACCGCACAACCGCAGAGCACCGTGTGCGGCGTCCCGCGTTCTGCCACGGATTGCGCCAGCCACTGTTGCGTCTCGCTGGCAAAACGCAGTGACGAGCCGCCGGTGATGCGCGCGCCCTGTTCAACCCAGGTGCGCAATTGGTTGAGATCGCGGACGTTGCCGGCCAGCGGCTTATCGATCAAGACAGATTTGCCCGCGTCGACAAAGGGGCGCGCCTTGGTTATATGCGTATCCCAGTCACAACTGTGAATAATCGCACCGTCCACCTCTTCGACGAGGGCATCCAAGGTCTCAAAGACATGCGGGATCGCGTGTTCGGCAGCAAATTTCTGGGCATAACCAGCCGGATGCACAGCGCCGCCATCCCACACCCCAACCACTTCGTGGCCAAGCTGGCGCAAAATTGGCACCCAGTTCTGTGGATGCGAGGTATCAAGATCAACCAATCCAATTTTCATATAATCTTCTCGATCAAGTTTTAGGTAACGCAGGTTACGCCGAGGAGCGGGGGAACAAGGAGACACGGAGACAGGGAGACAGGGAGATAGGGAGATAGGGAGATAGGGTTGTTCTCTCCTTGTCTTTTGTCTCCGTGTCTCCTTGTCTCCCTATCTCCGTGTCTTGCCAGCTAACCCACATTAGGTAAATAAATTAATTCTAGAGCTCGCCAATCCGGGTATCACCGAGCGCCGGATGGGCGACATAAATTCATGCAACACCAAACTGGCTGCACCAACGGCCGGTGCGTCTTCTTTTAAGGTGGAAGGGACAATTTGCGTCTTGACCAAATGCGTGGGGAGGGTGCGTTGGGCCAATTCATTTTTCAAGGGAGTAAACAAATGTTGGCCAGCCAACGCCATCGGCCCGCCGATAATGATCATATCCAGGTTGAGCAAATTGAGCACCGAAGCCAATGCCAACCCCAGCCAGCGCCCAATTTCAACAAAAGCTTGGATCGCAATGCCATTCCCATCATCTGCCGCGGCGACGACATCGGCTAAGGTCAAATGATCAAAGTTGGGTTGCCATGCTTGCCAAAGGGGATTATCAACATTTTCGCGCAAGAGCTGGCGGACACGGTTTAGAAGCGCCCCGGTGGTGGCGACCGTCGCCAGACAGCCACGATTGCCGCAACGGCACAGGGCGCCATCTGGTTGCACCGTTACATGGCCCAGTTCGCCAGCCCCGAAATTATGCCCAAGATAGGGTTGTCCATGGATCACCAAACCCGCCACGATGCCGCTGCCGACGCGCCCATAGAGCAGATTGCTCACATCGCGGCCGGCGCCATACCAACGTTCGCCCCAGGTGGCCGCATTGCCACGCGAAAAGACCGCCACCGGATACGGATAGCGTTGGCGCAAGGCATCGGCCAGATGCACTTTTTGCCATGGCAAGAGGACCGAAGCCATCACCATGCCCACGGCTGAATCCACAATGCCAGGCACACAGACGCCTAGCGCCAACACACGGGTGGCATCGACGCCCGCCATGAGCTCGGCGATACATTGATCCAGCAGCAGCAATAAGGTGGGCACGGAAAGATCGGTGCTGACAACCGGTCGCCACACCCGCTTGACAGGCTCCGCATACAAATTGGTCAAGACAACCCGGCATTCTTCTTCGGTTAGCTCGACGCCAATGACAAAATTGGCATCTCGCACCAGCGACAACGAAATGCGCGGTCGGCCAATCGAAGGGTTATGGCTGCCAACCTCTTGGACGAGGCCCGTCTCGATCAACTCGTTGACAATCGTCGAAACCGTGGCTTTACTCAGCCCGGTTAAATGGACCAGTTCACTGCGCGAAACACCCACCCGTTGGCGAATTTCATTCAGCACGATCCGTTGGTTAAGGTCTTTATTGTTCTCAGCTCTGACAGGGGTTGCATTCATAGAATAGTTTGTTCAATCTGAAAACTAAGTCACACCAATACTATAACATAGCGTATCCTATATCGTCAATAGGCAAATTGGCAAGAAAGCCAGGTTCAGAAAAACAATCCGAAAAAAGTCCCGCTATTTTTAGCAAAAGCCGAATCATACAGGACATTGACGCCACTTTTGTTCCCCGTCAAAAATACCAAAGAAGAGCTTAACAATCGAAAAAGTCAAAAACCCAACAATTGACAATCCGCGCGGAGGATGATAGGATTAATTCCATATCTTGAACTAATACGCCGTAATCACGCGATTAAAGAAGCTGGTGTGTATGAATTCGATTCAACAAGCGACAAATTCTGCGCTTATCTCCTCGGAGGAAGAGTTAGAGGAGCAATTATCCGAACCTTCTCCGCTCGTATTAGACGCGCTTCAGACGTTAGAAAGTGACCTGCTCATCCTGGGGGTGGGCGGCAAGATGGGCCCCACCTTGGCGCGCATGGCTGCCCGTGCCTTGACGAAGATCGGGTCACCCTTTCAGGCTGTGGCCGTGGCGCGTTTTAGCCAACCCGCCTTACGCCATAAACTTGAAGCGCAAGGTGTGAAGACCATCGCCTGCGATTTGCTGGATCGAGCGGCGTTGGCAGCGTTACCAGACAGCCAAAACTTAATCTTTATGGCCGGCCAAAAGTTTGGCACGACAGGCAACGCCGCCCAGACTTGGGCCATGAACAGTTACATACCTGGGTTGGTGGCCGAGCGCTTCGCCCAAGCGCGTATCGTTGTCTTTTCCACCGGCAATGTCTATCCGTTGACGCCAATCGCGCACGGTGGCGCCGTGGAAAATGAAGCGCCAGCGCCGGTCGGCGAGTATGCGAACTCCTGCCTAGGCCGTGAGCGCATCTTCGAATATTTTTCGCGCACCAATCAGCTGCGTTGTGCTATGATGCGTCTCAATTATGCGATTGACCTGCGGTATGGCGTCCTGCTCGATATTGCTCTCAAGGTCAAGCAGCAACAACCAGTGGACGTAAGCATGGGCGCGGCCAACGTAATCTGGCAAGCCGATGCCAATGCCCAGGCGTTGGCCTTGCTCAATTATTGTTCATCGCCCCCGTTTGTGCTCAACGTCACGGGGCCAGAGACGGTCTCAGTGCGGCGCGTGGCAGCATGGTTTGGCGAGATTTTTGGCATTGCACCGCAGTTTACCGGCAGCGAAGCCACAACCGCCCTGCTTAGCAATGCCGCCAAAGCGCAGCAGTTGTTTGGTTATCCGCGCGTATCGTTGCACCAGATGATCGAATGGACGGCGAGTTGGGTGCAGACCGGGGGTGCCTTGTTAAATAAACCAACGCACTTTGAAGCCCGTGATGGGAGGTTTTAGTGAAGGCTTTACCGCGTGAACTTGCGCAGCATGTGCGTGACGGGGTTGTGATCCCAGCCCACCCGCTGGCGATAACGGCGGATCGTAAACTAGACGAACGGTATCAGGTCGCTCTGACCCGTTATTATTGTGACGCGGGCGTGGGTGGCCTGGCGGTGGGCGTCCACACCACCCAATTTGAAATCCATGACCCGAAAACAGGTCTGCTCGAACCCGTGTTGGCGCTGGCCAGCCAAACGATTGACGCTTCGTTGCGAAGCACGCCGCGACCGTTTCTCAAAATAGCCGGCATGATTGGCCCCACGCAACAAGCGCTGCGAGAGGCCGAACTGGCGGTGAATTATGGCTATGACGCAGGCTTACTCAGCCTCGCCGCGTTTAAGCAGGCGACCGATGAAGAAATTTTGCAGCATTGTGCGCGGGTGGCCGAGATTATTCCGCTCTTTGGCTTTTATCTACAGCCAGCGGTGGGTGGTCGTGTCTTGGGTTATCACTTCTGGCGTCAATTTGCAGAAATCCCCAATGTTGTCGCGATTAAAATCGCGCCGTTTGACCGCTATCGCACGCAAGATGTGATCCGCGCCGTGCTGGATGCGGGGCAGGCGGCCAATATTGCCCTCTACACCGGCAATGACGATAACATTGTGGCGGATCTGTTGACTGACTTTGCCTTCGAGACTAAACATCCACCCGCGCCCATCGTCGGTGGCTTGTTGGGTCATTGGGCAGTGTGGACGCGCAAAGTGGTGGAGATGCTTGACCAGATCAAAATGCAACGGCGCGCGGGCGATTTAGATTATCAACGTTGGCTGACCTACGGCGTCCAGGTGACCGATGCGAACGCCGCCTTCTTTGATCCAGCCCATGATTTCCACGGCTGTATCTCTGGCATTCACGAAGTGCTGCGCCGCCAGGGCCTTATGCAAGGCAACTGGTGTCTAAACCCGCATGAATCGCTTTCACCAGGTCAAATGGCCGAGATCGACCGCGTCTATCAGAGCTACCCACATCTACACGACAACGAATTTGTCGCCCAAAATCTCGACAACTGGCTGCGGTAACCCCAGTCAAGCGCATGGCACGGGGCAAACCCTCTTTTGGCCTGGAGATCAGTTGCCGCCCCGTGCGCAGCGCTCAACGCGAGATTGGTACGCGTGCAACGCACACACCGGTCGATTGGTGCTCAGATACTGTTGTCTTGGTGTGTGCAATGCACGCAGTCTAATCTACGCACGCCAATGGGGTGGCAGCAAGGGCTCAGCATAGCCATAACGCTCACGTAACCAGGCTTCCTGGTGAACGCCATCTTTGTAGGAGGAATGGGCGCTGACATAGGACGTCACCGGCCCACCCAAGGCATCGAGCAGGGGTTGCAGGGTGGCTGGTGAAAAGAAATCGCGCTCATTGCCGGTTACTACCAGGCTGTCGGCCTGAATTTTCGGGGCAAAATGGCGTAAATCGAAGTAGGCCAGCGTGCGCCAAATCTGTTCCGCCTGGGCTGGATACGCGCGCACATATTCGTTGATCTCCTCGAGCGGATAGGCTTTGGTCCGCGGCGCCAATTGTTGAGTGGCATGGAACATGGCCGGGATGCAATACAGGGCATTCACCGTGGGTCGCAACGCCGCCGTCAATAAGGCAAGATCGTCACCCACCAGCGCAATCCGTTTTTGATCGACCTCAGGCCGTGTCTGCAAAAAATCGACCACACGACAACAATCAGCAACGATATAGCGATAGACGTAGGTGGCCGGATCAGCAATGCCCGTGGTCAGCAGCCCAGGATACGTGGCAGCAAATGGCTGATCAGCCAACCGCTGGCCACGGTGAAAAAGTTGCACGCAGATATAACGTTGCCGTTGTTCATAAGACGGTGGATTGTTGACGCTGCCATAACGGGGCAAAGAATAGATGACGGGGAAAGGCCCAGCCCCGTGAGGCACACAATAATAGGCAAAGAGGCGATACGGGCCAGTGCTGGTCAGTCGGAGGCCATAGACCGTGCCAAAATCAGTTGAACGGAGCGGGATTTCCGTCAATTCCGGCGCAATGGGTAGCTTCTCTAATTCGGCCAACACGCCAGCCCAATAGTCCTCAAAATCCGCGGGCGCGGCGCTCGTCAGTTCAGTCATTGTTATTCCTCGCTCCTCAAGGGCCAAGCCGCATTAGCGCTTAGCCCAGCTGCAACTTTTTACGAAAGAACCCATCTACCACGGCTTCAGGCTTGTAACCGCGATCGGCGTACAATTTTTTCTGTCCAACCACTCGCGTGAAGACCGCGCAAGCATTATATACATGCCGACAAAGGGAAGTCAACTTGGTTTCAGCAAACATTCCACCCATCAGCATCAAAAGGGTCTTTTGTGTGGGTAGGGTGCGGCCCTGGTGGCCGCCCGTGGTTTGCAAGACCACACGGGCGGCCACCAGGGCCGCACCCTACCTAAAAGTCTGCTTCTCAATTTGCTTTGAATTTTGCTTTGAATATAGTCTAGCGCAACTTATCGTCGAATCAGCGGCAGATAGAGAGCGCGTCCTGTGGATTGACTACCTGGTGTCACGGTGATTGTCACAGTGGCAGTCGCCGTCCCACCTTTGCCATCACTGATAATGTAAGTGAGGCTGTCGGTCCCTGTAAAGCCCGCATTCGGCGTATAGAGAAGCTTGCCATTATTCACAGCCGCCGTGCCGTGGCTTGGCGGCCCATCAATTGTGATCGTCAACAGATCGCCATTGGGGTTGCCATCGTTGGCTAACACATCGATGGTCACAGCGTTGCCAGATGCGGTCGTGGCCGTATCATTGGCGGCGGTTGGCGCTTGGCTGGTACCGCCTGGCCCGTTGACGGTGATCGAGACCGAACCAGTGGCCGTACCACCTTTGCCGTCGCTAACAAAGTAACTGAAGTTGTCATTCCCAACGAAATTGGTGTTGGGCGTATACGTCACTGTCTGGCCGTTCGTTGTCGCCGTGCCAAACTGCGGCTTGCTCACAGAAGTAATAATCAGCGCACCGCCATTAGCCACGCTGTCGTTGGCAAGCACGTTGAGCGTGATTGCTGCGCCTTGCGCTGTGGTCGCCGTGTCGGCCCCGGCATCCGGCGCTTGGCTGCTGGTCACCGGGACGTTGCTGCCAAAGCCGGGGCGCTGCAAGGTAAAGCTGCCGATCACCGTAACGGGAACACTCGTATAGCCCCATAATGTCTCGCGATATTCACCACTGATCTGGCCGCCATCGCTGGCCGTACTCGTCCCGGTGAGACGAAACTGCCGCTGGACAGTTCGCCCACTCACTATTAGTGCTACCTTTTCGGACTGCACGGTCAGGTTGACGCCATCAAAAGAACCATTGAGATAGGGTCCGATCTTGACGCTGGCGGCGCCCGCGCCCAGGGTGTGTTCCACGCTATAGACCAATGTTTTGTCGAGGCTGACATAGCCAGTCAGCGCATTGTCGGCTTGGCTCAGTTGCAGCGATAAGTCAATGCTCCCCAAATCGGGGGGCGTGGGTGTACCCGCACCTGGGGCTGGGGGCGTGGCTAAGGTATCACTGTAGACACCGCCCACGGTTACATTTAACTTGATCGCGCCGCTATAGTTACCGACAAGTTGGGCCGCGCTGCTTTGCGCTGGTTGGTTCTGGGCGGTTTGCACCAACGTCACGGTGCTCGCTGTCACGCCGCGCCGGCCGCGCCCGTTGACCAGGCCCAACGCCACGCTTGCCATCCCGATTATCAACAACAACCCGATTATCGTCGTAAACCACTTATTTTTCATCATGCTCTCCCTCTCTACATGTACGATTTTTGATTTATGAAGTAACTTCGTCACGAGGTCGCTTCGTAAATCACAAATCAAAAATCGTCAATCGTTTAGTAGTCTGCCCGCACACACTGCGACGCCGGGGGCTGGATATTGGCGCTGCGTGACGCATAGGTTGTGCTGATCTTCAACTCGATGTCGTTCAGCTGTTGCAAGTTCAGGTCGGGCAAGATGCCATTCGGCGAACCGGCATTGACCACCACCTGCCAGCCATTCGAGGCCAAGGGCCGCCCCAGAAAGGCCGGTGTGCTATAGCCAGGGATGCTATTGCCATGCGCGGCGTTGATGTCCCCGTTGAAAACGCCGGTGACCAGGTCGGTCGGTTGACCGAAGGGGAACTCCAACCCCAGCAGCGCCGCCGGTGGAATCAGCCGGTAGTCAAAGAGACAGCCAGCAAAGGAGGTTAAGCCCACTTGACCACTTTCGCTGACGCGCACCTGGCGATAGCCCAGACTGCCCGGCTGTGCCGAAACCAGATTAATGCCAAAGCCGTTGTTCGTTGCTTTCGGTTGCCCGATGCCCCCGACCTTGTGGAGCCAGTAGAAGCCATAATCCTGGGTCACAACCTGGCTGATAATCCCATTGATCGCCGAGGAGGTGGTAAAGCTAAAGACTAACGTCGGTTTGGCGTCGCTGCCCAGGATCGTGTGCTGCGCCACCCACTGGCGAAAGCGGCGCGTGCGTTCTGCGGACAATTCGGCATCGGCGACGCCTTGCCCTTTGAGGAATGGGTCGGTCAAGCCGAGCACATGTTGGGCGACGGAAATGGTCAGATCGCTCTGGTTGGTCTCAGCGTCTTTGACGCCGCCCGGCAGATTGGTGACTGCGACATCTAGATTTTGTAGAAATTTCAGAATGTCATTGGCGGTGCGCGCTTTATAGATGTCGGAGATGCGGAAGTTGTTGGCGCTCAGCCGGGCGGTATACTCATATTCGGCCCGGCGGGCGGCCAAATAGGCCAGCCGAGTGGCCGTTTCCAATTGGGCGGCCAGTTCCAGCCGGCGTGAATCGCGCGTCATGCGATAGCTGGGATCGTTGGCGGGCAGCGCGGTGGTGTACGCATGTTCACGCTTGGACTGGTAAACATCGTGGCCAGTCTGCCCGACGACACCGTTGAACTGGGTCAACATCGACTGATATTGTTGGGCGGCAATGTCGATTTCGCCCTGCGCCTCGGCCATATCGTAGAAGAGATTGCGCACAACAGCTTCGGAATTGGCGTCCTCGATCTCCATATCATGCGCCGCCTGCCGCATGATCTCCCCCGGACGCAGCCCCGCCTCGACCACAGCGCCGGGATGAAAGGTCACTTCGCCCGCACTGGTCACATCGACAAATTGGGCGGCGGCGATGATGGCCTCGAAGACCGAGGTTTCCACTGCGCCATTAAAAATGGCACTCTTTACCTTTGTGTTGCGCATCGCCTCGGTATCGGCCCGCTTAACAATATTGTCCCGTTTTTTGATCGCCGCCGCCACCCCCAACCAGGCGGTGCGCAAATCTTGGCGCGACGTGCGCATATCACTGACCACGATCAGCCAGTTGACGCCATCGACGCGGGGCGGTTGGCTATCCGTCGTGCGCTGCATGCAAACATCAAAGGTGTCGGCCTGCGGGTCGCACTCCTGCGTGTGCTGGATCATGGCATCGATGCACGCATACCAGTCCGTATCGGTCGTAAAGGCTTGCAGGTCACAGCCCGCTTCCTTCTGAATGTCGTTGTCCACTGCGTTATTGGTCGACAGAATCGCTTTGGTCAGGTCTTGCTGGTTGAGATCAAAGACGCGCTCCGAATTCTCGGTTTGGAGCTGAATCGTCAAGGCCAGGTTCGCGGCTTCATTGGCTTGCTCCCACAAACCTTTGTCGGTGCTGCCGAAACTGGTGTGATAGGGGCGCGCCGGTGTGAAACGGATGTCAAAGCCAAAGACGTTGCGATTCTCGCGCATTTCGCGGGCCGCGGCCCGCGTGTCGAGCATGGTCAGCGTCATTTCGGAGACCAGCGCGCTATCTGGACGCGCGCCTTTGACATTGCAACTGGCGCCGCCGGCATTGTTGAGCGCAGCCAGGCCCGAGAGGCCGATCAGCTTGACATAGGCTTGGGTGGAGCCGGTCCGATAGGCATCGAAGGCTGCGTTCTGGGCCCGCGGCACATCATCACTGGTGTTGATGTCCAGGTAGCTGAGACGGGTGGCGATGTGGTGTTGGGCAGTTAGCTGCCCTTCGGCGGCCTGCGAAAGCAGCGCCCATTCGGTCTGCGTGTAAAAGTCGGCCAGATAACAACCACTGCCCAGCCGGTAGCCCAGCGCTTCGCTCAGTCCTTGTTGCGCCAGTTGAAATTGATATTGCGCGGCCTGCAACTTGGCGACTTCCTGACGTACGAAAGTTTCACCGCCCAATAAGCTGCCGGCGCTAAAGTGCAGCCCTAACGCATCGACCATAAATTGCTGGGCGAAGATCATGCGCAGGTAGGCCGCCTCGCGCGCCGCCTGGCGCAGACGAGCCGGGAAGTTGCACCAATCGATCACGGGATCGAGCACCTGTCCACTGTGTTGTGGATCGGGCGGGCTGGGATTTTCGGCCTGGGCGCAGAGGGTGTTTTTGTAATTGTCACCGGGATAGGCCGGATTCATGCCATCATCGTTGCGCAGGCGTGCTTCGGGGGCATAGATAGTCAGAAAAGCATAGATGTTGCGCGCCTGGCGCAGATCAGCATCGGCCAAGTCAATGCGCTGTTGCAGGGTGAGTTGTCCCAGTGTGGGGTCCGTGTAGCTGGCGCTAAAGCCGCTCTTTTCATCAAAGTGGCGCACAAGATCGTTAAAATTGTTCAGCCCTCGATAGGGTGAGATGTCCTGGCGGAATTTCATACTGCGAGCGAGCAAGTCGCGGGCTTGCACTTCGAGCGTCTTATAATCGGGATAGATCAGCGGTCCAGACGACAAGAGTTGCGCTTGATCGACCGTGGCCAGCGTCGGTGCGCTGTCACTAATGGGGACGTTCAACGTGCTCGGATTGCCGACCAAGCCATAGGTCGTGGAACAGAGGTTGCTTAAGTTGCCGCCACCGCACGCGGCGTGGACAACCTGGACAGTCAGCGCTAGTAACAAGGCCAAGCCGGCGACCGAAGTTGCGGCAATTTTTACGAAACCGACCTGTCTGAGTTTTCCGCTCAGCCCACGCCGGTGGGTTTCGTTGGTGGAGCGCGTGATTTTGATCACGGCTTTCGCCATGTATTTATTCATGACGCCGCCTTTCATGCCCGATGGGCATCCAAATCAGAGCGCTCATTACTTCACCGCCTGAAGTTTGGCAACCTGGGCCGCCAGCTCGGCAACCTGCGCCTTTAGCTCGGCGATGGCGGGATCAACGGCTGACGAATTGGTCGCGGCGCCAGCATTGAGGGCGTCGAGCGTAGCTTGGGGGATGTACATCCCCAGTTGAAGCCAGACCAACAATTTGCCCTCCTTCGCTGCGGCAGAGCTCTGCATGGCATAGCCGATAATTTGGCCGGCCTTCGTCGCCTTCATAGCGGCGCCGGGTATGCGGCTGCTGGTCAGCGGGTCGCCCACGGCAATTGGCCCATTTTCTAGTGAGAATTTGGTGGGGACGCGCCCGACCATGGCGACCACGGTCTTCTTGTCGGTGATCAAATTGGCGTTGTCGCCCGCCAAATGGGTCTCGCCCTGGTCGAAGACTAAGCCTGGGCTAGTCGAAACGACGCCGACAATCGCCCCCTCATAGGGCTTGCTGGACAAACGTACAGCTGGGAAGGCGCGGTCTTCGGGAATAAAGACAACCAAATTCCCTGGCTCAACGCGTTCGTCAGTGGCAAAGGTTTCGGCCACGTCCTGATCACAACGGACGTCGATAGGGCCGCTGCCTCGGCAATAACCATTAAATCCTTGCTGTGCATAAACTTTGCCCTGCGCGATGATGTTGCTACTAGACTGAATAAAGCTACCAGTAGTAAAGTTGCCAGAGACATTTTGACTACCGCTGACCGAAACATTGGCGTTTACGTTTAGGTTCCGATAGACGATCATGGGGCCGCCGTTTTCAATGCGCATGATCCCTTGATTCCCGCCCTCATTCACAAAGCTCCAAGCGCCATCTGAACCAGCATAAATGCCCCACGTGACGTTGCCGGCGTTGTTTACGAACCGAATGCCGGAGCCCCAGCCTGGGCCAGATGATACCAGACGTAGCGCACCATCGTTGGTTGCGCCTTTATTGATGATGAGGCCATCGATGGTTGCATCTTTGACAAGCGTAGTCGCCGTAGCCGCCGTCACTGCTGATTGCGCTTGTCCTGCCTGCATCGCCCAAGGCACAGGAAAGAGCCGTTGCCGCGGCAGCATCTCCAGGTCGGGGGCGACGGTAATGCCGATATAGAGATTGGCGTTGTCAAAGACTGTCGGGGCGATGGCTGTGGCGTCGCCGACGACCACACTGAAATTGCCGTTGCGCACCACCACGTTGGCAAAGCTCTCGGTGTAGAGCGCCGCCCCCCCGGTGACGACATTGTAAATCTTCAAGGTAATGTTATAACTGCCGGTGGCCAGGTTGCCATCGGCCAGACGCAGCGTTCCCTGATAGCTAAAGGCGTTCGGGATGGTGGCAATAGTGGTTGCGGCCACCACATTGGCCTGCTCATTGGCCCAAGCGGTCGCGCGGCTGCCACTCTGGAGCACCCAAGCAGCGACCAGAATCACCACGGACAAGAAAATTACGGCTAAACGACGATACTTCATTTTTAGGCTCCTTGGTTGAACGATTAAGAAATGGTGGGACAGCAGCCCGCCCTAACCCGCGCCAGGTTGGGGAGGGACCGGTGCATGGCCGGGCGAAGCTCCTTCCTCGCTCCAGCCAATCGCCTCCTCCTGCGTCTGAGCAGCGCTAAAGCTGGTTGTTGTTTGTGCCCCCAGGAAGATAAAGAGGGCGTCTAGATCGGTAAAGTACACGATTTCGTGGGTCTGAACAGATTGGGCAGAGGCGCGCCACATGGCGTGCAGGCCATCTCGCCAGAGACGCACCAGATAGGATTGGTAGGTTGCCATGGGTTCATTCATGATTGGCTTTGCTTGCTCCCTCTGATCCAGAGTATAATGAAAATCATTACCGCATCATTACCAGCAATTACTGCTGCAATTCCAACCTTGAACCGACCACTTCATGAGTAGACCCCAACTGTGTTTTTTGGGCTCTGGCTTGATCCTAGATCAACAGGGGCAGTCCATCCCCATGCGCTCGCGCAAGCAACTTGCCCTGCTCCTCTATCTCGCCACAGAACATCAGGTCGCCCATAGCCGTGAAACATTGATGGTGCTTTTTTGGCCCGAAGAAAAGACGGCAGACGCACAAAACAACCTGCGGGTCACCCTCTCACGCCTACGCGAACTGGCCGGCAAGC
>JAPLGZ010000503.1 GCA_026389895.1 Chloroflexota bacterium | reverse complement strand
TGGAATACGATGAAAGCTCTGGTAACCGCGGGGATGGTGGAGAGTAACCCATGAATACACAACAGACGCGGCCGCTGGTCAACCTACCCCAAGGACGACCACGCGCGGTCCGCATTGGCTATCAACTGATCCATCTCTTGCTCTTGCTGAGTTTGCTCTGCGCTGGCCCTGCCTACGCCAGTCCATTGCGCCAAGCCCCAACGGGCAATAGCGATACCGATATGACCAGCAACGGCACAGCAATCACGGCAGGGCTTGTCAGCACCATAGGCGATTTTGCCCAAGCGGGAAATCAACTCAGCGTGGCGCCCAAAGGACAGCCGCCAGCCCTGCTGGCCCGTCAGGATTATCAAAAGGTCTATGACCAGGCCAACGCCCTGCTGACGACAGGCGTAACCTTCCGGCAGACGAAGCTACAACTGCCGCCCTCTTGCAAAACCGTCGATGAGTGCAAACTCAACTACGAGAACTTTAACAATGGTGAGCTTTTCTTCGCGTTCTGCGCCAACTATGCCAGCATTGATGTGCGCGGCTACTGCGCTGGCGACAACCCTTCGTCCTGGCCTCGACCCTCGGAACAGATCCGTGGTCAATTGGTGCGGGCGCGTGAGATGTTTGGTTTTCTGGCGCTGGCCGACCCCGCCGATATGACCGTGCTGGTCAATGGTGCATCCACGCCCGTACGCGCCATTGGGCGCACGGGCGTACTGAGCGCCACGCGCGAGATCGCCAACATCCATATGATCTTTGGCAACGAGTTTATGGTGGATGCGCTCGACTACCGCTTTAGCGGCGGCGACCCGCGCGCCGACCAGATCATTGCCGAGGAGCTAGCCCAGTTGGACAAAGCGCGCCAGCAGTTTGAGCTAGGGGTTGGGGTGCTGGCCCATGCCTTCAACGCCGATTTTGGCGGCCCCAGTGGGGGCTACATCGGCGACTACTTTGGCGAACGCGAGTTCGACCTCTTTGGCCTGGTCAGCGAGCGCATGGTGGGAGCCATCAGTGAAATGGCCGACCGCTATCGCCAACAGGGTGAGGATGCCCAAGCGTTGGATCTCTATGCGCGCGCCTTTGCCAACCAATATGTCCAAGCCATGGCGCTGGCGACCAGTGCTGCACAACAAAACGCCAAATTTCTCGAAAATGGCGGCTACGAGATTATCAGCAATCTGGAGCGGCTGCGCGCCCAGGCCCAGTCCGTTCACGAAGGCATCAATCCCTTTGGCTTTGTCGATGCTTATGTGCCGTTGCAAACCTACGATGAGCTGCGCCGCCTGGTCCAGAGTGATTTCCTGCGCGACGCCACTGAAGACGAGAGCCGCGCCGAAAATGCCCAGCGCGAATTTGACCAGAATCGCACCGCCCTGGCGCGCGAAATGCAAAATCTGCGCCTGACCTATGACAATCGGCTCCTGGAGATCTGTGGCCCCAGCCAGGATAGCTACAAAACATGTCTGGGCGACGGGGGCTTGATGAAGCAGAACTACTTTAATCTGCGGGCAACCTCCGAGCGACTCAACCAAATTCAACAACGGATGGAAAATGTCTTTGAGCAAGTCCGCATCGAACAAGAACGTACGGGCAAGGTGATCCAACTCACCCTCCAAAATGGCGACATTATCGCGGCTACCGCCATCGCCCAGGGTGCGATCAACGCCCTACGCATTACTAATATCGACGTGTCCGCCAACTCGGCCAATCTCTATGCGGGTGTTGAAGTGCGCGGCTCAGCGAAGGTGAGCATTAACCCCCTCGCTTGGGATGCCGGCTTCGAGGAGATTCTCTCTGCTGGCACCCGGTTCGAGCATTCAGAGACCAATTCCTCGCAGACGGTGTGGGACCCGCAACAGGAGGATCTGGCCAAGTTGGAGAGTGAACAAGCGCTCCAACAGGCCATCAACCAGGCGGAGGTTCTCAACGCCAACAGTGCGGCCACGATTAAGACGTTGCTGTTGCAGACGGCTGAATTGGCGATTGAGAAAAAGATCGTGTTGCAGGAGATGAACCGGCTGCTCTCCGAACACAATGATCTGATCAATCAATACAACCAATTTCTCAATTTGCGTGAGCAGGCGCGCGCCGACCTGGTGGACAGCAACCTGGCCAACCCCGCCTTTCGCATCTTGCGCGACCAGACAACTGTAGAGGCGTCGCGCAGCATTGCCGTCGCCGCCCAGTTTGCCTATCTAACGGCGAAGGCGCTGGAGTCCGAGTTCCTGATCCGCTATCCCAATCTCAACAACATCTTCAAGGCGCGCACGGCCGATGATGTTGACAACTTTATCAATGGCCTAGAAGCCTTTCGGGTGGCCATCGGTTCGCCTGGTGAACGCAACCGCTTTCCCTATCGGATCTCGGTGGCCAAGGATCTTTTCGGTCTTTCCGATGAAAATCTGGATCCCACCGGCAAGTTATCGGCCAGTGAGCGGGCGCGGCTCCGCTTTGAAGGCTTCCAGGCAATTTTGCAACGCAGCAAGATCACGGACACAGTCTCTGGGCAGATCATTGGCTTTGGATTGCCTTTTGCGACGACATTGCTCAACAACAAGCTCTTTACCCCCAACATCTGGAACAACCGCATCGCCGGTGTTGGCTTGCCGGCCGATGTGCCCAACACGCAAGGCATTGCCATCAACGTCTTGACGCGGCAGTTTGGTGATATCGGGACACCAGAAGTGCAACTCACCCACGACGGTCACGCTTCGTATCGCACCGTCACGGGCCAAATTGTCGAATATGTGCCGGAGAATGCCAAACTGGCGGGCTTTGCCACGCCGCCGGGCTTTGAGAGCAAGAGTAAGACAGCCACCATCCTGGCCAACGTGAATGGCAATGGCCGGGGCGCGCCAAGCAGCGCGCTCTTCAATCGTAGCGTGGCCGCTTCCAACTGGACGTTGCGCATTGATCTGCGTTCGCCTTTTAACAACAAGCTCGACATCGGTCAGTTGGAAGACATCGAGATCAACATGGACACGACCGGCATTGCGCTGGTCAATAACAGCCAGGCTGCCCAGCTTGACGCCCGACGGCTCCAGGCGAGTTTTGTCCAACCAGTTCAGACGGAAGGAAACTAGAAGATGAACGCTTTTTACCTACGACAGCGCCGGCGTCTGTTACCCTGGCTGGCACTCCTACTGTTGACGGTGCTGGTTGGCTATCGCCAGGTAGCCGCCCAATTCGGTGCTGCCGCACCCGAACTAGTCGCCGGTTCCTATGCCGGCACCGTTCTGGTCAGCGAACCAGCGCCACTGGGCGACTTGGATCTGTTGCTCGATATCATCAGCGTCAACGGTCAACTCACCGGTCAAGTCAATCCGGCCAAGACCCAAGTCTTTCTGGGGGGGCCAACGTTTACGGGCACAGTGATGGCCAGTCCAGGGATCACCCCGACGCTGCGGATTGAGTCACAAACCTTTGCCAGTGTCGTTTCAGGGCGCACAGTGCAGCGGCATTTTGTCCTCACCGGCGAAGTGTTGGCTGAGGGCAATGAACTGCGCGGGGTGTACACCGAAACGATTAGCGGTTTTAAGCCACATCCCATGCAGGTTAAGGGGACCTTCCTGTTGATGCGGCCCAATGGCGTCACGGCGATTATCACGGTGCCGACACCGCGCGGCACGCCGCCCATCGCCACGCCCATAACACCAGGCCAAGGCGGCACGCCGATGCCGACACCCACGCCAACCGTGCCGCTGGCCAATAGCAATGGGTCGAAACTTTACTTGCCACTGGTGCAGCGCGCGGCTGCGGCCAACGTGGCGGCGAGTGAAGAGAATATGGCGGACGACATGCCAACGATCATGCCGACAGAAACGCCAACTGTAACGGAAACGCCGACGCCCACCCCACTGGTGCTGGATGCCAGCACGGTGCTGACGACGGCGACCGAAGCGCAGCACCAGATTCATTTGCCGTTGATTATGCGCTAATCCATCGCCGCGAGAAGAACCGTCAGATTGCAATGAGCTGCAAGAAAATCAATCGATAATGGCGCTGCGCGCTATCCCTTATCGAAACAGATTTTCAAAGAACAGACAAATCTGCCGGGTCTTCCCGCCCTGCCAAATCGAGAGTATAAACTTATGAGAAACCTATCAACCTTTTATATCAGCCGCAATTGGCGGCTTCTGATACCGATCCTCTTACCGCTGTTCACCCTGCTGCTCTGGCCGACGCTGCTCTTTGCCCAGGACAACAAGAGCGGCGTCAAACCACAGGTGATCTCGTTGCCGTCTGGCCCTGGCTCGCTGGAAGGGCTGGGCGAGAACTTTGAACCAAATCTCAGCACCGGCACCGCCAGTTATCCGGTTAAGTTCACGGCTGCACCGGGGCGGGTGGGCTTCCAGCCGGACTTGTCATTGAACTACAACGGCGGCAACGCCAACGGGCCGTGGGGCATGGGCTGGGAACTGAGCATCCCGTCGATCCAGCGGCGCACCGAGGAGGGGCTGCCTAGCTATGACGACACCAAAGACACCTTTATCTATACCAACGGCGAAAAGATGGTGGCGCTTAAGGATAGCAGCTACCGCTTTGAGAACGAGGGTTCGTTTATGCGCTTTCGGCGGCTGGAGAGCGGCGGTTGGGAAGCGCAATCGCCCGATGGCCTGCGCTATCGCTTTGGCGAGACGGAGAACGCGCGCGTGGCCAATCCCCGCGGCATCTTCCGCTGGGAACTAGAGCGCGTCATTGACACCCACGGCAACGAGATGCAATACATTTATCTGCACGACGGCGACTATGCCTATCCCCGCGAAATTCGTTACAACTTCGGAGAGAACCAGGGCGGTGGTGCGGTCTATAACGCCGTGATCTTCAACTATGCCCCGCGACCAGACACCTACACCGACCGGCGCAGCGGCGCCCCCATTCGCGTCGGCTTGCGCGGCACGGACATTCAGATGTGGGCAACAGGTAAGTTGGTGCGCGCCTATGCTTTCACCTACGAACCGGAGCGTTCCACCGGCAAGTATTCGCTGCTGGTCAAGGTTGAGCAGGTGGGTGACGATGGTGTAAGCAAACTGCCACCCCAGACCTTCACCTATACCCAGTTCGATGCTGCCGCCCACGCCGTGGTCACCATGCAGAATCCGCCCCCGGTGGCGTTGACCAATCCCGATGTGGACTTGGTGGACATCAATGCCGACGGCTTGCCCGATCTTGTCTATACGCCAGAGAGTGGCCAACACCGCTTCTATCTCAACCGTGGCCACGGCCGGTGGCAGACCGAACCGGTGTTACCCCAAAACTCGCCCGCCGAGCGCTTGAGCACCCCCAACGTGCGCATGGCCGATATGAATGGCGACGGGGCAGTTGATCTGCTCGTCAAAGCCAGCGGCACCGGCGCGCCGCTCTACTACTACAGCAACAAACAGGGCGCAGAGTGGCAACAGAGCGGGCGCGTCGATTTTGGTCCAGCCCCGGCCTTTGACCTCAATGATCCCAATCTACAACTGTTGGATGTCAACAACGACCATCGCATTGATGTCGTGTTGACCGCCGGGGGCCGTCTGAAAATCTGGCTGGCCAAGGAAGGCGCGTGGAGTCAAACCGCGGACTTCGATGTGCCAGCGCCAGCCGCGGGTGATACAGCCAACTTCGCCGATCCCAAATTCAAAATCGGGGATATGACCGGCGACCGCATGGACGATGTGGTCATGGTGCGCGATGGCCAGGTGGTGCTCTGGGCGCACAATGGCAACGGTTCGTACGAAGAACCGCGCCCGATCCTCAACCCACCCAGCGGTGTCGGCGCCCAGGATGTGCTGATCCAGATGGGCGATCTCAACAATGATGGGCAGATGGACCTCGTGCTGCCCGGCAACCGCAGCGTCACCTATTGGCTCAGTTTGGGCGACGGCAGTCTGACCGACCCGATCACTATCCCCGACACGCCCGCCTTCGATGTCCAAACTACGGCGGTGCGCCTGGCCGATATCGATGGCGATGGGGCAACCGAGTTGCTCTTTAGCAGCCAGAATGGGATGGAATACGTGGACTTCTCCACCCAGGAGCAGCCCTTCCTGCTGCGCAGCGTGGACAACGGCCTGGGCCGCACGATCCAGATCACCTATAAGTCCTCGATTGAGGATTATATCGCCGACTGGGATGCCAACAACCCCTGGCAGGTCAACCTGCCCTTTCCCGTCCAGGTGGTCAACAAAACCACGGTCCATGACGCCAACAGCGGGGACGACTACACCATCAACTATCACTATCGCGATGGGTACTATGACGGCGTGCAAAAGGAGTTCCGTGGCTTCGTCCGCAGTCAAGAGACCAAAATTGGCGATGCGACCGCGGCGACCACGGTCATGAACTTAGTCTATGATGTAGGGATGAGCGATGAGAGCCATAAGGGGCTGTTGTTGGAGAGCGAAGTGCTGGCCCAGGATGGTCACTGCACCGGTGACTATGCGGGCTGCTTCCAGCGGACTGTCAATCAATTGGAGACGCGCACGGTCGTGACAGTGGATCAGACCGCAACCGGCCAGCCGATTGCCTACGCCTTTGTCAAGCAAACAGATAGTTTTGTTCACGAGCAGCAGGCTCAACCGGTGCAACTGCGCCAGACCTTTGCCCAAGATAACTACGGCAACCAGACCCAAGCGTTCAACTATGGGCAAGTCTGTGGCGAAGATGTGACCTGCGGCGCCGATGAACTGCTCACCTACACCGATTATATCTATGACGAAAGTCGCTACCGCTTTGATCGGCCCCTGCGCATCTACCAGACCGATGCGGCCGGCACGGTGGTCAGCGACAAGCGGCTCTATTATGATGGTGACCCCTATGTGGGGCTACCCACGGGTCAACTGACGCGCGGTGATTTGACGCGCCAGGAGGAGAGCTTGGGGTCAAACGGCGCGGGACGGTTTATACCCACCCAACGCCAACAGTTCGACGCCTTTGGCAATGCGATCGGCATAATGGATGCCAATGGCAAGGTGATCACCGTGGAATACGATGCCTTGATGCACACCTTCCCCGTGGTGGAACGGATGCACCTGGATGATGGCAAAGCATTGGTCTTTGCGGCCTCCTATCACTATGGCTTTGGCAAAGTCAGCGCGGCCACCGACTACAACGGCCATGCGATCACCTATGCCTATGACACCTTTGGGCGACTCAGCAAGATCGTCCAACCCGGTGATAGCTTGGCGCAACCTACCCAGCAGTTCCGCTACGAGATCGGTAGCCCACGCAGCGCGATTATCAGTGAACAGCGTGAGCAGTCGGGGACAGACCAGGTCTACACCACGGTCACCTACTTCGACGGATTGGGGCGCAAGTTGCAGACGCGCAGCGAAGCCGAAGCCGGTCAGGTGGTCGTCACAGGCGCGTCCATCTTCAATGCCCGCCAGACCGTCGGCGTTGAATACTTGCCCTACTACGACTCTGATCTGGCCTACAAAGCGCCTGGCGCAACGCTCCCGCATATCACCCAGTATTACGATCCACTGGCGCGCATCGAGCGCCGCCAACAACCCGATGGCGCCTTTACGCGTGTAGTCTATCAGCCGCTGCGCCAACTGCTCTACGACGAGGAGGACAACAATCCGTCTTCGCCCCACTATGATACACCGCGCACCCTGAGCTTCGATGGCTTAGAACGCCTTATCGCCGTCGAAGAGGTGAACCGCGTCAACAATGGCGTGGAGCGTTATGTCACCCACTATGAATATGATCGGCTCAATCGCTTACTCAAAATTGTCGATGCGCAGGGCCATGTCAAGACCCAGACCTTTGATGCATTAGGACGCAAACTGAGCATCACTGACCCTGACCGTGGGCCAGCCTTCTTTACCTATGACGACAAAGGCAACGTGATCGAGACGGTTGATGCCAAGGGGCAGCACATCCGCTACACCTATGATCCAGCCAACCGCATCTTGACCCAAAACTACGTTGCTAGCGAAGGGGATGTGACGCCGGAGGTGCGCTACCACTATGACGCCGACCTGGCGCTCGACTATGCCGATGCGCAAAATACACAGGGGCGGCTGGCCTGGGTTGAGGATGAAGCGGGCGGCGAGTATCTGAGCTATGATGCGCGTGGCGACATCACTGGGCGGGTGAGACGGATTACCCAGCCTAATCGCGGCGAACAGATCGACTTTGCCATGCGCATGGCGTACGACGCCATGCAGAGGTTGGTGAAATTCACCTATCCTGACGGTGTAGTGCAGCACTTTGCCTACAATGAGCAATCCTACCTAGAAGCGGCGCCGGGTTATGTCAACAACATTGATTACATGCCTTTGGGCAAACGCACCCGCATCGAAACGGCCGATGGCGCGAGCACCGCGTATGACTATGACACTCGCCAACGGCTCGCCACCCTGCGCACGGTAGGTCAACAAAACGCGGTCTATCAGGATTGGCGCTATCAACTGGATGGCGTTGGCAACATTCTGCGCATCGACGATCTGCGGGCGGACAAAACGATAAGCGACGATGCCAGCGAGCGCTTTACCTATGATAGCCTGAACCGGTTGACGACCGCACAATACGCCGACGGCAATAGCATCACCTATGGCTACGATCCGGTGGGCAACCTGGTGCGCAAAAATTCTAGTTTGCCAGAAGAGAATCTGGGGGACTTTCAGGTGGGGCAAACCGCCGGCCCCCACGCGCTCACCCAGGTTAGTGGCGACGCCTGGCGCTATGACGCCAACGGCAGTCTGATCGAGCGGGGACCTGCTGGGCGCGGCTTTGCCTACACTTGGGATGCACACAACCGCCTGCGCGAGGTGAACGGCGCCGCTGGCCTGCATCAGCTCAACAGCTATAACTATGCGGACCAGCGTATGGTCAAAGTGGTGGATAACGGCGGTCAAACCGAAGTGGCACTCTATCCAGATCGCTCCTTCGAGGTGCGTGATAACGAAGTGGTGAAGTATATCTTTGCCAACGATGAACGCATCGCCGAAGTACGCACACCTTTTGACAAGAACCGGCTGATTCGCGGCTTACAGGGTGATGTGACGCCCCAAACCGACAACCCAGCCCAAACCAAAACACTCTTCTACCACGGCGATCACCTGGGGAGCGCTACGGTCTTGGTCGACCCAACCGGTCAAGTGGTAGAGCGACAAACGTATCAACCTTTTGGGGAAAGCCGCGCCCCAAGCAGTGCACAAGTGGCTGATTATAGCTATACCGGTAATGAACTGGATGAAGGGATTGGTCTCTACTACTACGGCGCGCGGTACTATGATCCGAGCGTAGGGCGCTTCATCTCCGTGGACCCGCTCTACTTTGAGCAGCCAGAGAAAGATCTGGCCGATCCACAAGCGCTCAATCTTTACAGCTATGTGCGCAACAACCCAATGCGCAACATCGACCCTACTGGGGAAGATGTCCTCATTGCCTATTCGGTTGGTCACGGTGAGGATCATCACAAGGCCGTCGCCATTGCAATGGCCGCTGATTTGCGCAAGCAAAACCTGAAGGTTTATGTCGTTAAAGCACCCGAACTAAGAACAGAGCAGAAGCAAGCAGAACTGGCTAAGCTCAACATCAGCGCCGCTATCTTTGTCGGGCATGGCAATCGCGGTATGGTCGGTTTTAGCAACGAATCGAAGGGCGGTTTCATCGTTGCCGATAAAAAAACCTCGCCTGAAGAGTTTGCCGAAATGGCCGGCGTGAAAAAAGGCGGCGTTGTTGGCTTCCTGGCGTGTAACGTGGTGAGTGGGTACACAAGCAGCGAAGAGACGCTGGCTAAGCGTGGCATCAGCGCCATTGGTTTTAATCGCGATATATTCAGCCGGACAGATGGAATGGTACAGTCGCCGGATCGCCGGGTTAACCTGAACTCTACGCAAGGATACTTTTCCAATCAACAAGTCGGCAACCAAGGCACTGACTGGTTCCAACCAGGCGCCATTCAGCCAGCAGTTCAGACTGGCCCCAATGCAATCGAAAATGGCACGTTCGGCGACTATGTAAATAAAGCCGAAGAACGAACGAAGCCCAAAAAATAGGCGCTACTGGCATAGCCTGGTGGAGCAACCATTTACGGCGTAGAAAACTTTGCTGGTGAGCAACCAGGTTTTGGGCAAAAAACTGGTTGCTCACCGCTTAGACGATTACACATAACATTCACAAAGGAAATCACCATGAACACCTTTTACCAAAATAGCTACCGCATCAATGCGTTAATCTTTTTATCTGGACTGCTTTTGCTCGTCTTCGTTGGTCAACAGCGCTTCACCGCCGTGCTACACACACTAGACAGCATGGCTGGCGCGTTAACAACTACACCAGCGCGCGCCAGCCAAAGCAACCCGCCCGCGCTCCTTCTGTTGCAGGCTGATGCGTTGGTTCTGCCCATGAATAACGGCGCCGCCCAAGTGACGGCGCGGGTGCGCGACGCCCAAGGCAATCCCGTGGCCGGGAGCCTTGTGCAATTTCAGAGCGTGCTCGGCAGCGTCAACCCGACCATTGCCACCACCGATGGCAATGGTGCCGCCACTGCCACCTTCCAAGCCACGGGTACGGCCGGCCACGCCCTTATCACCGCCAATGTCAATGACCTAAACCGCGAAGCCGCCATCCAGTTGGTGAATCCAGCCACGAGCGCCACCACCAATGCCTTAACCCTGGACTTTGGCCCCAGCCAACTAGACCCAGGCCAGACGGCCACCATCAACGCCGTGCTGCGGGATAGCGCTGGGCAACCGGTGGCTGGTGAACTGGTCACGCTCTTTGGCTCACTGGGCGAGGTGACGCCAGCCAGCGCGATGAGCGACGCCACTGGTCACGTCACCGCCAGCTATCACGCCGGGTCCAACGCCGGTGCGGCCATGATTACTGCACTGGCGGGGGTTGCGGCCAAATCGGTAACCTTCCAGGTGGGTGCGCCGGGTGCGCCCGATCCATCCGCCCACAAGGTATTCTTGCCGATGGTAAGCCGGTAACAGATTCCCGTTGGCCACGGTGGGCGGCTACATGCCCCCAAAGGCCAATGCTGCAAAGTGGATCAGGCGGGCTATCAAAACCCATTGCTCAAACTCCGGCGCTTCTTGGACATAAAACCCTTCGAGAAATTCACCCCGATAGAGGTCGGCGGCCGCAGCGAGCGTCATAATATTCTGGCGCGTAGGGGACTGTGCCCCTGCGCTTTCGAGCACCTCGACATCCAGCCAGTAGGACTGATTACGCGCAAAGGCCACCGTCTGCCGCTCAATCACCAGATGCGCACCGACGAAGTGCGTTAAGTCCGAGAGCGTGCGATTAAAGTTGCGCCGCGCATAGTATTCGTCGACATCACCCCGAAAGAGCCCAGCCAGCACAGTGCGCGGTTGCGCACGCCGGGTGACGGCCAAGTAGTAAAGCAGCGCGTACGCTTTGGCCGAGCGAAAGCGCCCCAGCGGTTGTCCAGCTCGATGCAATTGAGGGGGTCCAAGTAGCGCCAGTTCTAAGGGTTCAGCCATCTTGATCCTTACCCGCTGCCAGGGCAGGCTGTTTAATTTTGCAGCGCGATAAAGTAGAAAACACCACTGTGCCAAGTATATATCAGAAGGTAATCGCCAGCCAATAAACAATTTGGGCGACATCGGGAATTTCGACGCGCTTTGGACGCGCTGCGGGGGCTATTTTGTCGCCTTTGCCTGTTAAGCTAGCTACAGCTTGAAGAAAAAGTCTGGCATCTGGCTGATCCAGAACACCATTCGTTAGCGTCGCGCAGTTGGCCTGGTTCTAGGTCTGTTCTGCCTGGCAATGACGATGAGCATACTCAAACTATCTATCAACCCGTTTTTTACAACCGACGATAAAAAGGAGAAGATGATGAATACCATGCAAACGAACCGCAATGGCGTACAGAACAGTGCGCGTACACTTATGTGCATCCTCGCCCACCCCGACGACGAGTCACTGGGTTTTGGTGGAATGCTGGCGCACTATGCCTCCGCAGGCGTTGCCACCTACATGATCAGCGCCACGCGTGGCCAACGCGGTTGGATGGGCGAACCAGCGGCTTACCCCGGCGCAGAGACATTGGGCCGCATACGCGAGGGCGAATTGCTCGCGGCGACAGCAATTTTGGGGGTACGGGAAACGACCTTACTGGACTATATGGATGGCGATCTCGATCAGGCCGATCCGGTCGCGATCATCGACTTACTGGTGGGGCATATACGGCGGGTGCGCCCCCAGGTCATCCTTACTTTTGATCCCTCTGGCGTCTACGGTCATCCCGACCATATCGCCATTTGTCAATTTACGACAGCCGCCATTAGTGCGGCGGCAAACCCGCGCTATGTGGATCGGGCTGGGCAAGCGCCGCATCAGGTGCGCAAGCTCTATTATCGGGCCTTTAGCGCAGCCGAGTTGGCCATCTATCAGCAAGTCTTTGGTGATTTGGTGATGACGATTGATGGTGTGGAGCGGCGCGCCACTGGTTGGCCGGAATGGGGCATTACGACCCGGATCGACGCCGTCGCCCACTGGCAGCAGGTCTGGCAAGCCGTCGCCTGTCACCGTTCGCAATTGTCGGCTTATCAGAAGTTTGCCGCCTTACCGCCAGAGCAGCATCGCATTTTGTGGGGTAACCAGACCTTTTACAGGGCCTTGAGTTTGGTCAACGGTGGTCGGGAAATTGAAGTTGATCTCTTTGCCGGCATCCCAGACGAAGCGGACGCTAAATACGTACTCTATGTGGAGCCAATGGCGAGCCGGCTGGCTTCTCCAGTACGCGCCACCCACGGCGCGACTTTCAATCAAAAAATGTACTAACAAAAAAGGTGAGCTGATGAACAAGGATTGGAATCCTGAATTATACTTGCGATTCAACAAGGAAAGAACCCAGCCTGCGATTGATTTGCTCAATCGAATTGAAGCGGATGCGCCTACGAAAATCTTAGATGTTGGTTGTGGTCCTGGTAATAGTACCCAGGCATTGGCACAAAGGTGGCCGGCTGCCACGATCCTTGGGATCGATAACTCGGTCGCCATGATCGAAAAAGCAAAGGCTGATTACCCTCATGCTCGTTGGGAAGTGATGGATGCGCTGAACATCAAATACGTTGGAGAATTTGATATTGTCTTTTCTAACGCCGTGATTCACTGGATACCGGATCATGGGTCACTGCTCAAAAATCTGTTCCATGCTTTGAATGACAAGGGGGTGCTGGCCATTCAAATGCCTCTGTATCATGAGATGCCAGTGTATGCACTGGTAGAGGAGCGATACCGCCAAATGTTTCCTGAGTCATCCTTTGAGAGTGACCATGTGTTTAACTTCCATTCTGCGGGTTATTACTACGAGATCTTGGCACAAATGCCATGCAATTTCTCGA
The DNA here is from genome assembly GCA_026389895.1 of Chloroflexota bacterium. Classification (GTDB taxonomy): domain Bacteria; phylum Chloroflexota; class Anaerolineae; order Caldilineales; family Caldilineaceae; genus JAPLGZ01. The sequence continues at coordinate 4,464 of JAPLGZ010000503.1, read as the reverse complement.
TCTGGGAAACTAGTTACATGCATGTCATGGAATCTCACGCTCAAATCGTGGAAATGATTAAGTCGACGGGACTTAAGCCCTATTTGGATGAAATTCGTGACAACGCACAAAAAGTTGATTTTGAAAATAGTGTCTTGCACCACCTGCCCACGGTTTATAAAATACAAAGTAATGGTAGGATTTTATTTCCTTTTAAACGCCTGTTTCTGCTCGTTGGCAAAAGCTAACATCTTCGCGACACCCACGCACCACACTATCTAAGGATTGATCAGCCGTTCAGATTGTCGCCTGCTCGAACAATACAGGCGACAATCTGGGCGGCTGACTGTAGACCTTGTCAAGCACCATCGTGGCAGGATAGCTGCTGCTCGACAAAGAGTAAAGCTTTAGCGCCTCTTCCCATTGTCCACGATCCCCCACTTGCTGATAGTAATCAGGGCCATATTTGGGTAGCCATATTTGGGTAGCCATGTTTTGGCAGCCCTCTTCCTGCGCATCGCCAACGCTTCTTGGACATAAAACCCTTTCAAGAAATTCACTGCGATAGAGTGCGGCGCTAGTTTGCGCGGTGGGCGCGGTCTGCCGCTCGATCACCAGATGCGCACCGACGAAATGTGGCAAGTCGGAGAGGGTGCGACTGAAGTTGCGCCGCGTATAGACCCTTTACTGTTTTATTTATTCGGTGCTATTAACATGTTTGGAGATAGGCTTTTACGAAGATTTCGACACAATTTCGACGCACTTTCGACGCGCTGCGGGGGCTGTTTCGCCGCGAGCGCCTGCTAAGCTATATCTAGCTCGAAGAAAAAGCCTGATAGGCAGAAAGCCAAAGTATAAACCGCAGTACAAAAACACAAAAGGAGATTTTACGATGAAACGCAAACACCTATTACAAATTGGTCTGGCAGTCCTGGCGCTGATTGTCTTGACCTCCGTCGCCCTGGCTCGCTCAAACAGTATGGCGGCAACGGCTACGCTCGCTGAGACAGTGCGCCAGGCGACAATTCGCTTTAAGGATGTAGAGGCAGCCAAGAAGGCCGGCTATGGCTTGCTTCACGGGTGTGTGGCTGGCCCGCAAGAAGGAGCGATGGGCATCCATTTTGCCAATGGCGATCTGGTGGGTGATGGCGAAGTGGATGCCCAACATCCCGAGGCGCTACTCTACGAGCCCAAAGATGGCAAACTGCAACTCGTCGGGGTGGAGTATGTCGTCCTCGCTGACTCCTGGAATGCCAAACACAAGACCCCGCCGGTGCTGATGGGGCAACTATTCAACTATGCGAGCAGTCCAAATCGCTATGGTCTGCCCGCCTTCTATGAATTGCATGTCTGGGCCTGGCAGAACAACCCCAGCGGTATGTTTGCCGATTGGAATCCGAGTGTGTCCTGCGAGGCTTATACCGGTGACCCCGCCATGCAGAGCATGGGTCATTAGTCGCTGCAAGCTGTACGCTCAAGTTACTCATCTAGCCATATTTCAAAGGAAAATGATATGAATAAGCTCCATGTACTGCAGAAGCAGACGACAGGCCGCATCTTGCACAGTGTATACGTCATAGCACTCACTGTCGTTTTCACAGTCTCACTCCTATATCAGCCAGCCCAAGCCCATGATCTCAAACCACCCCCTGTGCCGGCCAACATTACGGTGCCAGCTGGGAACAAGTTGTTCTTTGTGGGCCACGCCGTCGGCACCCAGAACTATATCTGCCTGCCCGCTGGCACTGGTGTCAAATTTACGCTTTTTACACCGCAGGCCACCCTGTTCAACGATCGGGAACAGGCTACCACGCACTACTTCAGCCCTAACCCAGTGGAAGGGGGTACGATTCGGGCGACATGGCAACATTCTAAAGATACCAGCACCGTCTGGGGCAAGGTGGCGGACGGGAACTCCTCCACTGACCCTGCCTTCGTTGCAACGGATGCCATCCCCTGGCTCCTGGTGACGGCGGTTGGCGCTCAAACTGGCCCCACTGGCGGGGACAAGTTGACGGTGACTAGCTTTATTCAGCGGCTCAACACGGCTGGTGGAAACGCACCAGCGACGGGCTGTACGGGGCTAACGGACGTGGGCAACAAGGGCTTTGTGCCTTATACGGCCGACTACTTCTTCTACAAGAAGGTGAACTAAGGCAATACCCACACGGCGGCAATCAGAAACGCGTAAGCTACCCCTGCTAGGCCAGTCACTAGATGATCAAGCATTCACAATTTGTTTAGGGGTGAGTGGACTGGCACTCTCTCCACCCTATCACACACTACCTATGATAAAAGGAGATTTACAATGAATCAGCGAGCAGAAGCATTGGCAACCCGGCTGGAACAAGGTGTCGACCAATTAGTCGCCCATGTCGAAAGTATGACCCCACAACAGTGGGCGGCGCCTATCGCTCAAGATGGCCGCAGTATCGGCATCGTGGTTCACCATGTGGCCACTATGTATCCATTAGAGATGGCATTGGCTCAAACGATTGCCAACGGGCAAGCGATAGCAGGGGTTACCTGGGATCTAGTGGCCGAAATCAATGCAAAACATGCCGGTGAACATGCCGAGCCAGATCGCATGACCACCTTGGCACTGTTGCGCCAGAACAGCACCGCGGCAGCAACCGCCATCCGGGCCATAACCGACGCCCAGTTGGACATAGCTGTGCCGAATTCGCTCTACGGTGATACGCCCTTGACCCTGCAATTTTGGTTGGAGGATCATCCAATGAGCCATAGCTACAAACACCTGGCCGACATCAAAGCAGTGGTCAGTGAATTTTTGGCCGAACAATTGCTGCAAATTTAATAAAAAAGCGGCTCCTCGTTTTGTGCTGCCAGCTAGCTGGCAGCACAAAACATAAGGCGAACTCGCCTGTCTACCCTATTCATTTCTAACACTAGGGTCGAACAGCAGACGGTGCATTCTGCATCAGCATCAAAAGACGATTGACGCTACTCTACAGTCTGGTCTGTTACTTGATTTTTTCGGCACGTTCCTCTATGCGATCGGTTTTGTGGACAATCTGATCGCACCCAAAGCCCGAGGTTGATCTCGTGGCAGAGAAAGAAATAGGGGACGCCTTGAACTGTAGGGTGAATCGCTGGTACGCCTGCTCCACCGCTGGCGTACCCTTCACCCCCACTGGCGGCGGAAGGGTGCTTGAGTGGAACGAGTAAGAAATAGTGGGGCACATGACGTTGCGCAAACAATGACAAAATGAACCCGTGCTCATTCAATGGAAAAGAACCATGTTATTTGAGCTATATCGAGCGCAATATGCGCATGAAGAATACGAGCGTAGAGTTCTTGCTCACCGGTTGGAACGTGCGGTGCTCAGGGCAAGAGCAGAACGCGCCAACGCACTGCTTCATTCAGTAAAGCAGTGCTTTCGTTTGACAACCGGCTTGGCAATTATGACCTGGCGTCGGCTGCGCAGCCTATGGCAGCAGGTGCGTAGGATGCAGCTCGTATCCGGCAAACCATCCAGCCAAATGCCAAATTAAATATATTTGCCAGTTAGAAAACGCTAATGCTCATGCAGCACTTAGGGTAAAAAGAATTGAACAAAGTTCAAAAAGCGGGAAGTTTTGCCCCCAAAATATTGTGGCAATTTTGTGACATAGGAACGGGAAAAGGAGAATTTTACTAATGACAACGATAACCGAGCCATGGATGGCACTGCGCTCGCCGCACACAAAAGGCGTGACGGTGCGTCCCATTCAGTATGGCGATGCCGCTTTGATTTATGAGATGCACCAACGCCTCTCACCGGAGAGCGTCTACTATCGTTATCTCCAGTACCGCAGGCCAACACTGGCTGAAATCGCACCAATTTGCCGCCTTGATCCAGCCAGAGGTGCAGGCTTTGTGGCCATCACTCAACCAGAGGCAACCATTGTGGGTCTGGCCTATTACGTACAAGAAGCACAGGCGGCAGAGCCGACCGCCGAACCTGGCATTCTGGTCGAAGATAGCTGCCAGGAGCAAGGGCTCGGTCGCCGCCTCTGGCAACAGTTGCAGCACCATGCCCAGGTTGCTGGCATCCGCTGGCTGCGGGTGTGGTCTCATCCCGGCAACCAACGTCTGGCCCAGTTGGTGCGGGGCGGGGGCTTACCTTATACCACCAGAGTCTACGCGGGGTTGCGCGAGTATCGGGTGGCCCTGGGCGAACAGCCTGTTCACCTAGCGGCGGGCATGCCGGTATGGGGCGACGCTCAATTCTCACCGACCAGTGGCGTCATGGGCGCCAACAGCTTTTTTGCCATTGGCAATCATGCTAGAGCAGCAACAGAAGGCAGGTGAGCAGTGACTTATCTGCGTAACAGGAGATTGTTTATGGCAACCATTGCCACTACCCGCCACCGGATCGAAGCGCAGGGTTACCTTGGGTTGAACGACCAGACCGTGGCCGGCATTAACTACGGCCTGCGCTTTGGCCCGGCTGTCTGCCTGATAGGCGCGCTAACAGCAAC
>JAPLGZ010000810.1 GCA_026389895.1 Chloroflexota bacterium | reverse complement strand
CTTCCAATAACCGGACTTTGTTTTTCGGATATTTCGGCAGTAGTTTTAAAGCCAAACGGGGTAGGCGGTCAGATGATACCCGTATCGTGTCTAAGCGAGGCTTTTACTTATGCCAATCCTAATTATTTTGATCCTTATTACGCAGTTGTTGGGAGCAGATGTTTGAGCGAATTTAGAAATTATGGTTTTACTGGAACTGTTCCGACCATTGAGTTTTTAGAGACTTATAACAAGTCTGGGAGATTGCGCAAGGCCTGTTCAAGCACCAAGACGGCCTTCCAATATTCTGCAAGGTTGACATGTTCATTGGGTGTATGATCAAGCGCGTTGTCACCAGGACCATAGGCAAGAATCGGACAGTGCCAAGCGGGACCCACCACATTCATATCACTGGTGCCACTTTTAACCACAAAGGTAGGGCGGACAGAGGCATCAATTTGGCGGATGGCGGACAGAAAACTACGGACAAGAAAACTGTTGCGGTCACTACGCCAAGCTTGTTCGTGAGCATGGAAGCGCAAAGTGAGCGTCGTCAAGGGTCCAGCGAAGGAAAGCATTTCAAAAGTGGGTTCTAGGCTGCCGTCTGACACATAGGTGGCAGCGTCTAGACCAACCCGTTCTATCGCCCAACTTGTTATTTGTGTTTTGAAAACCTCGACATCGAAATCGAGTGGCAACCGAATGCCCACGTTGGCCGTCACATGATCGTGCATGGCGGCGTCGGTAAACGTGCTAAGGCCACGCAGACTTGGCTGAAATTGCTCAAAGGTTTTATCGCGCGCCTGGTTAAAATTGGCGGCATAAGCGCTGATCCAGTTCCAAAGATCGACGGCCACAATCGCGACACCAGCATCGGGACCCGCGGTATGCGCCATCGGTTGGCTGGCCTCTAGTTCAACGAGGATACGGCCTTTATAGCCAAGCGTCACGCGTTGCCAACTGCTCGGTTCACCAATAATACAGGCAACAGGCAGAGGTGCTTGCAGACCATCAAAACGATCGCGAATGAAGCGTGCGCCTTTGCTGGAAGCGGATTCTTCTTCAACCGCGCCGACGACAACTACACGAATATTATGGTCTAAGGCCCACTGCGCACCCAGTTTGGCCACTGCACCCACAAAAGTCGCCAGGGGCCCTTTGGCATCAACGCTCCCCCGCCCAAAAAGCACCGCACCATCGCTTGTTTTTTCGACGCGCACGGGGATGTTGCCCGGGACCGTATCAATATGCCCAAGCAATACAACAGTATGCGGCGCATCCACCGCGCCCATTTCGCCGACCGCATTGCCAGCGGCATCGACAAAGGCTCGTGTATAGCCCAGGGCCTGCATTTGTCCAACGAGCCAAGCGCTCGCTGCGGCTTCCTGGCGCGAGAGCGAAGGCACCGCAACGAGGCCGTGTAGTAATTCAATGGCTGTAGATTCAGAGACTACCAGATGCTCACTCATCATTTTCGCTGTAGCTTTCGCTTCTTTGCTCGTGATTAGACAAAGGCGCCCAAGCCTAAACCGGTTAGTTGCTGCTTAGGCTTGATACACTGGCGCTAGATCACTGGCTAGGCAGGTAGTGTGTTGGCGATCGCCTGGACACCAAGCTCAATCTCGGCTTCCGAGATGTTTAACGGCGGCAACAAACGCAACACATTGGTGCCGGCTGGCAGGGCTAACACACCATGCTCTTCCATCAAAACTTTGAGATATGGCCCCACTTTTTCGCGTAGCTCGACAGCCACCATCAACCCAAGGCCGCGAATTTCGCGCACAATCGTGCGGTCATGTAACGCCTCGCCCAGCTGTTGGCGCAAAAATTCACCCATCTGGGCGCTACGTTCAATCAAATTTTCATCCTGGTAAATTTGGATCGCCGCCAATCCCGCGGCACAGGCCAACGGGTTACCACCAAATGTGCTACCATGGGCGCCTGGATAAAGAGCGTCTTGCACTTGCTGCGTATACGCCATCGCACCCATTGGGAAACCACCGCCAATGCCCTTTGCCATACAGATAATGTCGGGTTGCAGATCAAAGTGCTGATGACCAAACCATTTGCCGGTGCGACCAAAGCCGGTCTGAATTTCATCCAAGATCAGTAGCGCGCCGCGTTCTTGGCAGAGTCGCTGAGCAGCTTGCAAAAATTCAGCATTGCCCAGATTCACGCCGCCTTCGCCTTGCACCACTTCTAATACAACGGCGGCCGTATTTTCGTTAATGGCCGCGGCCAGCTTGGCCAAATTATTATACGGGACATGCGTCACATCAAGCATCGGTTGAAATGGTTCCCGATATTTAGGCTCCCAGGTCAGCGAAAGGGCGCCCACCGTTCGGCCGTGGAAGCCACGCATAAAAGCAACAAAGCCCGTGCGTTTGGTGGTCAAACGCGCCAACTTGAGTGCGCCGTCAATCGCTTCTGCGCCACTGTTAGCCAGGAAAATATGGTTCAGATGGATGGGCAATACTTCAGCCAATTTAGCGGCAAATCGAGCCCGCGTGTCGTTGTAGACAAAATTGGGACAAGCGATCAGTTGTTGCGCCTGTTCGGCCAACGCGGCACTCAGTCGGGGATGACAGTGGCCTAACATAGCGACACCCTGCGCGGCCGTTAAATCCAAATAACGTTTGCCTTCGGTATCCCATAACCATGAACCCTGACCGCGCGCAATGACGGTTTCACCGCGCCGAGCGGTTGTGCCACCCAGCAATTCTTCTTCAACCTCGGCGTACTGTAATTGTGAAATCAGATTTTGCATCTTACGTTCCTTCAGTGTCTCATAGACAGAATTACTACGCGTAATTACGCAATCTGCGTGCCGCCACCTGCCAACGCCTGCGTGATCGGTTGCTCAATACGACCGTCGGCGAAGATCACCTTTTGCACGCCCTCGGCAATCGCCTCTACAGCGCCCATCACTTTTTTCTTCATCCGGCCTTCGGCATATTGCATAAAATCATCTGCTTTTGCGCGTGGGATTTCGCGAATTAGACTATTTTCATCGGGAAAGTTGCGTAATAAACCTGGCACATTGCTCAAAATAATCAGCGCATCGGCCTTAAATGCTGCCGCGACCATCGCCGCCGCGCGATCACCGTCAACATTGATCGCTTCACCTTTGTCTGATGAGCCCGGCGGCGTGACCACAGGGAAATATCCAGCATCGAGCAAAAGACGCAACAACGCCGTATTCACCCGCTCAACCGTGCCCGTCCAGTCATCACGCAACACCATGCGCTTGCCATCAATACGGACGCGCAGGGTATCTTTGCGGGTTCCTTCAAAGATGCGGCCATCTAACCCACTCAACCCCACAGCGTTGACACCGGCGCGCTGAAATTTCTCCACCCACATTTTGTTTAATTGACCACAATAGACCATCTCAAAAATTTCTAACGTACGGCGATCAGTTCGCCGGCTGACATAGCCACTTTCACTCGTCACAAATTCTGGTGGATGACCTAGCATTTCCGCCACCTCATTGGTGGTTTCAGCCCCACCATGCACCAGCAATAACTCTTGCCCACTTTCCCGCAGCTGAGCAATATCGGCGACAACGGCGTCAATATTTAACTCTTTGCCGCCACCTACTTTGATTACGATCATGATTTCGTCCTTATTTTATTGTCTTCATAACGCCGCTACATATCATGCCATAACATATGTTTGACATGAAATTCGCTCAGACGTATACTCAAACATCAGTTCAGCTCTACCTAAATCCATGTTAGGTATCATCCATGCCAAAAGTTTTTGAAGAATCGGGATTTATAGGCCGCTTTTATATGGCAGATCTAGATGAACCTACCCATGTTCATGTAACCAAAGATGGAAAAGAGATAAAGTTTTGGATTTCTCCTATCACTTGTGTTAATAGTGGCGGATTTTCTCGGCGGGACTTACGCCAAGCAGAAGAGTTGGTTCAGAAGTATCATTCCGATATTTTGAACTTGTGGCATGCAGCAGAGGAGGCACGCAGAAATGCAGGTCGAACAAGCTAATTTTAAAACGGGTGACAATGTATTCACACTCCCTGTGCTTATTCCTGATATAAAATCTATCCGCGCATTTGCTCAAACCCTCCACGCGCATGGGGAAGCTTGGTCAGGCATGTTTGAGGGTTGGTCAGCCACCTATACGCCAGAAGATCGGACACACCGACCCTCCAATTCTAGAATGACATTTATGCCAGCAGAATTTTTTGTAGGTGAAAGTGCCATCTGGCATGTTGCCATTTCCTGGGAAGATGGCCGAGATGCTCCGCCTGTTGAGTTAGAAAATCGTCGAGGCATTGGCGGCGAGAGCCACGTTGTTTATCTGGATAATTTCATGATGGAGGCCAATACGATTAGGCACAAAGCGAATTAAAAGATCAGCGTCAGTTGAATCGTTATCCAAGCCGGTGGGTTTGCCTAGACTAACCACATCAAAATGACTTCACGCCTATTTCAATATCCCGCGGCAACTTTCCCCACAGTTATTTTGTGCTATTGGCCACAATAGACCATCTCAAAAATTTCCAATGTACGGCGATCAGTTCGCCGGCTGACGTAGCCACTTTCACTCGTTGCAAATATTGGTGGATGGCCTAGCATTTTCGCCACTTCGTTGGTGGTTTCAGCGCCACCATGCACCAGCAATAATTCTTGCCCGTTTGCCCGCAGATGAGCAATATCGGCTACAACGGCATCAATATTTAAGTCTTTGCCGCCACCTACTTTGATTACAATCATGGTTCACTTTGCCTTATTTGCTTGCGTTATTTTTTCTTGCCGCTACGCTGTGACGAATACTAGAAGCCGCGCCAGAGCCACCAAAGGATCGGAGCAACCGGCCAAAAAATTACAATGAGCGCAACTCGCAATAGCGCAGATTCCCCACGCTTTTGGCTATCACCATACGCTAAGATAACCGTCCAAACGGATAGAAGCAGAATTACGCCATAAAGACAATCAAACATCAGCTTCATCCACTGGATCAGCGTTAAAATACTACACGAAATTCACATAAAACTATACGAAATTAGACCCAAAACAACTGTTTTTTTGGCTTTTAGGCCCGCCTAAGTGCATAATTCAATGCGGCCTCGGCGTGCAAGTCGAGCGTATTTAATAGCGGTAAGTCGCTATCGCCAGCTTGCAAAAGTAACGGCAATTCTGTACAACCGAGGATTACGCCATCAATCTGCTCACGAATTGCGTATTGATCAATGAGTCTCAACAGCCACTGCTTGCTCGCTTCCGTAAAATTTCCGATAGCCAATTCAGCAAAAATGATGCGATTGATCTCATCTTGTTCGGTTTCAAGCGGCGTTATCAGGGTCAAATTAGCGTTAGCAAAAGCTGTCTGATAGAACGTGGCTTGCATCGTAAACTTGATCCCCAGTAGCAATAATTTTTGCATACCTACCCGCAGGGCCGCCGCTAGCGTAACTTCAACGATGCTCAAGAAAGGGATATTGACTTGCGCAGTTACTTCCTCATAGACGGCATGCGGTGAATTGGCCGCCATCAGAATGAAATCTGCCCCCGCGGCAATCAGCGCCTGCACGCCTTCTAGGATATAGGCAATGTAACCAGCCCGATCCCCACTATCCTCAAAGTCCGTAAATTTCTGAAAATCCAAACTAAAAATCACAATTTCTGGATAATAAGCATTTTCGCTATGCGCAAAATACTTACGCACGATCAGCTCGTAATAGGCCAACGTTGATTCGTGGCTGATGCCACCCAAAATACCAATGCGTTTGCTCATCAACTACCCACAAATTTCACAGATTTTTCAGGCAAACAGAAAATAAATATGGCGTCTACAAAACCACTGAATAAGTTTTAAATTGGATGCAAGCCCGGAAAGCCAAGCCCCGTCGTCTCATCCCAACCCAACATGAGATTCATACATTGCACGGCCGTACCAGACGCACCCTTCATCAAATTGTCGATGGCGCCAATCGCCACGATCCGCTGCGTCTCTGCATCAAACTCAAACCCCACATCCGCATAATTGCTGCCGGAAAGAATCTTCGGTTCGGGGTAACGGTAGAGGCCCGTGCTCTCTTTTACGATCCGCACAAAGGGTTCATTGCGATAAATCTGGCGATAGGCACGCCATAGATCTTTCTCGGTGATCCCCGGTTTCGCAAAGAGATGGGCCGTTGCCAATACGCCGCGGACATTGTCCACCGCGGTGGCGCTTAAATGAACAGTGGTTTCGACACCCGTTAGCCGAATCGCCTGCAAGATCTCGGCCGTATGCCGGTGGCCGGTCGGTGCAAAGCTGCGCATGACACCCGCGCGTTCGGGATGGTGGGTGGAGTCGCTCGATGCATTGCCGCCTTCGCTGCTGCCAACTTTGACTTCGCAGATCACGCCACGCGCCAGGTCAATGAGATTGCCTTGCGCGAAGAGCGGCCAAATGGCTAAATTTGTCGTCGTAGCGTTACAGCCCACCCCGCTTACATAGTTGGCTTTGGCAATCTCAGCGCGATGCAATTCGGGCAACCCATAGACAAACTTTTCCAGCCAAGCCGGATTTGTATGCGCTTTGCCATACCACTTTGGATAGTCCTCTGGGTTATGCAACCGGAAATCAGCACTGAGGTCAATAATACGCGGTGCTAATGTGGCAAAACGGTCGATGCGTTCCATGGCCCCACCGTGGGGCAGACCCAGAAAAAGCAGATCACAACTTTCCAGATCCGCCGCGCTGACAAATTGCAGTTTGGTGCGCCCGCGCAAGTTGGGATGGGTAAAGTGTACATAGTTACCAGCATTGCGCTCGCTGGTGACTTGCTTGACTTCGATGTGGGGATGGTCTAACAACAGCCGCAATAATTCGCCGCCCACATAACCAGACGCGCCGACAATCGACGCTGTAATTTTTTCAGTCATAAGATTTTATCACGCAATTGATCGATAGGGTTACACCCGCAAAGGCGCAAAGAAAAACGGATAAACTTTGCGCCTTTGCGGGTGTAAAAGCAGTTTAATAAAAACTAGGCCGATACGCCCGCCGTTAACGAAACGGGTTGGTGGAGCGGGCTGCCATTTTGCCAGCCATTAGCCGCCGCCCAGCCATCCCTGGCCACCTTAATCGCGAAATCAACCATGCGATCCGGAATGTTAACCCCGGTTGGCGCAATGCTGTTGCGAAATTCCATGGTGTAATTGACTTCGTTGATCAACAAACCACGGTCGGGATCTTCAAAGACATCAATCGCCACCACACCACCACCAACGGCGCGCGTGGCGCGCAAACAAATGTCGTTGAGCTCGGGCGTGACCGGGCAATTGCTAGACTTACCGCCGCGCGCCGTGTTGGTGATCCAATGTTCTGAGCCACGATAGATCGCGCAGATCGTCTCATCGCCCACAACGAAGGCGCGAATGTCGCGCAAGGGTTTGCGGACATATTCTTGAATGTAAAAGATGCTGTGGTGGTAGCTGCCCAACGTATCTTTATGTTCCAAGATCGCTTCGGCGGCGTCGCGGTCATTGACCTTGCTCAGCAACCGGCCCCATGAACCGACGGCGGGCTTGAGCACCACCGGGTAGCCCAATTGTTCAATCGCTTCCAAAGCGCTTTCTGGCGTAAAGGCGACCAACGTGCGCGGTTGCGGCACACCGGCGGTGGCGAGAGCGCTGGTGGTCTGCAACTTATTGCCGCAGGTATCGGCGACTTGGGCCGTGTTCACCGTGCTGATGCCCTGGTCATTTAAAATGCGCAGGCTATAGAGCGCGCGCCCGTGGTTGATGCAGCGTTCGACCACCACATCATATTTGGCGTAATCGGCGACATGCGAAAGATCAGAAATATCGAAGATCAGCTTTTGATCGTCAATCAGATCAAAATCGATGCCGCGGCGTTCAAAGGCTTCAAACAATAATTTTTCTTCCACGCGTACGCGGCTATGGAGTAGGCCAAACTTCATCTTATTCACCCCAATCTTCTTCTTCTTCTGGCGCCAGCGCTAATTCCAGGGGCTCAATACTAACCACCTCTAGATCTGCGCCACAGTCCGGACATTGTGTGATCTCGTTTTGCATAACGTCTTTCAATTCGATTTCGGCAAAACATTCAGGACACTCGGCGGTGCCGGTAACTTTTTTCAGAGCCATGATCTTTTCTCCTTTATGATAAACTTTCAAAAAGCAATGTAGCGTAATCTGTAGTAGACCCCTTCCCTAACCCTCCCTTACTGAGAGGGAACTGATTCGGGACAGACAAAATTACTTGTTCTGTCCGACCAACGGGCACCCTCCCAGTAAGGGAGGACAGGGCGAGGTTGCTCTACCCTAATCTTTGAATAATCGCCTGCGTTACCTCGGCGGTTTTGGCCTTGCCACCCAAATCTCTGGTATGCGGCCCTTCAGCGAGAACCTGTTGAACCGCCTGTTGGATCGCAGACGCCGCCTCGCTCATAGCGAGCGTTTCTAGTAACAAGGCCGTTGCCAAGATCGTGGCAACCGGGTTGGCAATGCCATGCCCTGCGATATCAGGCGCGCTGCCATGCACCGGTTCGGCAACCACAAACTGGTCGCCAACATTAGCGCTGGGCGCGAGCCCCAACCCACCCACCAAGGCGGCCGCCGCGTCACTGATAATATCGCCATATAAATTCGGCGCCACCACCACATCGTAGCGTTGCGGTTCAAGGATCAGGCGATAGATCATTGAATCGACTAATTGTTCTTCAACCGGAATGTCGGCGTATGCTTGTGCAATCCGTAGCGCTGATTCGCGAAATAGACCATCGCTGATACTGAGTACGTTTGCCTTATGCACAATGGTCACGAGCGAAGGTCGCGCTAAAAATTGCAGGTGACTGTGGCGTAAACGCGCCCGGTCAAAGGCCATTCTGGCGATGCGTTCAGAAGCGCGCCGGGTGATCACGCGCTGCGCAATCGCCTTTTCTCCGTTATCGACCAATTGCTCTTGTTTGACATACAAACACTCGGTATTTTCGCGCACGATCAGCATATCTACCTTGGGTTGGCTGCCGGGCACGGGCGCAGAAACAATGGGTCGTAGATTAGCATACAGGTCAAAACGCTTGCGCAAGGCAATGATCGGGCTGCTGTAGCCTTCCACGCGGTGGCTAGGTGAGCTGACCGCACCGAAGAGCGCGCCATGACAATTTTGCAAGGCCGCCACCGTGGCTTCGGGCAATGCAGCGCCGGTCCGTTGAAACGTTTCCCAGCCCGCTTCTAATTCAACAAACTCGATCGGCAAAGCGAGCGCCTCTAAGACCTGACGCGCGGCCGGGACAACTTCGCGCCCAATACCATCGCCGGGGATCAAGGCAACGCGCCGTAATTCGCCGTCCGCTAAACGATTCATCGCCAAAGACTCCCTAAAATCACAATGCCGAAGATACAAATGGTTACACCAGCAATTTTATTGGCCCACCCCAACGCCGTTGGGTTAAAACGGGTGCGAAAGAGCCCAACGCCAGAACTGAGCGTCAGCCACCAGGCCGCCGATCCAGAAAAGACGCCGATCACCATGCTCATGGCGGCGCCAACAGTGAGGCCGGCATTCGCCATGCCCAAACCAGCAAAGATCGCCATAAAGAAGAGAATGGTCGGTGGATTCGTCAACGTTAAAAAGAAGGCTGATGTATAGGCGCTAAACACATTGTTCTGGCGCACCGTGGCCGCTTGGGTCGCTGGTGGGGTTAACAAAGTACGCACGCCCAGGTAGCAGAGAAACAAGCCACCCACGACACTAAACCAGACTTTGTGATCGATCAGAAAACTGGAAATCAGGGTCAACCCAAACGCGGCAATCGCACCATAGACGAGATCCGCCGTCGCCGCCCCCAACCCAGTTGCCAAACCAATGGTGCGCCCATGATTGAGGGTGCGTTGGATCGTCATCAACGCAATCGGCCCCACCGGGATCGCAATGGTCAGCCCAATTAAGACACCGCGCCACCACAAATCTAGATGCATTGTCGCCTCAACCTTTGCCCTTCATCGCCAACACCGCGCCACGTTTTTCTACCATTTACCCATATAGGGTCCATTGCCAGCCAGATAATCAGCCATCCGCCGCTTACAGCCAGGCGAAAGATCGACGGGTAACCTTTGCAACGCAAAGGTGCCCCGTTCAGCAATTTCCCAGCGATCGGTCGGTTGCTGTAACGTAAAAGCATCGGTGTAAAAGACCGCAATATGATCGCTTTTGCGTTCAAAAGAGCTGAGATAGATGCCCAATAATTCTGGTTCGCGTGTAAAGACAGCGCCGACTTCTTCCCATGCTTCGCGCATGGCCGCCTGGGCCATCGTTTCGCCACGGTTGACCAAGCCACCTGGAAAATACCACTGTTCTTGATAGCTATGGCGCACCAACACAACCTGCTCCTCATGGATCAAAATGATCCGCACACCCAGCATGATCGGCCGGGTAATTCGCCATTTTAAGCTGTACACTTTATAGGCCAGGCGCAACAACGCGTTCTTCATCCACGAACCTTGAGTCTAACTGGCGGGTCTAGGCAACGGCTAATTTGTGCTTGACATATGCCACCAGTCCGCCAGCCTGTACAATCCCCATCACGCTGGGGCTTAACGGTGGATAGGCAAATTCGCCAGCGGCACATTGGACGACATTACGCGCCAGATCGATCGTAATTATTTCGCCGGGTTCAATGGCTTGCACCGCACTCGGACACGTGATCGCCAAGAGGCCATTGTTGAGCGCGTTACGATAGAAAATCCGACTGAAGCTTTCGGCAATTACCGCGCCCACGCCATTATAGACCAGACAACTGGCAGCCTGTTCGCGGCTGGAGCCACAGCCCCAGTTGCGGCCAGCCACGATGATATCGCCAGCCCGCACATTTTTGACAAAAGTCGCGTCTAAATCTTCCAACGCATGGCGGGCAATTTCGTCGCGCCCGGTGACTGTATACGTATATTTGCCTGGGAAAATGACGTCTGTATTAATATTGTCACCATATTTCCAGACCCGACCCTGAAGTTGCATAGGTTGCTCTCTCAAAAATTTATTTTCAACACAAAGTGTTTATCAAGTTTCACTTAGTGCAGGGGGCGATTCGCGCTGGCTTGCCTTAAAGTTCGCGCGGATCGGCGATCACACCTTTGACAGCCGATGCGGCGACGACGGCGGGACTAGCCAGGTAAATCTCAGAATCCGCCGTGCCCATGCGGCCCTTAAAATTACGATTAGCGGTCGAAATTGTCGCTTCTTTGGGCGCCGGCACGCCCATGTGATTGCCCATGCAGGGACCACAACCAGGCACGCCGATCACTGCGCCCGCATCTACCAAAGTTTGAATATAACCCAGCCGCATCGCCTCGGTCAACACCTGGCTCGACGCTGGAATGACCAGAAAACGGGTGCCCTTAGCGACCTGGCGGCCGCGCATCACATCGACCGCCGCGGCAATATCTTCCAATCGCCCATTGGTACAGGTGCCCAGAAAAGCTTGTTGTACACGCGTCCCGGCCACTTGCGAAAGCGGTTGCACATTGTCCATCGAATGCGGGCAGGCAATGTACGGTTCAAGTTGCTCGGCCCGATAGTGATATTCGGCGGCGTAGGGTGCGCCAGAGTCGGGATAGAGGGCCAGATTCGAGATTTGAGCTTTGAGATTTGAGACGATCTCGTCGCTCACGGTTTGGTTTTCCCTTTTTGCCTTGCGCCGCGCCAGATAGTCAATCACTTGGTCATCGGGTGGCAGGTAGGCATTTTTGGCGCCCATTTCGGCCATCATGTTGGGGATGACCATGCGTGATTCGAGCGAAAGTGCCGTGATGCCTGCGCCGCTGAATTCAAGCGCCGTGTAGATGCCGCCATCCGCACCGAGATCGCCAATCACACGCAGGGTAAAATCTTTGGCCGTGACGCCGGGCGGCAGCAAACCTTCCAGCACAATATGCAAAGTGTCCGGCACTTTCATCCACAATTCACCAGTGGCCCAGAGCGCGGCTACCTCGCTGCGCCCGATGCCTGCGCCAAAAGCACCGAGCCAACCAAAGTGCGTCGTGTGCGAATCGGAGCCTAACACCGTCTGGCCGGGCAAAACAATCGCTTCTTCGCTCAACACTTGATGACAGATACCGCGGCCCACTTCCCAAAAGTTACGCACACCCTGTTCCGCCACAAAGGCCCGAATCTCCGCATGATTCTGCGCATGTTTTGTGGTCGGCGCCGGCACGGCATGATCCAACGTAATCGCCATCCGGTCGGGAATCAGGACGCGCGGTTGGCCAAATTCCAGCCAGATCTGGCGAATAGCCGCCGTGTTATCATGGCTCAACACGACATCTGGGCGAGCATCGACAACCTGACCGACTTCGACATAATCCAAACCGGCCGCGCGAGCCAGCGCTTTTTGCGCAAAAGTTTGGGGGGGATAAATTTGATTGGTCATAGAGAGTAACCTAAAGTAATTGGTACATGGTAAGGAGTAATTGGTAAGAAGTAAGTGGCAAATGGTGAGTCGTAGGTAGTAAAAATTACCAAACACCAATGATCACCAACGACCTTACCGCTTATCGTCTAGAAATCCATTCAACAGTAAATACGCCACAGCCGCCACAACCACGCGGTCTTTGATCTCGCCACTGCGCACAGCTTCTTTTAACCAGGTGGCGGTGACCCAATGCAACGTGACAAATTCAGCGGGATCGCGTTGGATTTTACCCGTTGGGATCAGGTTCCACACGGCATAAATGTGGCTGCACATCGGGCTAAAACCAGGGTTGTCCCAAATCATGCCCAGGTAGCGCACACTAGTAGTCGTTATCTCGGCCGGCGCATAACCGGTCTCTTCTTCGAGTTCGCGCAAACCGGCCAGTTGCAGATCTTCATCCGCCTTAGCCAGCCCACCAGGCACTTGCCAGACTACTTGATTGACGCCATGGCGATATTCCCGTTCCAGCAAAATCTCGCCGTTCGCATTAAAACCAAGGACCCCGACCCCGACACCAGCCCCTTGCAAACGTGTATATTCATACTGCCGGCCATCGGGCAGCGCCACATTGTCCAGCCAAACTTGCAGCCAGCGATTTTGAAAGGCGGCGCGGGTGGCCAAGGTTTGCCACGGTTGAGGATCAGGGTTATTTATCGTCATTGTTGCTTAGATTTCTGCAGCGAATGAATTCGCCGCCTACTATGTGAAACGTGTTGAAACACGTTAAGTCCAGATGTAAAATCGCCATAGCGTGCGGCGAACTGTTCTTAATCAGCGGCAATGGTTTCTAACGTTTCGGTCTCAACACTTGGGTTGTGATAGTTGCGCAGCAACACATCCACATCATCTAGACTTAGATTCTTCTGATCGGCCAGCACTTTGATCTGCGCTGTGATCAGCTTGATATCCTCGTCACTCAAAGTCAGTTGTAACTGCTCGGCGCGCTGTTTTATCGCATTCCAACCGGTGAGCCGATGCGCCACATGAATGTAGCGCGTCAAGCCAAAATCGGCGGGGTCAAGAATTTCGTAGGTGCTGGGATTGTTCAAAATGGCCTTGGCATGAATGCCTGCCTTATGGGTGAAGGCCGTGTAGCCGGTGATGTAGTTATTAAAAGGCACATCAACGCTGACCAAGCCGGCCACGTAATTTTCTACCTCGCGCAGCAGCGGCAAGTTATATTTTTGCCGAATCACGTCGGCATTATAGGTATACATGCGGGCCACCAAACCACCCAGCGGCGTAATCCCGTTCCGTTCACCGATGCCCAGAATGGAGGTATCAACGTGGGTCGCGCCGGCTTCCAAGGCACAATAGGCGTTGGCAATCGCGCAGCCAGTGTCGTTATGGCCGTGGAATTCAATATCGCAATGGACTACGCTGCGCAAGGTGCGCACCAGATCATAAACCTGGCGGGGATTGGCAACCCCCACCGTGTCGGCAATGCCAACCCGGTTGACGCCGATCTTGTCCACTGCGCGATAGATGGTTAACAGATCAACCAGATCGCTGCGGAAGCTATCTTCGCTGCTAAAGCGCACTTCCAACCCTTGACTCTTGACAAATTCGATCACCTCAATCGCCGAGTCGATGATGTAGGGGATATCTTTGCCATGCGAAAACTCACGCAGATAGCTGCTGGTGCCAAACACGACATCAATGCCATCGACGCCAGTATCTATCGCCAGTTTGGCGTCGTCCATATGACAGCGCACATGCGTCAAAATCTTAGAACGCAAACCCAAGCTGGCAATCCGTTCGCAGTCAAGCCGACTTTGTGGGCTGGCTGCCGGCGAGGTCAACTCTAGGTATTCTACCCCAAAGTTATTGAGCAGATGCGCGATCTCAATCTTTTGCTCGCTGGTAAAGAAAGCATTGGCAAACTGTTCCCCTTCGCGCAAGGTGGATTCAATAATAGCAAAATTGTCAAGACTCACGATTTTGAGCTCCCTATTGACTAAAAAATCTACTCAACGGTTAATTGTTGGCACTTACCGATTAACCCCGAATGGTTGAGTCACTGACGAAGCCACAGCAATGACTTCGCTACTGCACCAAACAGCCTGGTTGCACGCCAGTCGCAGGCAAAAAGAAACCGGCCTATCCGTCTGGATGGCCGGTTGCTGTTCTCACAAAATCAGAGCAAGCGCGGGTGACCAGACATGGGGTCCGGGATAGGCTTATTGCTCTTTTTATTGTTGGCCGCAAAATCTCTGCCGCCAAAACTAACTTCGATCATGCACATAGCCTGACCCATGCATTGCTTTTGAAAACACAGAATGAGAAATATAGAATATCTGAATTGCGATCATATCAAGTTGCCGGATCACTGTCAAATAGGCAGGGTAACAATTTGTGATTTACTATTTTGCTTGCGGCACACGAATCTCACGATTATTCCCCCAAGCGCCCAGGCAGCACACAGAGCAAACAACAAATCAAGCTAATTTTTGCGCAACTGTTTAGGTATAAAGAGGGATAGGGAAACAGGGAAATAGATAGATAGGAGATATGCCCTGTTTCCTGGTCTACCTGTCTACACTTGAGGAGTTACAATTTTGCAGCTTTCGGCACGCGACGCAGGAGCATGAAACCTGCGCCCCCAGCAAGCAGAGAAGCGACGAGGATCGCCAGTTTGGCCGTGGCCAGTAACGCTGGGTCCGCAAACGCTAATGAAGCAATAAAAAGTGACATGGTGAAGCCCATGCCTGCAAGCACGCCCACACCCAACATATGTTGCCAGGTGACCCCCTGGGGCAATTCAGCGAAGCCAGCGCGAACGGCTAGCCATGAGGCGCCCAAGATCCCAATGGTTTTGCCAAGTGTGAGTCCTAACACGATGCCGAGCAGCACGGGGAAGGATTCACGGCCCAAGCTGTTGGCAGAGATGGCCACCCCCGCGTTCGCAAAGGCGAAGATCGGCATAATGGCAAACGCGACCCAACTGTGTAGGGCATGTTCCATCTTTTGCAAGGGAGCCTGCACTTGCTCGCACACCTCCTCTAATTCAATCACGGCGCTCTGCTGCACTTCGGCAACTCGCCCCGGCGTTCCTGGATCGCCATTCCCCTGAAATTGCCGAAGAATCTCGTGGGCGCGCGCCAGAAAAGTCGGCGCATCAATTTGCCGGCGCGCGGGAATCGTTAAGGCCACGAGGACACCGGCAATTGTTGCGTGCACCCCAGAATGTAGAAACGCCAACCAGACCAACAGACCAAGGCCCGCATAGACTATGGGGTTGCGAATCCCAAAGAAATTTGCCAGGATCAAAAGCAGCAAAATTCCCAACCCGACGCCGAGCCAGATCAGGTGCAAGCCACTGGCATAGAAGAGGGCAATCACCAGCACCGCCATCAGATCATCCACAATCGCCACGGCCGTCAGAAAAATTTTCAAGCCCAACGGAACGCGATCACCGAGCAGAGCCAGACAGCCCAATGCGAAGGCGATATCAGTCGCCATTGGCACCCCCCACCCGCGGGCACCACCACCGCCTTGATTCAACAGGGCATAGATCCCGGCCGGCACGAGTACACCCCCAACCGCAGCAAGAATAGGAAGCGCCGCCGCTCGTGGGTTCGCCAGTTCGCCAACCAACACCTCACGCTTGATCTCCAACCCCACCACAAAGAAAAAGAGCGCCATCAAGCCATCGTTGACCCAATGCAGCACGCTCTCCTCCAACACAAACGCCCCGGCGGTGAGGCCAATATGCGTCT
>JAPLGZ010000692.1 GCA_026389895.1 Chloroflexota bacterium | reverse complement strand
ATGGGTCATGCTGAAGCATCGGCTAGCAGTAGCTATCCGAACAACTTAGCCCCTGATAGCCCAAACCTAAAGGATGTGGGACTTACGGGGCATTCCGTTAAAACAGGCAGCAGGATAGTAGCAGAAAGTCTGGGGTAAGTCAACTGGCGCAGAAATAGTAGGTTTTGGCCTAACAGCCACTTAGGCAACCAGAAACGGGTTGCGGATCGTCATACCTTCGATGATTCTACCGTTTTGTAAATCTTCACTGAGCAACGTACGACAGCCTGTTTCCACAGCGGCAGTTACAACCAGGGAATCATAGAAGGAAAAACCTGTTTGCTGCTGTAAGAGCAAAGCATGATCATAGAACGCCAACGAAGGATAATGTTGGCAGAGCGGTGACAGGACGATTTTTATATATTCGCGGCTTTCAGTTCCATTCATGGGGCGAACAAATTTGCGTAGGGCAACATTTAAGAACTCTTGGATAATTTGTGTACTGATGATGCCGCGCTGTGTGCGTAGTGCATCTTCAATCCATTGGCGCGCAATTTGTTGCTTAATAGGAGCAGACAGATCAAAGGAGTATACAAATATATTAGTATCGAGGAAAAAAAGACCCGATAACTCAGCGGCGTTCATTCATTTCCTCACGACTAAAGTTGTGCCCTGCTTGAATGTGATCAAACCGCTGCATCAACTCCCTAAATTGTGTTGCAGCGGCAGGAGCAGCGATATAACGTTCTAGCCAGACTCGAAACAGATCGTTCAGGGTCATGTTTTCTGCCATCGCACGCCGACGTGCTTGTTGAATCATTGATTCTTCAGCGGAAAGAGTAATATTTCTGTTCATACTAAAACAGTGTACACTATAATAGTGTACACTGTCAAGCACTATTTTCGAGATTATCCAGCCTGCGCTTCATAAAAACTGCAACTTCGCCATCTGGATAATCGTTATTCGTATAATACGAAATATCCACGCCTTCGAGCCGAAAACCCAGCTTACGATACGCTTGAATAGCTGGGGTGTTGGTCGTCTGGGTTTCACATACAATTATCCGTAGACCAGTTTGCGTGGCTTGCGCAGCGACGCCCTCCATCAAGCGCCGGCCAATGCCCCGGCGCCGATGAGTTTCCGCCACATGAAATTCACAGACCACAACACTATTGTTCCAAGATTGCGGTTCAGCGATCAAAAGTCCAACGAGTTGTTCCCCGTCAAAGGCCCCGAAGGAGTAGCCACTTGCGAGAATTTCCCCATACCGTTGAGCAGTCGCCGCATCAAAGTGGTCATAGGCTTTAACATAGGGTTGGTCAAGTTTAGTCAAGACCAGTTCAAACGCGGTGTGAGTGACTGAATCATGGTAATGAACCACATATTTGCTATCCGCCGTATAGCCGCTGGCAATGCGCGTCAGGTCGTCTAGGTTGATCTGTGTGAGAGGTCGAATTTCAAACATCAGATTACCGCATACTCTTGCCGACATCAGCGCCACTTGCCACCCGTTTGCGTTTGCCAAAGGCCGTCGCCTCGCTAAAAGGATGCACCACGACGTTGCGGCCAATCACCACATCTTCAGGAATGACACTACCTTTGCCCACCAAGGTTAGCCCCGTATTGATCTGTTCAGGCATTAATTTATTGGGTGAATTGTCATCGCCATAGCCAACTTTGGCGCCCTTTTCGATGACCACTTGTTTGTCAATAATACAACGATCCACCACGGCGCCCGCTTCAATCACCGTATTGTTTAACAAAACACTATCCCGCACAATCGCGCCTTCCGCCACATAAACCCCAGGCGACAGTACGCTGCGCTCGACCAACCCATCCACGCGCGCGCCGTTTGAGAGTAAATTGCCGCCGATCTGGGCGTTGGGGCCGATCTTTGCGGGCGCGCGCTCTTCACTGCGGGTGTGCACCACCCATTCTGGGTCCGAGAGATCGAGCGCTGGATTTTCGGCCAGCAGACTCATATTGGCTTCCCAATAGGCTTGAACAGTGCCGACATTGGCCCAATAACCAGGAAAAGTGTAGGCAGAGATCGCATGATGTTTTTCGAGCATCGCCGGCAACACCTGGCGGCCAAAGTCCACGTGCTCATTATTCATGAGTACGTCAATCAACACCTCTTTACGAAAGATATAAATCCCCATCGAGGCCAGTGTCTCCCGCGTACGCTGTGGCTTTTCTTGAAAATCAATGATCCGGTCATCAGCAGCCACCGAAACAATGCCATAACGATGGGTGTCATATAAATTGACCCGGTGCACCGCCACAGTTAGGTCAGCATTCGTCTGGATATGCTGGCGTAACATGGGCCGATAGTCCATCAGGTAAATATGATTGCTGGCCAGGATCAGCACATGCTCTTCGTTTTGCTGATTCACGAATTCAAGATTCCGGCGCACGGCGTCGGCATTGCCTTGTTGCCAGTCGCCATAGGGGCCGCCGCGATAGGGCTGAAGGAGACGCACACCACCGCTGGCCCGGTCTAAATCCCAAGGTTTGCCAATGCCAATGTGATCATTCAAACTACGCGGGCGGTATTGGGTGAGCACAGCCACGTTATAGATATCGCTATTGACACAGTTACTCAGCGGGAAATCGATCAGGCGAAATTTCCCACCAATCGGCACCGCCGGCTCGGCGCGCACCTCAGTCAACACACTTAAACTTTCGCTTGAACCACCAGCCATAATCATGGCAAATGCGCGTGTCATGGATAACCTCGAAGTTTTGATATGGGAAGCTTGTAAGAAGTAGGGATTAGGACGCTCAGTAGAGCGTGGGATATGGGATTAGGGATGAAGGCACTGCCTAATCCCGTATCCCTGCTATACCGTCTGACCGTCGGCCACAATTTTGTTGGTCGGGAAATCTGGCTCATCGCGATTGCTATTGATTAACACATTGCGGCCTACCTGAACCCCATCTGGCACGCGCGCATTTTTGCCGATCACGGTGATGCCGTGGCTGAGTTTGTCGGGCATCTTCTCGTTGACAATTTTTTCGTCACCCTGGCCCACCACCGCGCCAGCACCGATCACAGCCTGTTTGTCGACAATTACTTTGTCGAGTAAAGCGCCGGGCCCTACCCAAGTATCGTTCATGAGAATGCTATCTTTGACGACTGCGCCCGGGCTGACATAGACGCCAGGGCTCAATACGCTGTTGCTAACAATGCCACGAATCACACAGCCGTTGGAGATCAAACTGCTGGTGACTTTGGCCTGAGGCCCAATTTTGGCGGCGGGACGCTCCTCGGAACGCGTGTGGATCGGCCAGTGATCGGCATATAAATCTAGCGCCGGATTTGGTTGCACCAACGCCAGGTTCGTCGACCAATACGAGTCAATGGTCCCCACATCCACCCAATAGCCTTCAAATTTATAGGCAAAGACCCGATCGCCAGCGTTGATCATGGCCGGAATGACATGGCTACCGAAATCCGAGCGTGGCTGATCCGAGCTGCCCTCACTCAGGCGTTTTTCCAACATATGGGTGCTAAAGACATAGATGCCCATTGACGCCAGATTGCCCTTGTCGCGATCTTTGGGCTTCTCATAAAACTGGACAATCCGCATATCGCTGTCCACCTGCATAATCCCAAAACGATCGGTCTCTTCGAGCGGCACCGGCATGACGCCAATCGTGAGATCGGCGCCTTGGGCCAGATGGTAATCGATCATCGGACCATAATCCATC
>JAPLGZ010000852.1 GCA_026389895.1 Chloroflexota bacterium | reverse complement strand
TCAAAGACCTGGTCGCCCTTAACACCGGCCAAACTATAGGTGCCGAGTTCGACCGCGGGGAAGACAAAAACACCGTCCAGATCAGTCATTGTGGTGTATACCTGGCTACTCGTGATCTGCGCTTGGCCAGGGCTGCTCGCTTGCCGTGCAACCTCACTCGCGCCTGCTAAGGTTAGCAAGACATCTGCTATCCCCTTTTGTGTGTCCGGATCGACAAGCCTGCCCGTAACCTGTACGTTCACTGCTGTCGGTTCTGCCGTGGGAATATTGGTCGGCGTCGCGGTCGTGGTGGGCGTCGCACTTGCCGTGGGTGTTACCGTTGGCGTAGGCGTGCTTGTTAACACGCTGGTTGGTGTATTCGTAGCTGCCGGTGTCTTCGTACTGATTGCTGTGCTCGTTGGCAGGACTGTCCCCGTGGTTGTCGAGGTAGGGCTTGGTGTTGCGGTATGGGTTTGTACTGGGGTGTTCGTTGGGGTTGATGTACTCCCTGAAGCATTGATCGTAAAGTTCGCGTTAGAAATGTCGAAGAAGATATTATTGGCGCAAACGACTTGCACGCGGGCGGTTGTCGTTTGAATGTTGGGCACCGTTATGTCGGTGGCGCCATCATTGGGGGTGCTTGTGGCTAAGCTCACCGGGTAGGTCAAGCCGCCATCGGTTGAGAGCAAAATGTTGACGTTCGCGCAACTGACGGGGGCTGCACTCGTGTTGGCGACGTTCCAAGTCACGGCTTGGGTTGTGTTGCCCGTCCAGGTGACGGCGGTATTGGGGGCCGTGACCAGGAAGGGGCCGGCATCTGCCTTCACCTGGACGGTGGTGCTGTCGTAACTCACGCCACCGCCGCCCAACTTATTGTCACGCGCCGTGAACCGGAAGTTCATGACGCGGTTGACATTGGGCAGAATTTCGCCAATTGTGGTGGTATTGTTAAGAATATCGGACCACTGGGGAAAGGTGCGCGACGGGCTCGTCGTCGGTGGGAAGAAACGGAAGAAGGGCGGGTTTGTGTCGACGTTGGCTACACTGGCATTGCCAAGATCGAATTCTTCCCAACCATAGGTCAATGCGTCGTTGTCATCATCCGTGGCCGAGCCGGTCAGTGTAAAGGGCGTCTGTCTTGGAATGGTGTAACTGGCGCCTGCTTCGGGCACGGGCACTGCATTGCTGGTGCTTGTCGTCGTCGCACAACTGTCGCCGTCTCCCGTAGTGGTGAAGGCGATAATTTCATCAAAACTGATTGTGCTGAAATAGGGGTCGCTATGCTCGGCTAAATTATCAGGGGCGCAAATGCCAGCATAGGCCATAATCGTTGTCCCGCTACCCGGCTCATAGGCCGTATGCCCATTCCGGTTGCCGGCGCAAGAGCCTTTTGTATTGTCATTGAAGGTATGGTTGGCGCCAAACTCGTGACCAATCTCATGCGCCACATAATCCACGTCGTAAGCATCACCCACGGGAGAAGAAGAACCGGTTTCGCCGCGCGCCTTATAATTGACATTACAGACGACGCCAAGGCCAGCCAACCCACCACCGCCCGTCGTGAACACATGCCCAATATCGTAATTGGCGGTGCCGATGACAGTATCAATATTGGCCTGGTTTTCAACGAGTAAGGCGCTCGGGTCACTGTCCGTGTACGGGTCTGTGGCGGCGTTGGTATAGATCAGCGCATCATTATTGGCCACCAAGACCATGCGTACGGCGACTTCGCGTTCATAGATGGCATTGACGCGGTTGATCGTGGTGGCGATTGCCGCATGAGCATCTAGGATTGTACCACCCTGAAACGTCGTATATTCGCCATCGGCCGCGACGGCGAGACGGTAGGTGCGCAGTTCTGCACCAGAGGATTTCTGCCCATTGCGCGCCACCAACGAGGCAATTTCTTCGGCGCGCCGCACATCGTCGCCAGACGGGGTGGCTTCGCTAAATGTTTTATCGGTTGGTGGGGGCAAGTCATGCTTGAAATAGCTGATATAGTTCGTGGTGTCATTTCGGCTGTAGGGGTCAATGAAGACCGTATCCGTAGCTGAGAGAATCATCGCATGAAAGCCAGACGGCGTCCAATCAAAGCGTACGGTGGCCGTCGGATCATCAATGCCTTGCCCAGCAAAGGTCTTGATCTGGGGAAATTTGGCTGCTAGTTCAGGCGCCATGATTGGCGATTCGACGATCTGGAAGCGGTCAAACGTGCCGTCTGGCAGCGGCAGACTGAGGAGCACCTGCTGGATTTGGGCCGCGGCACTGCGTTCCAACGGTGTCGATTGGAGCCGTTGTTGCAAGGCATCCACCTTTAAACTGACGGTGCGATATTGATCGGGAATGATCAGCCGCTCACCTTGGGTAGGGATGCGGGACTGATCCGTATCTGACCAGAGCCCGTCGATTGTAGGGGCTTGGGCATTGGCTATATAGGCGAAGGCCACAGAGCTAACGATCCCTGCTGTGACCATTTGGCAGATTGCTGCCACCACTGGGTGTGCACGTTGCTTTAAGAATTTTGTGTTAAACACCGAAATCACTTTTCCTTTTTGCTTACTGCACAGTAAATTGTTGATCTAGTTTTCCAGTCGTATAAAACAACCGTGAGCGCTACTTACCTACAACGTACAGATGGCGCAAAGGGGATTCGCCTTGCTATGTTTGGACCTTTACGGCTAAAATTCTTTCTCGGTTATCTGCTTTACCTATCCCTATAAAGATGAAATAGCTTGTTTTGTAGACGATGCTTAGCTTGAGTTGTCCACTTTTTCAATCGGAGCTTCTCCTCAATCCTGAAATCACAGTGAGAACCGGGCTTTTGATCAAGAGCGGGGCGGGCCCTTCCGATGCCAACACTCGACTTTTATCCTAACATAAACATAGTGAGAAAACAGGGCAAGAGTTTTTGAATATCTCCGAAAATACCGCTGGGCGAAAATTTGCCGCTGAAAAATTCATACGGCAGAAGCCCGTTTCTGTCTTTGTACAAACTCGAGCTAAGGTGGGGGACGAATTTAAGCTTGTTTGTAGATCTATCGTTTGTTTCGCCGTATCGATGATTTCCGACAATCAAGTTTATTGGTAGGTGAGGACTATAATGAGAGCCTGATGATTTTATTGTAAGTAATAATGGCGAGAAACTTACAATAACGCAATCTTAACAGTTTGTTCTGAATGTGCCAAGTTGGTCTGAACTCAATTTTATTTTGTGAAAAGCAGCAATTATAAGGGCATGGCTTGAGAAACCAAACCCTTATTTGGCAATATGGCACGCCTATGCTATGAATAATACTCATGAGAATCGCAAAGCGGATGGCGCATCAACCTATTCAATTTCATGCCATGCTCAACGCTGATTCCATAGAAGAGTTCACGCCATGTCGCTTGATTCGCAACTAGATTTATTAATTTCCTCAGTCCAAGCCAGTTCAAAATACCGGACTTTGTCACCAGATGTGGTCCGCACCATTGGCGCGCAAGAGCTCAAAAAGCGGCGTCAGTTAAAAGAAGCCATCAAGGCGACCAAGAACAAGCTTCACCAAATTGCCGGCGCATACCAGACAGGAAAAATAGAGTACGCGGGGTGGCTCCAAGCCTTACAACAAACTGGCGACGATCCTGGGGCATTGCAGACGGTTTGCCGAGAAATCATGGCGCATCATGCGTCGACGCGCGAGCGCCTGGTCATTTTGGATGAATTTTACCACACGCTCTTTGCTGGTTTGCCCCCCATTACTTCGATCCTCGATTTGGCCTGCGGGCTAAACCCACTGGCTATCCCTTGGATGCCGTTGCCAGCCGGGGTCACTTACGCAGCCTGTGATATTTATCAGGATCAAGTTGATTTTCTTCAGCAATGTTTTGTTGTGTTCGGGGTGGAAGGCGCCGCCCAACCTTGTGATCTGTTGCAGGCTTGTCCAACACAAGCCGCCGACGTTGTGCTTTTGTTAAAGACAATTCCTTGTCTGGAGCAGGTGGACAAGACGATTGGGCGAAAATTGCTCGACACCCTGAACGCACCAATTCTATGTGTCTCTTTTCCCGCCCAAAGCCTAGGTGGGCGCCACAAAGGGATGACCGTCAACTATGAGCAGCATTTTCGTGAATTGGTGGCCGACAAACCCTGGCAGATTGAACGTTTTGATTTTGCTACGGAATTGGTCTTTCGAGTGCTGAAATAAATTTGCCTGCCCAAACGGCTCCCGTAAGGCTTAAGTGAATATCTTTCTGGCCAAAATGTGGGATGGACAGCCGGTCGAAACGGATGAAATGAAACCCACTTGGTGTACGCTAGATCAAATCCCTTTTGAAAGGATGTGGTCTGACGCAGCTTATTGGCTACTGTCGATTTTGAAAGACCAAAAGATCAAGGCCTGCTTCAAAGATGGTAATGAAACGGTGGATGAAATGAGGATTGAGGAGTGGCCTGACGATGTATAAGGTAGGCAAAGTACAAGGTAAGCAAAGTACAAGGTAGGCAAAAGCCTATGTCTAGCTTCGAACGTAGGTCACGCTGGAAGCGATGCTCTACGTTCGAAGGTGTTGATTCTGTTATTCTGCCATTCGCTGTTTAATCCGCTGCCGAGATTGCTCTATCAACTGGTTGCACCGGTAGAAAATCGCCATGAGGGTCGTGGCCAATCCGCAAGACCATCCCCGCGGCCAATAGGGCCAAGCCACCCGCCAGCATAAAGCTAATTTGATAATCACCCAGCCAAGTGCGCAAGGCGCCGGCGCCAAAAGCGGCTGTGGCAGCCCCCAGTTGATGGGCCGCAAAAATCCAAGCATAGACCGTGCCTACATTGCGCTTGCCAAACAGATCCGTAGCCAGCTGCACCGTGGGCGGTACAGTCGCCACCCAGTCCAGCCCATAGAAGACCACGAACAGACCCAGACCAA
>JAPLGZ010000064.1 GCA_026389895.1 Chloroflexota bacterium | reverse complement strand
GGCGCGTTATGCACGCGTGATTCGCGCCGATATGCTTAGCTTGAAGTCAAGCGATTATGTGCTCGCCGCCCGCGCTTCTGGTGTAACGAACGCACGCATTATCTTTCGGCATATGTTGCCCAATGTGCTTGGCCCAATTATCGTCTTGGCCTCATTAGGTATCGGCAGTATCATTATTCTAGAATCAGCACTCTCTTTCTTGGGATTGGGGGTGCGCCCCCCGACGCCATCTTGGGGTATTATCCTCGCCGATGGCCGCCAATACCTCGAATATTATCCTCATATTGCGATCTCGCCCGGCGTTATGATCGTACTAACAGTGCTAGCGTTCAACTTTCTCGGTGACGGTCTGCGCGATGCGCTCGACCCAAAACAGCAAGCGAAGTAACCAGTTTATTGGGTGTAGCCAACTTTCAAAAAATAAGGATCCAGATGTCTACGTTGAGGCCAGAAATAGAATCGATCATTACTGCCAGCGGAGCCACCGCCATGGGCGTTGCCATCAAACATCTCGAATCAGGCGCAGAGATCTACATCAACGCAGATCAGCCCTTTCCGCTATGTAGCGTCTTCAAAATCCCTGTCTTGGCCGAGGCTTTCCACCAGATCGAGCAGGGGCGTTTCACCCTGGATGATCGCTGGGAATTGACCTTGGCCGAAAAGAATTTGCCCAGTGGCATCCTGGTCTTTCTGCAAGACGGGCTGATGCCAACCGTGCGCGATCTGCTCACATTGATGATCATCATCAGCGACAACACGGCTACGGATATGGTTATGCACCGTTTGGGCGTGCCCAATACCACCCAGTTCATGCACGAACTGGGGCTGACTGACATCCATGTGCCGATGACTGTACGCGATATTTTTAACGACATTATGGGCGAAGCGGGGTCCGACCCGCGCCTCGCTTTCACAAATCTGGGGCAACCTCAGAAAGAAGAACCATCAAACCGTAACGGTCACGCCTATAGCTTAGGGCCAGACAACGATGTTGGCACCCCGCGCGCCCTGAATCGTTTGGTAGAACTGATCTTTCAAGGCGAAGTTGTCAGCCGCACCGCTTGTGACCAAATGCTCCACATCCTATTGCAACAACAATTAAACTTACGGCTCCCGCGCTTTCTGCCCGAAGGTACGCCCGTCGCCCATAAAACTGGCACGCTTGGCGGTATTCGGAATGATAGCGGGATCATCTACTGCAACGATCACGCGCATGTTGCGGTCACAGTCTTCTGCACCTGGGACGCCGCTGCGGTCAAAGATGACCCAGTGGCAGAATGGGATCGCGTCAATGCGCTCGACAGCGCCTTTGGCCACATTGGGCGGCTGGTTTATCAACAATTTAAATGAGCTAGAAATGATCTACGATTTTTGATTTACGATTTACGAGGTTGACTCGACGGCGTAGATTGTTTTGCTTTCGACGAATGATTCTCGACAGCAGAAACAACGAAGACGCCGAAACCACTTCGTAAATCGTAAATCAAAAATCGTAAATCGCAACCCTGGAGTCCATGAATGAAGTTGTTCACCGCTTTACTCAGCACAGAAACCAACACTTTTTCCCCGTTCTTAACCGGCATGCAGAATTTTGAACAAAACTATAAGGTGCGCAACGGCCAACATGGTGATCCGCCAGAATCGGAAGCCGTGGTGCCCGTGCGTTGGCGTGAGTTGGCGAAGGCACGCGGCTGGACGATTGTCGAAAGTTTGACGACGTTTGCCATGCCGGCGGGTATCACGTTGCGTTCTGTTTATGAAGAACTACGTGATGAAATTTTGGCCGATTTAGAGAAAGCGATGCCAGTTGACGCAGTCCTGCTCTTGATGCATGGCGCAATGGTGGCGGAAGGTTATGACGATTGTGAAGGTGACACCGTGCAACGGGCGCGCGCCATTGTTGGCCCAGATGTACAGATTGGCATTGAATTAGATTTGCACTGTCATCTATCACAGACGCTGGTAGACAATGCCAACGCCGTCGTTACGTATAAGGAATATCCGCATATCGACCCGCCCGAACGCGCTGAAGAACTATTCCAGATCATTGCTGACGCAGTGGAAGGCAAGAGCAAACCTGTCACCAGTTTATATGACTGCAAAATGATCGGCGTCTATCACACCACCACCGAACCGGTGAAAAGTTTTGTGGCGCAGATGCAGGCACTCGAAGGCAAAGACGATGTGCTTTCGGTTTCGTTGGGGCACGGTTTTCCGTGGGGCGATGTGCCAGATTTGGGTACGCGCATGTTGGTTGTCACCAATAATCAGCCAGAGAAAGGCGCGGCGTTGGCACAAGAACTCGGCGAGCAATTTTATGCCATGCGTGACCGTGTCCAGCCCAATTATCGCCAATTAGAAGAAGCGCTGGATGAAGCCCTGGCCTTCCCGGGCCAACCAGTTGTGCTGGCCGACGTGGCCGACAATGCCGGTGGCGGCGCACCGAACGATTCCACTTTTCTGCTGCGCGCCATGTTGGAAAGCGGTATTGGCAATGCGGCCATTGGTTGCATCTGGGATCCAATTGCGGTGGCCGTAGCGATGGAAGTGGGCGAAGGTGTGGAATTAGATCTGCGCGTTGGCGGCAAAATGGGCCCAATGTCTGGCGATCCTGTTGATATTCGGGTGAAGGTAGGCAAGATTGCCCGTGGCGCCACACAGATGTTTGCCGAAGGGCCCACGCCGCTGGGAGATGCCGTGGCGCTGCATGGCCCAAACGGCATTGACATTGTCGCCATCAGCCACCGCACGCAAACCTTTAGCCCCGAAGTTTTCACAAATGTCGGCATTGACCCTACCCAAAAGAAGATCTTGGTCGTCAAATCGATGCAGCATTTCTACGCGGGCTTTGAACCAATTGCCGCCAAAGTGATCTACACCATTGCACCCGGCGCGTTGGTGCCAGATTTCAATCAGTTGCCGTACAAACATGCCAATCTGAGCATTTGGCCCCTCAATAAAAAGGATTAAGTATCGTCATGGATTTGTCGTGAACGATGCGGATCACGCTGAACGTGTAGATAGTCTACGAAATATTCAAAGGAATTGGCATGTCTCAATTCGATAGCTTAATTTGCAATGCCAAGATCATTGACGGCACTGGCAACCCCTGGTTCTATGGGGATGTGGCCCTTAAAGATGACCGGATTGCTGCAATTGCGCCAATCGGTCAGATCACACCATCTCAAGCAAAAGAAAAGATAGATGCCACGGGTATGGTGATCTGCCCTGGTTTTATCGACATTTTGAGCCACTCGATTGTGCCGTTGATGGTCGATGGCCGTTGTCTTTCTAAAATCACGCAAGGTGTTACGACCGAGATCATGGGGGAGGATTGGACGCCAGGACCATTTGGTGGCCAGCACAGTGAAGCCGACCTGGATCGCAACCCCATGCTGGCCACAGCGCCAACATGGCGCAAACGTATTCCTACCTGGAAACGTCTGCGTGATTGGTTGGATGCGATGCTAGAAGCGGGGGTTTCTTCCAACATCGGGTCGTTTATGGGCGGTGGCACGTTACGCGATTATGTGATGGGCATGGCGCTAGGTGAGCCTTCGCCAGCGCAACTCGACACAATGCGGCGCTTGATGGCAGAGGCGATGGAAGACGGCGCGTTAGGCGTCTCTTATGCCCTGATCTATCCGCCCAGCGCGTATACAGGCACCGCGGAACTCGTTGAAGTCTGCAAAATTGTCAGCCAATATCATGGCATCTATATCACGCACTTGCGCTCTGAGGCTGATCGGTTTATCGAAAGTCTTACCGAAGCCCTCGAGATTGGCCGGCTAGCCAACGTGCCGGTAGAAATTTACCATCTGAAGGCAGCTGGCAAGCGTAATTGGCCTAAAATGATTGAAGCCATTGGGCTGATCAATCAAGCGCGTGCCAATGGCCTGGATGTAACCGCCGATATGTACCCCTATACTGGGGCAGGAACCGGGCTCACCTCTGTTTTGCCGCCGTGGGCAGATGTCGATAACAAACTTTATGAGAATTTACTTGACCCGGCCATGCGCGCCAAAATCCGCGCCGAGGCCCTCAATCCGTCGGGAGATTGGGAGGCGATGGCCGATTTGTGTGGGCCAGAAGGTGTGATGCCGGTTGGTTTCTATAAACCTGAAAATCAGCCCTATATTGGCAAGCGTCTCGCGGAAATTGCTGCTATGCGCGGTCAGGCGTGGGTGGATGCCGCGATGGATCTCCTGGCGTCAGAAGGACAACGAATTGGCACCATCTATTTTATGATGGATGAAGATAACGTTCGGTTGCAGTTACAGCAACCTTGGTTGACGATCGGCACCGACGCGGGTGGCTTGGACCCTGCTTGGGCGAAACCGTTAGGACCTTATCACCCGCGCGCTTATGGCAGTTATCCGCGAATTTTAGGCAAGTATGTGCGCGAAGAAAAGGTGATTCCCCTAGAAGACGCCGTGCGCAAGATGAGTTCGGCAGTGGCCAGTCGTTTAGGCATTCGTGAGCGTGGCCTGTTGCGCGAAGGTTTCTTCGCTGATGTTGTCGTTTTTGATCCAGAAACAATTCTCGATCGCGCAACGTTTGACGCGTCACACCAGCTATCGGTCGGCGTGCGCGATGTCTGGATCAATGGCACGCGCGTATTAGACAATGGTCTCCACACTGGGGCAAAACCAGGGCGCATTATAGAAGGACCTGGGCGCCGCCAGTAAAATAACGTGAAGCGTAATAAGTGCATTATATACTCGCTTATCACGCTTCACGTTTCACTAAGCTGTCAAGCAAATGGATCACACAATGACTCTCCTTTCCGCCATTCTCATCGGCCTCGTTGCCCTTCTCCATATTTATTTTCTAGTGATCGAGATGTTTCTTTGGGATAAACCCTATGGTCGTAAAACTTTTGGGTTGACGCCTGAGTTTGCTACGGCTTCAAAAACGCTGGCCGCAAACCAAGGGTTATATAACGGATTTCTCGCGGCGGGGCTGATCTGGGGGCTTACGCTTGGCGCACGTGGGGAAGCGGTGAAAATCTTCTTTTTGCTCTGTGTCATTATCGCCGGTCTCTATGGTGGTCTTACGGTTAGTCGAAAGATTCTCTTTGTGCAGGCGTTGCCAGCCGTGATCGCTTGCGGCTTTTTGTTGCTTGCTTAATTCCCCCCTTATTCCAGGATGGTCCTGGCTATAGAATAATTTATGGGGCCGGTGATGACCGTCAATCACCGGCCCCATAAATTATCTTTTATTAACCGCCCATCTGAGATCGCATAGCAAGTGGAGGGGAATCGTCCACTTGACCTTCAGGAAATTGATAGGAACACCCTGTTTGTAGATATTGTCTTGAAAACTTGAACTAATAGCCTAACCGCTGTTAGTCTGTGAGTAATTGGTAGCCGTAGCCACGAATGGTCGCGATAAACCGCGGTTCTTCACTGCTATCTGGCTCAATGCGGCTGCGCACTCGGCTTACCATACGGTCAATATTAGCGTCGTAGACATCACCCTGTGCCTCTGGCCAGACTGCCTGGGCAATCTCATCTTTGCTAATCACACGCCCGCGGTTTTGATACATAAACCAGAGCATATCAAATTGTTTTACACTAAGCGGTGGATCGAGAATTTCTCCATCAACATAGACCTGGCGTGTGGCCGGATCAATGCGCAGGGCGGGTTCGTGGATCGCTAATAACGAAGGCGCCGTGGCCGTGGCAGAAGGATCGTAAAAACGAAAACGTGTCGACGCGAATTGCACTTCACTACCATCGCGCAACCAGGCTGTTCCACCCAAGGCCAAGCGCTGACCATCTACCAATACCCCGTTCTTACTCTGCAGATCATGAACTTGATAAGCGTTGTCATGGTGGCGAATTTCGGCATGTTGGCGCGAGGCAAACTGATCTTCCAGCACAATGGTTGAACTGGCCGCCCGGCCGACCGTGCTGACATCCTCGAGTAATTCATATTCTGTCCCAACTTTGGGACCATTCATGCAGATAAGTTTTCCGTACCGGCTCACACTATCTACCTCAAATTTCATTTGAACGTTAATGGACAGCGATTGCGTTAATGCCACTGAGGTGGATTCTGCGCGCTTGGTTTTGCTAGGGAGTAGATACCACGCTGCCTGCTAACAAACATCCCGTGTCCATGTCGGCTATTTATTCGTATATCTTAAATTAGGCTCGTTTGTGAACAAATTCGCATGATTTATACGTTCATGTATATGGTGCAAGATTCTAGACACATAGCGACTGAGCCCGTTGCTAAGTATACCGCGATTGGGCGAAAATAACCAGTGGTAACTTCCTTACAACTTGTGTAATGTAACGTTTCTTGCCGACCAAAAGTGTTACTTCGCAACAACCGCGAGTATAATTTAGTAAAATATATCAGGATCATGGTAAACAGGCAAAGCGCCTGTATTTTATATTAAGTATTTGGGATCGGATGCTTGCTCAATGTCTTTGTCACCCAATAATTTTCCAGACGGCGAGTCGAATAATCACACGGATGATAACACCGATAACAACTCTGGGGCAATGAAAGCAAGCGGCCTACCGCCTGCTGCATCGAATGAAATTTCTAATTCCGATGAGCGCTTTGGCGATTTGGTCGGCCATACCGTCGGCCATTATTGGGTTGAAGCGCGCCTGGGTGGCGGAGCGATGGCTTCGGTCTATCGCGCAGTAGATCAGATACAAGAGCGAACGGTTGCGCTCAAGGTCTTGTTGCCTGGTGCCGACCGCGTTGTACGCGAACGTTTCCGCTTAGAAGCCCGCACCGTTAGCACGCTCGTACACCCCAATATTGTCGCAACTTTACAAGTCGGCCAAACGGGTGATCAAGGCGTCACCTATATTGCCATGGAACTGGTCGAAGGCAGCAGCCTGGCCGATTTACTGGAACAAAAACGCCAGTTAAGTGTTGTTGATTGTTGTAAACTGTTGGAGCCCATTGCGCGCGCACTGGTCTATGCCCACGAACACGCGGTGATTCATCGCGATGTAAAGCCCAGCAATATTTTATTGCGGCGCGTGGCGCCCAATACACCAGGTGCAGTCAAAATTACAGCACTTGACTTTCCCGTCGTGCCGTTGTTATCTGATTTTGGGATTGCCCGCAGTCTAGACGCACCCGAATTGACCAGCGCAGGGCGCACGATTGGCACACCGGCTTATATGGCGCCCGAACAATGCGCTGGCAGTCGTCAGATTGATGGCCGCGCTGATCTCTATGCGTTAGGGGCTGTCATGTATCGTTGTTTGATCGGCCGGCCGCCCTTTGTTGGTACGACAACGCAGATTTTGCATGCACACGTCTATGATTCCGTAACTGTTTCTCAAGAGATGCTTGCCAAACTGCCCCTTTTAGTCATTGATATTTTGAAGAAGACATTGGCCAAAGAGCCAGAACAAAGACATGCGACTGCCAGTTTTTTGGCGGCTGATCTGGCCGCCGCCACTCGCTTGCCCGAACAGCCAATCATTGCGCAAGATGATACCGCAACCATGGCCACCTTGCCCGCTGTGCGGCGGACGCCTACAACTTCGCAAGTGCTTGTGCCGGCGCCTTCGCCTAAAAGTAATGCGGCCCTGCTCCAGACGAACGAAACTGTGGCCTTTAAGCAGAATGGAGAGCGTGATAGATCGGTTACCACCACGTTGCTCCGCCCAACACGTAAACGCCGCGAAAGCACCAACTGGGCGGGTGTGTTGTTGGGGTCGCTTTTAGCCCTGTTGCCACTGGTCATGGGGTTGGTGATTATCATTAGCTTATTGCCTTCCACTTGGATGACAAAATTAGGGATTAGTGGCGAAAACCCTGCGACAATGCCCCTGATCGCAGGGGCTGAGACGGCCAGCCCACCGACCGCAACCTTTGTCCCAACCCGTGTCGCTAATCCTTTCGCGACACCGTTGGCTACAACCGGCAACTCGGCCACAGGCTCCTCGGTCGCGCCAACCGAGGTGACATCGGGGACGGCTGTCCTAACGACCGCGTCTGTACAGGATTGGTGGGATACAGCCCAATCCATGTATGAACAGCGCGATTGGCAGGGCACGCGCGACAGCTTGATGGTTGTTTTTCGCACCAACCCAGCGTTTGCTCAGGCTTTGGCCGCGCACCAAAGTTCCGAAGGTCAATTAATTGCTGAGCATTTTTTTGGTAACACCCCTTCCCCGTTCTGGACGCAATGGAACACTGTCTTTAAGAATAAAGAATTGGTTCGGGAGATGCTGTTTAACGCCTATGTTGGCATGGCGACTACTAACGATCTAGAAAGCCAAAAAGCTACCGCAACCCCTACCGCTACGGCACCGTCTAAAGCGATGATTGCCCCGCCAACGACTGTGGATCTCTTGAATCACGCCCTGGCACTGCGGCCTAATGCGCCGGAAGTGATCAGCTTGCGTGATGCGGCTGATCGATATCTGAAGGCCAACGATGCTGAGAAACCGGCTGCTACGTTGGCGCTTGGCCAAGCCCATAGAGCCTATGCAGAAGCATTGGGGGGCAAAGGGGATGCTTGCGGCGCGATTGAACAGGCAACTGTGGCCGATGTCCTGGCGCCCAATAATCAACCCGGTGCGATCGCCACCCAATATGACGCTACCTGTCAAGGTTTACAACAAGCCGTCGAGCACAATGATTTACTGAAAAAGTTTGTTGGGCAGATCATCTATTCCACCGTGGAAGATGGCCATTCGCGGATCTATCGGATGCCATTGACCGATACTTTTCATCTCGATTTACTCGTGATAGACGGCGCGCAGCCGCGACTTTCGCCTGATGGCAGAATCCTTATCTTTCACACAACCAAGCCTGATACCGAAGGCATGGCCAACCTTGTGATCAATAATAATCTGACGCCAACCGAACGCTCTGTCCGCTATGCGGGCTTTGCCGAGGATGGTCAGGAGAGCCCGCCCGACTGGAACCCTGGCAGTGATTCATTTGCTTTTGCCAGTCGACGTGAAGGAGATCGCCGCTCACGGATCTATGTAACATCGGCCACGCCTAGTAGCTATATTCAGTGGTTTTTTGGCGAAGATCCAGCCTGGCAACCAGGGTCAAGCGCTGGGCAATGGATTGTCTATCGCGGCGCAGATAACTCTGGCAATCAACTAGGGCTTTGGCAAGCTGACCCGAATGGTGAAAATACTTCGCCCTTGACGAGCATTGATGGCGATCGCCGTCCAACTTGGTCACCGGACGGCAAATATATTGTCTTTATGAGTGATAAGCGTGATGGCAATTGGGAAATTTATCGGCTAACCTATGCCGATCAAACCGTCGTCCGTCTTACGAACGATCTGGCCCGCGATGGTTTGCCCACCGTTAGCCCAGATGGTAAATCGGTTGCCTTTGTCAGCGATCGGGGCGGGACTATGCAAATTTGGGTGGTAGGTATCGATGGTGGGGATGCCAAGCCACTGGCCCGGATTCAGGGTAATATGACCAATTGGTTGGAGCATGCGATTCAGTGGGTGAAATAGATAACGGTGGTCTGTTTAATCATAAACCGCTTGATGAGACCCCGATGAGCACCGCCTTAACCAATCTTACAGGGCGGCAAGTCGGGCGCTATCTGGTCCAACGGCAACTGGGTAGCGGCGGCGTTGCTGTGGTCTATCAGGCTTATGACCAGGTTCAAGGTATTTCTGTTGCCCTCAAGGTATTGCTGCCCGGCGCGGATGAAAAGACCCATGGCCGTTTTCGGCGGGAAGCGTTAACGGCTGGCGCCTTGCGCCACCCGAATATTGTGCGCATCTTGCAAGTTGGCACGGCCTTACAAGGTGAAATCGCCTATATTGCGATGGAATTGATTGAAGGGGAGACGCTGGGCGAACTCCTGTCCAGTCGCGGTCGTTTACGCCCCGAAGAAAGCTGTAATTTGCTCGAACCTATCGCACGTGCCCTGGCCTTTGCGCACCAACAAGGGTTTATTCACCGCGATGTCAAGCCGAGCAACATTCTTCTGCGCCCCACTGGTCCAGGTGCTCCTGATACAGTGCAATTAGAAACCCTGGATTACCCCGTAACGCCGCTATTGTCCGATTTTGGGATTGCCCGCTCGATGGACGCGCCGGAATTGACCAGCACAGGGCGTACGGTAGGCACCCCTGCCTATATGGCACCCGAGCAGTGCGCTGGGCAACGTGGTGCTGATGGCCGCGCCGATATTTATTCGTTGGGCGCTGTGCTTTATCGTTGTGTAGTGGGCCATACTCCGTTTTCTGGTTCCACCACACAAATTTTACACGCCCACGTCTATGAACCATTGACGATCGATGATGATGTGTTGAGCGTGTTACCCTATAGTGTTGTGACGATTTTGCAGCGGAGTTTGGCCAAGAAAGCAGAAGATCGGTATGCCACGGCCGAAGAAATGGCCAATGCCTTGGCCCGCGCTGCTGGTCGCGTCGTACCGCGTGCGCCGACCCTACAAAACCTAACAAGTGCCAGCAGCGAAGCAACCGGTACACTAGCGCTTCCTTCGCTGCCAGTTGAAGCGCAGCCGCCCACCCATGCAACCACGATATTAGTGCCTGCACCCAGTGGACCACCCACCGCCAGAACATTGCAATCCACACCACTAACTGCCGCGTCGCCGGGGCGTCCGCCGGTCCGTTCACGGACGGTCGCATTGCCTACTTTGTTCACTGGTTTAGGTCTTATGGTGCTCGGGCTTATTTTTATTGGGACCATTGCCTGGTTTGTCTATAATAACCGGTTGGGCAATCTCCCGTTTCTCAGTACGCCTACGCCGCAAAGCCAACTCGTCATAACAACATCTACAAACACGCCAACCGTGGCGCCACCGACTGCAACCATTCGTCCAGAACAAAATGGCGGTGATAAAAATAATAACGATGCGGGCACCTTGACCGCGATTGCTGTCCAGCCGACGGCGGTAGTTGTTATTGCGCCGACGCCACTCGCTACGGCTACCTTTGCACCAACGGTGATCGCCCCGACAGAGACCCCGTTGCCCCTGCCAAGCCCAACCGATACCCCTCTCCCTACCGATACGCCAGCGCCGTCGGCTACATGGACCCCCTTGCCAAGCCCGACTGTGGTTGTTACAGCAACTGCCACAATGACCCCGACCGCTACCTTGACCCCGACCGTAGAGCCAACTGAAATGGTCTGCCCGACCGTGATTGACGGGCATTTCCTTGGCTATATTGGGGATCAACCAGCAGCCATTCAAGGGCAACTGAAATGTGCCCAGTATACTGCGACAGAACCGCATGCGCGGCTGTTACCCTTTGAGCACGGTTTCATCTTGCTTTTGGAAGAGTCATCGGAATTTTATGTGATGTACGGGCAAGAGTGGATACAAGAGGAGGCCGATTGGCAAAGTGATGCTGACCCTGCGACGACGCCGCTACCCGGTCAGGACAACTTCTATCAGCCGGTTGGTGCCTGGGAGAAGATTTGGAAAAAGCATAAAGGTCAGGATCGTTTGGGCTATGCCATCCAGCCTGATCCCATACGCTTTGATGCCGTTAAGCAACAATTTGTCGATGATAGTGTCCTGATCGCCAACAAGAATGGTGGGCAAGTCTATCCCTTTTTAGGGGCCAATCGATCAAAATAAGACCATTCAAATGCTCACTGACAGGCGCAAGAAGAGCCCAAACGCATTCGCTGATTCGTCCCTTCCCGAAAATTTTCTCTAAATTGGGGATGCATCCCCGCTGAAAACGCCGTTTGTCTTTTATAGGATGTTGTTGCATACTACGGTATAATTCTGCTATGCAGCCATGCGATTGTGCCAGGGAATCTTTAAGCGCCCGGTATAAATATTCCCAAACAAAACATTCCCTGGCATACGTAAAGCAGTAACCGTTTTACTCTACGTTTTAACCAACATATTCCACCCAAAACCTATGCACGGAGGAGACAATGAACTTTCCCAACTTTCGTAGCCAGCGCGTGAAACAGACGACACTCATGGTCAGCGCCATGATCATCGTGGCCTTTGCCTTAAGCGCTTGTGCTGGTATGCCTGATCTAAGCCAGGTGCCATTCGTATCTCAGTTTATACCGACCCCGACGCCGCTGCCACCAACGGCCACGCCAATCCCTTCACCAACACCAGAGCCGACGAACACACCGAAGCCCGGTGAGACAGCCGTGCCTGCCACCGCGACGCCAGTTCCCACGCCGCAAGTGACGATTCCGCAAGGCTTTACACCAGTCAAGGATACCGAGCGTGGTTATTCATTGGCTGTGCCCGGTGGTTGGACGCCGCTTGATCTGCGCAGTGCGCAGTTCCAGCAAATGGCTGGCACCTTTGGCATGAGCGGCCAACTTGGCCCGTTGAATGATTTCTTGGCTAGCCCAGAAGGCAAAGTGCTTGGCGTTATCTATATCACCGATATTGCCAATGCGCTCTTTGGTGGTCTGCCAACCTTGCTCAACGTAACCGTGATCGATGCACCTGGCTACACACCAGATGCGGCCAAAGAATTGATCGATGCCAACCTAAAGGCCAATGCCTCGATGCTCGGCGATGTGAAGATTGGCGAGTTGACCACGGCTACCGTCAATGGTCTACCCGCTGTACGTGGCACTGCCTCGGCTGATTTGACCAAATTTGGCGTGAAGGCCCAGGTTTATGCCAAGGTTGTGGGTTTGATTGCCAATAACAAGATCTATATCTTGACCCTTGGCACGCAGTCCAACCAACAGAATGCAAAAGACCCGATCTTCGATCAGATCATTGGCTCTTTCCGACCTGAATAATTGTAGAATAACCTGTGAATTGAAAGTTCACGGCCAGTAACCCAAAAGCCAGGGGGATGCACATGCGTCACCCTGGCTTTTTGTCACTTCCACCTGACTTTGCTCCGAATTATCTATTCTTGTCGATAAGGCTGTGCGCCATTAAGTAAACCGGTGAGATTCGTCGGAGCAACAGTTCTGCATCCTAATCTCTAATTGCCTCATCTCACGAATCCACAATCTACAATACTCATGATTGATCTTGCACCGCACCATAAACTTGGCTTAAGTGTTGCCAATCCCATCTTGCTGGCGGGTGGTTCGATAGGCTATGGCGAAGCTATCCACAAAGGCCTCGATCTAGCGCCATTAGGCGCGATTGTGGTTGGCCCCATTTTGCTCAACAGCCGTATGGGGACACTTGCACCACGGTTGGCCGCTACAAATGGCGGTTTTGTGTTAGAGACGGGCCTGCAAAACCGCGGCATTACAACGGTGCTTAAACATTTCGCCAAAGTGTGGCCCCGCTTGGGGTGCCCTGTGATTGCCCAAGTGGCAGATTCTCAGCCCTCGGCATTGGCCAAAGTTGCTGCTCAATTGACCAGTGAGCAGCAATTAAGTGGATTGGAACTTCTCTTGCCACGCAATGCCACACCTGAACAAGCTAGCACTTTGTTGCGCGTAGTCATACAGAATAGTGACCTCCCTGTTTGGGCAAAGTTACCATTAGGCCGGGCGGTGGCATTAGCGCCACACGCAGTGGCAGCAGGCGCCGTTGGGCTGGTGATTGGTCAACCGTTGCTTGGCAGCGCCCCGCATCAGACGCCTGTGCATCCGGGGACTAGCGAAGAACCGCCGTCGACGCTGGTAACTGGCCCGCTATTTGGCCCATTAGCCTTCGCCCCTATGTTGACTACATTGCTAGCTGTCGTAAAATTGGCGCTGCCTTGTGCGTTGATTGCTTGTGGGGGGATTCATACGTGGGCTCAAGCACAACAGGCTTTACAGGCTGGGGCGCACGCGCTGCAACTTGATAGCGCGATTTGGGTAGAGCCAGGGTTGCCGAGCCGATTCCTGACACAATGGCAGAATCGAGCGCTAAAATAGCGATATTTGTTGCGCCGGTTGGCGACCATTGAGCAAGATAAAGGGGCTGGCTTTCTCGACATCGCGTAGACCTAGTGCCCGTAAATGGGCCAGATCAGTGACAAGGCCACGCGGCCGGGCAGCCAGGATTGCATCGGCTGTTTTGGGACCAATGCCAGGGATGTGTAACAGTTCATCGCGTGTAGCACGGTTGATTTCGATGGGTGCATCTTGTAAATTTTGCTCAGCCCAGGCGCGCTTTGGGTCAACATCCAGCCGTAAGTTGGTGTTAGCCGTGAAGGGCAGATCTTCGAGGTTCCAACCATAATCGCGCAATAGAAAGCTAGCTTGATAGAGGCGATGTTCGCGTTCAGCGGGTGTACTCTGCAAACTTTCAAATGGCGTCTGACTTACAGGTCGAAAGGCTGAATAGTAGGTGCGCCGCAGCCCTAATTGCCGATAGAGTTTTTCACTCATCGAAAGCAATTCCAGATCGGTATCCCCTACTGCCCCGACGACAAATTGGCTGACGACGCTGACCCGCCACTGTTCTTGTTGGCGAATTTGGCTGGTCCATTGGAGGCGTTGAACCAACTCCGTCCAGAAATCTTTTTTGGGGGCCAGGGCACTGAGCCGTTGGGCGGTAGCGCCTTCCAAATTGACTGAAACGCGATCGGCCAGTTGCATGGTGCGCCGAACCTGTTCATAGTCGGCGCCCGGCATGACCTTTAGGTGGACATAGCCGCGGTAGTTATATTTTTTGCGTAGCAGTTCGGCTGTGGCGATAATCTTATCTTGTGTGGTGATGCTGCCTTTGATAATGCCTGACGAAAGAAAAATACCATCGACCTGGCCGGCGCGCTGTAAAGTATCAAACGAGGAAGCCATCTCGTCTGGCGTAAAGGTAATCCGTTGCGTCTTGCTCCGTCCAGCTCGGAAAACACAATAATGGCAGTTGCGCTCACAGGCCGTGGTCATCATGCCCATGAGGATTGGCTTTTTGCCTGTGGGGGTCATGGCTTCGGCGACGCAGGGTAAAATCTTGGATTTTCGCAAGAGGCTAGCCGTTGACTTCTCTTCCAAAGGTTCCGAACCTCCCGGCTCAAAGCGGGTTGCATCATCTAGCAGCGAGAGTTTCTGCATGGTGTCGGGTGTAACTTTGAAGTTCATAGGTGTAACCTGCTCCTCTAAGTTGGGTGTTTTCCTTGCTGCAACGGTACTTGTAGCAAGGAAAACACAAAGATCAATCCCGAACATCGAAATTGTATCGAACATTTGTTCTTTTGGCAAATCATATTATGCGCACAATTATTCAAAGAGTCAGTGAAGCAAGTGTAACCGTGGATGGTAAAAGCGTGGCCCAGATTGAACGGGGCTTTTTGATTTTGCTCGGCATCACGCCGACTGACGGTGAACCGGAGGCCATTTATCTGGCTCGTAAAATTGCCGGCTTGCGGCTGTTTGAAGATGCTGAAGGAAAAATGAACTTGGCGTTAGGTGATGTGGGTGGCCACGCCTTGATCGTGAGCCAATTTACGCTATACGCCGACGCACGCAAAGGT
Source organism: Chloroflexota bacterium (assembly GCA_026389895.1). Taxonomy (GTDB): domain Bacteria; phylum Chloroflexota; class Anaerolineae; order Caldilineales; family Caldilineaceae; genus JAPLGZ01. The sequence goes on along the minus strand of JAPLGZ010000064.1, from coordinate 803 downwards.
CGGCGCCCCAGCTTTACCGATGCGGCCCGCCCCGAGCAGGCGCAACCACTGTATGAACGTTTTTGTCAATTGGTGGAAAATGAGGGAGTTGTTGTGCAAAAGGGCGTTTTTCAGGCCCATATGCAAGTCGCGCTTGTCAATGACGGACCCGTCACCCTCTGGCTGGATACGGCAGAATTACTGCGCCCGTAAATCGGTGTCTACCTGTTGCACCTAATAATGGCTACTTGGGAGAGACCCATACGCATTCTTGCCTAATTTTGTTGTAAACTAAAGCGCAGACGAGCCAATCTTCCCCAGTTTTTTACTGAAAATTGGAGCGTTACGCTTGGCGTTGTTGTGTAATGAAAGTCTTTAGGCGGGCTAGTAGGCTGAGCGGCCAAGCGAACAAATCAGAACGCGTATCTCAGGAGAAAGGAAGTGAACTATGGCCAAAACCAGTGTGCTCATCGCAGGCAATCCAGCAGATGATCTGGCGATTGCCGAAGCGATGATGAAAGAGTTAGAAGATTACCTGGTTGACAATGATCTCTACCGCACCGTCGTGGTGCGCACGTCGGAGGGTGACCAGCGTTTGCAAATGACGGGCGGCGATCTATTAACGCGCTTATATCGTTTGCAAGCCACAAACTCACTCCTCACGCCGGACCAACAAACGAGATTAGCGGCGACACGCAAGGCGGCCGAGGAAACGATTCACAGTTTGCGCACGCGTTTTCATGAACGTTTACAACGCGAGATGAAGGCGCGCCTAGATGCATTAAATTGGTATTTGGGTGAATTGGGGCAAGATCTGGTCCGGG
>JAPLGZ010000746.1 GCA_026389895.1 Chloroflexota bacterium | reverse complement strand
TGACAGGACAAGGGAAGCGGCTCATTGTTCTATGTTGGGTAGTCTTTACGAGTCTTAGCGCCGGTCTAATCGGGGCGGCATTGCTCGCTAGTTGGAGCCGCGGGGGTTGGCTAGGTGGGCTGACGGGGGTAGGGATAGTCGTCGTATTACGCAGCCGACTGGCCGCCTTGAGCAGTGCCGTGGTCATTTTGCTTGTATTATGCGCGCTGTTATTGGGGAGTTTCAAGCCGGATGTGATCCCGGCGCCACTTGTAGCGCGGCTCCAGGATATTCCTGCTTATTTTGGATTGACCGATATTGTCAACCAACCGGTCAACGATGACAATTTTGCGGTGATCGAACGGGTGGCCCATTGGGTGGCGGCGGTGCGGATGTGGCAACAGGCGCCGTGGCTTGGCATAGGGCCAGGTAATTATGCAACAATTTACCCGAGTGTGCGGTTGCCACTCTGGGAGGAGCCGCTAGGTCATGCCCATAATATTTATTTAAACGTGCTGGCCGAAACAGGGTTGGTGGGGCTAGGCGTCTATGTATTGCTCTGGAGCACCGCGGCAATTTGGGTTTGGCGGCAATTTCAGCAGGCCATCCAACGCCAAGCACCGTGGAACGCCGCCTTGGCCTTGGGTGTGCTCGGTGTTATCGGTCATGTTAGTGTGCATAATATTTTTGATAATTTATTTGTACAAGGCATTTATCTACAGATGGGACTTTGGTTGGCTGTCTTATCACTCGGATTTACCGTTTATCCGCGTGCCAGCATAGAACCAGTGAACAATCGGCAACCAAATAACTAATGTAGGATTGGTGTACAACAGGTATCCGCAACTGGTTATATAGGGTCAACAGTCTGAACAACGTGGAGTAATCTTTTGAATTTCGTGCAAACACGGGTCTTGGCTCGTTCTGGGAATAAAGAAGTACGACGTTTTGCCAAGTTTGCCACGGTCGGGGTAGCCGGCGCCATTATGCACTTTACCTTGTTAAACGTGCTGGTGCAAGTTGCCAAATTTCCAACGGCGCTCGCCAATCCGATTGGGTTTACGGTTGCGGTGCTCCAAAACTTTGCCTTAAATCGGCGTTGGACCTACCCCGAAAGCCGCGAGCGAAATGCCTTCGGCCAACTGGGTCAGTTTGCCGTGGTCAGCCTGGTTGGCTTAGGCATTAACCAGACAATTTTTGTTACGGTCCAGCGCTGGCTAGAGCCACACTTGATTGCGTGGGTTGGGCAACAGCATCTAGGTCATCTGCTCAGCTATAATTTTGCTTGGGCTGCCGCCACTGGAATCGTGATGTTTTGGAACTTTGGCATTAACCGATTGTGGACGTATCGAGGATTCTGATTTCTTGACCACCATCGCCATCGACTACACACCCGCCATCCGGCAACGTGCGGGCATTGGGCGGATTATTCGGGGCCAAATTCAGGCGCTGCTGGCCCTTAAGCCCGCCTACGATGTACGCCTATTTGTAGTTGGATCGGCGACAGCGGCCGATCGCCAGGCGGCACCATTGCCGTTGCATACAACACCGCTAAGCGAGCGCAATATGGTGCGCATTTGGCACCGGCTTGGCGCCCCACTGCCCCAGGTCAACTGGTTTACCGGCGGTCCACTAGATCTCTTTCACGCCACCGATTTTGTTCTTGCCCCGAGTAACGCTCGCCGCAAATTAGTCACCGTCCACGATCTAGCCTTTCTCTTCTATCCCGAAGCGGCTATGGCCAGTTTGCAACGTTACCTGAATGTGGTTGTGCCACGCAGCGTACGTCGAGCCGACCATGTGCTGGCCGATAGTCAGCACACAGCCAATGATTTGCATGAGCAGTGGCAAATTCCAGTCGCCCAGATTACGGTCGTTCAAGGGGCCGTCGATCACGCGCAGTTCCGGCCCATCGCCGATCCAGAACAATTGGCGGCGGTGCGCACCCGTTATGGGATTGGCGAGCAACCTTTTATTTTGGGGCTAAGCACGTTGCAACCGCGCAAAAACTTTGTGCGCCTGATCGAGGCTTTTCATGCCGCCCGCCAAATGGCCAAACTACCGCATAAACTGGTGATCGGTGGTGGCAAAGGTTGGTTGTACGATACAGTTTTTGCGCGTGTGCAAGCATTGGGCCTGGCAGAGCATGTACTATTGCCGGGCTTTATCGCCGATGCTGACTTGCCAGCACTCTACAATGCCGCCGAAATCTTCGCCTTTCCTTCACTATACGAAGGATTTGGCCTCCCTATTCTCGAAGCTCAAGCCTGTGGCACCCCAGTTTTGACGGCTGATAACTCTTGCTTGCCCGAAGCGGGCGGTTCTGGTGCGCTTTATGTAAGGGCAGAAGATACTGATAGTATCACCGAAGGCTTACTCAAGCTGGTTCAGGATGCTAATTTACGCCAACAATTGCGCACGGCTGGGTTGGTTAATGCCGCCCCATTTACCTGGCAACGCAGCGCCGAACAATTGCTACAGGCCTACCAGCACGTGTTACGTTGAAGAGACGGTCACTGAGCGGCTCAATCCGAGCGAAAGAATGATTCAAATGACGGGAAATAACCTTCCTCATCCATCACTGACCCCGCGCACAGTCGCGGAAACGGCCTTGACGCTCACACAATTTATGCAGCCAGAACATTCTAACAGTTTGGGCAACGTACACGGCGGCGTGATCCTCAAGTTGTGTGATGAATGTGGTGGCATCATCGCCAGTCGCCACGCTCGGCGACCGGCCGTCACGGTCACGGTCGATAGCGTGACCTTTCACCAACCGGTGCTATTGGGGCGACTGGTCTTTGTGCATGGACAAATTACCTGGGTCGGACGCACGAGTATTGAGGTCGAGTTGCGGGTCGAAGCGGAAAATTTGCTCACAGGTGAAATTACCCATACAAACAGCGCCTATTTTATTTACGTGGCGCTCGGTGAGGATCGCAAACCGACGCCGGTGCCTGAATTGCTCTTGCAAACCGAGGAAGAACGCCAACGTTTTGCCGAAGGTCAACGACGCCAGGAGGCGCGGCTGGCGCGCCGCCATGATGGCAAACAGCGGACGCCTAGGCCAACTTCAGATACGGCTGCCAATCCGGCGTAATATGCAACTGCACTATATTTTTGGGGGACGCCTGGTAATGGTAGGTTATGCCGCGCGCGGGTAAGAAACGGCGAAGATCGAAATTAATCTGTGCGAAAGATCGGTTCAGATAGTTCACATGGACTTCCCAGCCGCCAGTAGAAGTTTGTTCCGGGGCTTCCAGAATGGCCTGCCGGAGCGTCGCCACTTGAAGCGGCCCTAGTTGGCGATGACTTCGCCACACGGCTAAGCGTTGATCTAATTGAGCATTAACCTCATCTGGCAAAAACGTTTCGATTGATTCAAAGTTCATCCTATCACCCTTGGTTCTGCTTCAATTGGCCGATTTCCTTCAACTGTAAAGCTTCGCTTAGTCGCTTGCGCGCCATCGCGAGTTGATAACGCACCGTCCCCGCGGGCAGTTCTAGTATATCACCAATCTGTGTGCTATTCAGATCGCCGAGCACTTGCATGAGCAGAATTGTGCGTAGGTTTTCTGGCAATTGCTGAATCGCTTGATCTAATTGTTGCAATTGTTCGCGCACTTCAATTTGCGCGTCCGGCGCTTTTTGGGTTGGCAAAGTTTCCAGCGTCTGATCATGCAGGGCAGTTTGGGCGCTTGTCTGAACCCGTTGATGGCGGTAATAGTCGGTTAACAGATTTTTGGCGACCGTGAAGAGCCAATAGCGTTGTTGATCTGCGGCTTTTTCTTGCAAACGCGCCAGGTTGCGCCAGGCGCGCAGGAAAATTTCCTGTAACAGATCCAGCGCAACCTCGCCATCGCCAGTGCGCCCCAAGAAATAGGCATGGAGCGACTGACGATGGCTGGCATAGATTTGCTCAAAAAAAGCTTCCGGTGGCAATAAACCACACTTATCGCTAGGCATCGTCGTCTGACACTTCACCCGTTACCGAAATCGTACCGTTCTTCTCAATCGTTAGGGCTTGCAACACAGGAACCAGTTGTTTTGGGCCTTCCAACATGCCATTCAACACGATCTCAGTCACTTTGGCGCGCAATAACTCAACCGTGACATCGGCTTCAATGACCGCTATGCCGTTAATAATCAGCGTAATTGGTTCGTTGAGAAATTCAAAGAAGGCGGCAGCAAAACTTTCATTGCCGTTAAACAGTCGGGGAACGCCCGAATACCACGAAGCCTGGCCGGTGACGGTCAGATAGTCCTCTAATTCGGCCTGGCTTTCGCGGGGAGCCACGAGTTGTCCCAACACGACAATTTGCTTGTAGCCGACCTTTTCCACCGGCGAAGTAATCGCACCGTGCCCGATGATAACCAAAACATCTTCTGGGTCACCGTTGGCGTTTGCCAAGGCTTTGCCGCTCAGTTTGACCTGACCCTCCTGAATTTTTACCCCCGCACCCGACGGGTAGAAGAGCATAGGGCCTTGCAATTTTGTGATCCCGGCGCCGAGCGCAGTTTCACTGCCGTAGGGTGCAATTACTGGCCCGATTACAATCATCTGATCATAGCCAACTTTCTCGACAGGGGTTGTAATCGTCAGTGGCCCCATAATGACAAGAATCTGTTGTCCCTCAGCGGCTGGATTGGCCAGTGCTTCACCGCTCATGCGTACCGGCCCCATCAAGATGTGCGATTTCACATGCTCACCATCTGGGATCGGCACAATTAGTCCAACATTCGCTGTCTTGATCGCCGCTAAGGTTCCGGCCAGCGATTGGCGCACCAAAATCGTACCCACATTACTGATCGCTGTAACATTGGCTAATTCGTCAGCCGCTTTCAGACCAGTCAGGTCAAGTACGCCCACATTGGCAATCTCTCGGCCTTGCCCATTGCTGGTTGCTTCATTACTCATAAGATTTTCTCCTCGGTTTATACAGATAGATCGTATCATATTCACACTCTCATAAAATAAAACGAACGAGATAGCTAAGTGTTGGCCCCAAGAGCAACCAAAATCGGCCTGTAATTGTCCTGAATCGCCATTCGGTGGTATTATCGGGGCGTTCTTGCACCGTCACTGCGCAAACATTTGATCTAATTCGCGAGCAGGCATTCTTGACCAAACCCATGAATTTATCAACATCCATTAAATTTTGGCTGATCCCACTGGGTGGTCTGTTGACTTTGTTGGGGTATTTCGGCCCGTGGGTCAATCACCGCGTGGCAGGCTTGGTGATTATGGCGCTGGATTTAGGCGAGTACGTCAAATTCCTGCCCGAAGTGCGCAGTCAGCAAATCAACCTTTGGCGTGAGGGGTTTTATCTGCCGCTCATGACGGTTAGTCTGGCCTTTAGTTTATACGCATTTCGCACCCAACCTGGCTTTCAGTGGCCGCGGCGAATTTTCATGGTCGTTGTCGCCGGTGTGGCGGCGTTGAACATGTTACCGCCCGCCTGGACGCCCCCCAAATTAATCACGGCTGAATTTCGGCTCCAGACCGTTGCCATCTTGATCTGTTTGGCCGCGGTTGCCTTTAGCCCTTTTCTGGCCCTGATTCCGCAACGGATCGCAATGATCCTGGTTGTTGGTTTGAGTGGACTTGCCTGTTGGTTTCCAATCGCCAACTTTCTACGCGTCCTGCCGGCCATTAGCACGCTCTACAATCATCTACTTACGCCAGGGTGGGGCATGTATGCGATGGCCGGGGGCTTGATCCTGTTAGCGAGCGGCAGCGTCTGGTTGGTTTATCATCCATCGCCTACAGTCCCAGAGTAAAACTATGCAAATTGGCATCATCAACAACCCACGCAACAAGCTTCTTGAAGAGATCCAATGGATCGCTGCGCACAATTTCGATTTTATTGACTTATTGATCGCAGCACCAGGCGCCGCGCCCGAAAACAGGGATTGGACGACAGTGCGCGCTGCGATCACGGATGAGGGGTTGGGCGTCATCTGCCAAGCGCCGGCCTATCTGCCAATCGACAATCCATCGCCCATAGTACGGCAGGCGGCGCTCGACGAATTGCGCCGCTGCGTTGACGTCGCCCAAATCGTTGGCGCGACAATTTGCACCACGCGCTTTTTGGGCTGGCCAGATTATCTGACCGAAAATGCGGGCTATGAATATTATCGCCAGTTGATTGGCATTTTAATCAAACATGGGCAAGAACAGGGTGTGCAAATTGCGCTGGAGAATAGCCCACAGAACAGCCATCAACTGAAATATTTCCGCGAAATTTTTCACCGCTTGCCCGACCTAAAATTGCTCTATCATATCGGGCATGGCAACATCCAAACGATGCAGAGCATGACGCGCGAATATCTTTTTGCGTTGGCCGACCGCTTGGTTCACGTGCACCTGAGCGATAATGGTGGGGCTCGTCATGAGCAATTGCCGCTGGGCGCACCAGCGACTGGTGGCATCAACCTGTTGCGCGAATTGCGAACGTTACGGAGTTTTCGGTATGACGGTTCGATCACATTGGCGATTGCCGGAGATCGGCGTTGGGTTGTGGGGAGCGCAGAGCTATTGCGAACAGAGTGGTTACAGGCGCTGTAAATGAAGGTAGACAAGTAAAACTTGACAAAAAGGGCGTGGCCATAGAAGAATTTATTCTTTGCCACGCCCTCTCTTTTTAGGGTTTACCGGTTTGTGCCGTCGTGGTTAGCTTGACCGTATCGGTCAGTTTAACCGTGTCCGTCGGCTGATTGCCAGCGGTCAACGTGGTGGGTGGTGGTCCTTGGACATATTTAATACCGGTGGGCAATGGTTTGCAGGTGGCCACATCCTGCTGCCGAGAATTAACCATTTCCGGCGCGTCCCAAACACCATTGACCACGGCGCGGACACGGTTGGGGTTGGCAATGCGCAATACATCAGCACCTTGCGGGGTTCGGTAACTCTGCAAATCGGTCAGCGCAATTCCCCCAGCGCGCACCATAGATTTATCGAGAGAGATGCCAAAACGGGCCAAGCCAATCATATCCAGCAATCCGAGATCCGTTTCAAAGGTATTCTGAAACGCGCTCCAGAGTTGCGGCACGCGCGCGACCAGATCACCGTTAACGGCTTGGTCGCGCAACGCCCATAATACTTGCCGTTGCCGTGCCGCCCGCCCAATATCACTTTCGCGGTACCGAAAGCGCACATACCAATTCGCAGTCGCGCCATCCAGATGGATATCACCGGCAGGCAGGGCAAAATTTGTCCAAGTGCGGTTGCCATCATTAAAAATTGTTTCATAAAAAGGGCAATCAAGATGAACGGTTACGCCACCTACGGCATCGATCATCGAAGTAAAGCCATCTAGTTGAATGCGGGCCCAATGGGTGGTGGCCACGCCTAACGTCTTGCTGAGCACCTCGGAAACAAAGGCCGGGCCACTGCCAGGCGCTTTTTGCTCCCCAATATAGTCAACCTGATTGATCCGGCCCCAGCCATAATTGGGAATCTGCACCCATAGATCGCGTGGAATGCTCAAAACCGCCGCTTTGCCCTGGGCGCGATCTATGCCGACCAGAATAATCGTATCCGTACGCCATTGGGTCCAACCAGGGCGGCGATCAGTTCCCAGAATCAAATAGTTTTCCGTATTGGCCCAGCGGCTGGCGGGACCAGTAGCCGGCTCTTCTTTTTGGGGAGCGACGGCCGTTCCACCGACCACATGCACAGGGGTTGCGGGTGGCAGGGTCGGCTCAACTGCGCCATCTTTTGGCTTGGCCTCTGGTGTAGCAACTGGTGTCCCGCTGGGAACCTTAGTCCCCTTGGGCGTCGCTTGGGCAATAATCTGGCCAAACTGAACATCGGCATTACCAATGCCCGCAGCCATCGATTGCTGGCTACTGTTCGATAACCATAACAAAATAAAACCTGCCAAAACGAGAATCATACGCGGTCGAATCATGCAACCTATCTCCTACCAGCTTAGCGGTTCGTCATTGTAGAAAATTGGCTCATCTGTACAAAATCTGAGTTGCGACAAATTCCTAGCAAGGAAGTTCGCAACTCAGGCTTTGTATCGATGGGTAAAAAATTAATAAACAATGACTAACGCCTGTTTTGATATAAATGCTCAAATAATAACTTACTGGCTTCGTATTGCCAGGTATGTTCTTGCCAGAATTCTTCTAAATTGTGATGACCCCTCCGTTCATAACAGAGTGCTTGATGCACCATTTCTAACTTGTCGGCGTCGCGCACCAAACGCGCTTCTGGGCTGGAATTGTTGTCATATTCTGCCCAGAGTAGACGATATAAATCACTGTTTGGCAAGTCGGTGAATAATTGAGCTAGCGCGCGGGCCTCCGCCGCATGTTTCACGTCGCTCCCCAGCAACGCGGCACTACGTTTGGGCAAATCGGTCAAAATGCTCTCCGCTAGATCGTGGACCAACGCAATTTTAATCACGCGATCCAGATCAAGCGGCTTGTCCAAAGCGTAAACAGCCCAATCCGTATTGAT
>JAPLGZ010000767.1 GCA_026389895.1 Chloroflexota bacterium | reverse complement strand
GGTGCTGGGGCTGGGCGGTTCGGGTGGCACGGCGCTGGTAACGGCTGTGATGCGCGAACTGCCAATTGGTGTACCCAAGGTCATGGTCTCGACGATCGCGTCGGGGGATGTCGGGCCCTATGTCGGCACGGCCGATATTGTCATGCTCAATTCCGTGGTAGATATCGCCGGACTCAATCGCGTCTCGCGGCGGGTGCTGACGAATGCGGTGGGGGCGGTGTGTGGCATTGTGGAGCAGGCGCTAGACGACGAAGACGCGGTGGCGGACCGGCCTTTGATCGCGGCGACGATGTTCGGCGTCACCACGCCGTGTGTGACACGCCTGCGCGAACGGCTGGAAGCCGCCGGGTATGAAGTGCTGATTTTCCATGCCACGGGCAATGGTGGACGGGCCATGGAGGCACTGATTGCCAGTGGGTTGATCGCTGCGGTCGCGGATGTGACGACCACCGAATGGAGTGACGAGTTGGTGGGCGGCATGTTGGGCGCGGGGCCGCATCGGCTGGAAGCGGCGGCCCAGCAAGGGGTGCCACAGGTGGTCTCCTGCGGTGCGCTGGATATGGTGAATTTTTTAGGCCCGTTCGACGCCATACCCGCGCGGTTTAAAGATCGCCACTTTCATATTCACAATGCCAATGTGACGCTCATGCGGACGACACCCGAAGAAAATGCTGAACTCGGACGAATTATTGCGGAAAAGCTCAACGCGGCGACCGGCCCGACGACCCTGTTGGTGCCGTTGCGTGGGGTAAGCGCACTGGACCGTGAAGGCGCCTCCTTTTATGACCCCGCGGCGGATGCGGCCTTATTCGACGCCCTGCGCCGCCACGTACACACCCCGCCGGTGGCGTTGATTGAACTAGATCTACATATCAATGATCCTGAATTTGCCGACGCGCTGGCCGACCACTTGTTGGCCGCGCTCGCGCAAAAATCCGATAAACCCAAATAGAAAAGGGTAACAAATGCCATTTATTGCAAGAAGTGAATCTTTGCGACGTCTGCGGGCCCAGGTGGCGGCAGGTCGCGCGTTGCTAGGGGCTGGTGCGGGGACCGGGATTTCGGCCAAATTCGCCGAGCAAGGCGGTGTAGACATCATTATCATCTACAACTCTGGCCGCTATCGCATGGCGGGCCGCGGCAGCATGGCCGGGGTTTTGGCCTACGGTGATGCCAACGAAATTGTGGTCGACATGGCGCGCGAAGTGCTCCCCGTCGTGAAAAATACACCCGTCCTCGCTGGTGTCAATGGCACGGATCCGTTTCGGTTGATGCCGGTCTTTCTGCGCCAGTTGAAAGAAATGGGCTTCGACGGGGTGCAGAACTTTCCGACCATCGGACTCTTTGATGGTCGCATTCGCGCCTACTGCGAAGAGACTGGCTTCAGCTACGGGCTAGAGGTTGACATGATTCGGGAGGCGAATCGGCTGGATATGCTCACCTGCGCCTATGTGTTTACCGAGGAGGAAGCAATCGCCATGACCAATGCGGGTGCCGACATTATCGTGCCGCATATGGGCACAACCGCGAAGGGCACGATTGGCGCGCAGACCGTCATGACGCTTGATGATGCCGCCAAAAGTGTACAGGCCTTGCGCGACGCGGCCGTCAAAGTTCGGCCCGATATCCTGGTGATCTGTCATGGTGGGCCGATTGCCGAGCCAGAGGACGCCCAATATATCTTCGACCACACGGAGGGCATTGCAGGCTTTTTTGGTGCATCGAGTATTGAACGCTTGTCCGTCGAGCCGGCGATTGCGGAGCAAACCCGGCGTTTCAAAGATTTATCGCCCAATCGTGGGCAGCACAAATAGAGGAGTAAAGCATGCGTATCGGCGTGGTTGGTCTGCACTTTGGCGCTGAGTTTGTGCCAATCTATCAGCAACATCCAGACGTGGAACAGGTGGCGATCTGCGACCTGAATGAAGAAGTTGTGCAACGGGTGGGGGATAAGTTCGGAATCGAAGATCGCTTTACACGGCTGGAGGATCTGCTCGCCGACGCGCGCTATGATGCCGTGCATCTGTTAACGCCCGTTCCGTTGCATGTTGAACAGACGCTGGCCGTGCTGGGCGCGGGCAAACACTGTGCCTGTGCTGTCCCTATGGCGACCAGCTTAGAAGATCTGTGGCGCATCATCGCCGCGCAGCAAGCATCCGGCAAAAATTATATGATGATGGAGACCGGCGCCTACTTGCGTGAAACTTTTTTTGTGCAAGATTTGTACGCACGCGGTGAGCTTGGCACGCTTACCTTTCTGCGCGGCACCTATTATCAAGACTTAGAAGGCAATTACCCCACCTATTGGCGGGCGCAACCACCCATGCACTATCTGACCCATGCGATTGCCCCCCTGCTTGCGCTCACGCAGAAACGGGTTGAGAAGGTCTGCTGCCTCGGCTCCGGGCGACTCCGGCCGGACATTCAGCAGCCAGACAGCAACGTGTTCCCACTCCAGACCGGTCTCTTCCAGCTGGCGGAAAGCGATGTGGTTGTGGAGGTCACGCGTTCCTGGTTTCAGGTGGCCCATCCGTATACCGAGACCTTTAGTGTCTATGGGGACAAGCGCGGCTTTGAGTGGTTGCTTGAACACGAGAAACCACTTTTATTTACCTTGGAACCTCTGGAACCGTCACGCC
>JAPLGZ010000491.1 GCA_026389895.1 Chloroflexota bacterium | reverse complement strand
CGCCATTGGCAAAATGGATGCCCATGGCTCCTTCTTGCGGGCCAGCCACACACCCGTGAAGCAAGCCATAGCCGGCCTTCTTGGCTGCTTCTACATCCTTAAAGCGGGTCGTCGCCTGGCGCACTGTCTCAGCGAAACTAGCGGTTGGCCCTGCGCTGTTCGAGCGGGCCATGGCGACGGAAGTCAAGGCCGCCAGCGCCAGGACGATTAGGCCGATTTGGAATAAATGTTTGCGTTGCATACAGAATCTCCTTGTTGGTCTGTTCTTTGTTGCCATCTAGATGGCATGGATAGGATTACGTTTTTGTCTAAATAGCGCTGATTCCACGCATGTTGTTGTTATGCTGTCATGATCTTCTCTTCTCGTTTTGCATGATATTTGATCCACTTGCACTTGATTGCCCGAGCGGTGTCTAGGGTAAGGGCTGACCGTCACAACAACGTCACAGAGGCAGCCAATCTTTATCCCTAAGGTCCGGCGTCGCGATGATACCAAGGTGTTTCGTCGGTATTTCGCTCCATCGGGACGTCTGGCCCTAGGATAGCAGGTGCCAGGGAGGGTTGTCACCACACGATGGGATGAGCCAAGGATGGTCTAAGCGTGGTGGGGGATGGTAGGCGGGTGGTAGGGGATGGGAGAGCACTTAAAGCAACGCAGATTACGAGATTTACGAACGCACCCGTGCAGAGCTACAAGTGCATTTAGGGGGAGCCGACTTTAACCGTTATTGCTAAGCAGGACGCACCATGACGGTCACCGAGATCAGTACACTCGTCAATAAGTTTAGTTGATAGTGACCTACGAATCTATCGGAAACTTTAGTTACAGGGGTAATAAGCGCGGGGCTTTCCGCCGATTTTTAGTAAACGGAAGTGAGGGTACAGCATAGAAATCAGCATACCCATAATGTTGGTTTCGTTCAAATTGATTTACCAGGTTGGGGTTGAGGGCTATGGCGAAGGAGACAAACATGAAAAACGCCTACGTTTATGTACTTGATACACTGGCCGACTGGGAGTTAGGCTATGTGATGGCTGAACTCAATTCGGGGCGGTTTTTTAAAAACCAGGGCGAACGCATCCCCGTCAAGATCATCGGCGCAACCAATGCGCCGATTACCACCATGGGCGGTATGCAAGTTGCACCCACGGCCACAATGGCGGAGGTGACGGACGCAACGTCAGCCGTCTTGCTCCTGCCGGGGGCGGATACCTGGCAGGAGCCGCAACATAGACCGATCATTGAGAAAGCCGCTGAATTGCTCGAAAGTGGCGCAACCGTGGCAGCGATTTGTGGCGCCACCAGTGCACTGGCTCAGGTTGGGCTATTGGACAAACGTCCCCACACCAGCAACGGTCTTGACTATCTCAAAATGGTTTGCCCCCGCTATCAAGGTGCCGCATTTTATCAAGCGGAAAAAGCCGTTGCCGATGGTAATCTAATTACAGCGAGTTCCGCGGGTGGGCTGCTTTTTGCGCGGTATGTCCTGGCGCGACTGGGTGTATTTTCTTCAGAAATGCTCGAAGCCTGGTATCAATACTACCATACCGGTGAAGGGAAATATTTTCATACGATGATGCAGACTTTAGAGAAATGATTTTGTGGCTCGTTTGCGGTTTCACATGATGAAGTAGCGACAAGGAGCTATAAAAATGAACTCAGTAAGCGTGCGTTACATCGTTGACAACGTCGACGCAGCCATCGCATTTTACACCGAGCACTTGGACTTCCGTGTCGATCTCCACCCCGCGCCCGGCTTCGCGAGCCTGTCGCGCGGCAATCTGCGCCTCCTGCTGAACGCGCCAGGCGCTGGCGGTGCGGGACACGCCATGCCCGATGGCCGCTAACCCGCCCCTGGCGGTTGGAACCGCATCCAACTCGAAGTCGAAGACCTCGCCGCCAAGGTCGACAGCTTGCGTAAGGTGGGGGCGCATTTCCGCAACGACATCGTCATAGGCAACGGCGGCAAACAGATCTTGCTTGACGATCCCGCGGGCAACTGCATCGAGCTATTCGAGCCGCCACAGCGGTGACCTGGCTGGCCTTTGGCGGCTGGATCGAGCGCTGCCCAGCGCAAGTGGCCAGGATAAGGATAGGAGCGAACCCATGTCACAACCAATCGCGGCCATCCGCCCCAGCGGCCTTGTTTTATCGTCACCCATACTATCCCGTCGAAGTGGGACAAGCCAGGCTCGCCCTTCATCTTTGTCACCGACGGCGTGGAAAGCGCCATCCGGCAAGCCCAGCAGGTAGCGGGGGATAAGAATGTCGCCATCTCTACCGTGGGGTCAGCTTGTTCGGCAACTTGGGCGCAACGCCAATTGAATTGGAACGTATTCGCGTGGTTGAGGCTCCCGGCGTGACGCACCTGCGTTTTCGTCTGGTCAAATAAGGAGGATAGATGATTCAAACCAAGAAGCTTGATCTGTTCGCGGGAATCTCAGTTGCCGACTACGCGGCGGCGTTGGCGTGGTACGAACGGCTATTGGGTTCTCCACCCGCATTTTTCCCCAACGACATCGAGGCTGTGTGGGAGCTTGCGGAGCATCGGTACATGTACATTGAACAGCGGCCCGCGCACGCCGGCCACGCCAAGCTCACACTCTTCGTCGATGACCTCAACGCGGTTGTCACACAGATAGCCGAGCGAGGATTTGAGCCTGCGGAACAGGAAACCTACGCGAACGGCGTGCGCAAGATCACGTATCGCGATCCAGATGGCAACGAGATCGGGTTCGGCGGCGCGCCGCAGTAATCGGCTTTCGGTCGTCTCGCCTAACTTGGCAATTTGAGGCATAATAGGAATATAATCGTTCCTATCTAAACCACTTATTCGATTAGAAAGGGTTTCTCCCTTGACGCTCACAAAAGACCCCGCCAGTTATGGTACAACGGTGGTCAAACCCGTAGATTTTGATGAATTTTGGGCGGAAGTGCTGGCGCAGGCCGCTCAGATTCCGTTGAATGCAACCCTCACGCCTGTCCCACTCCGTTCCACGCCAGAAGTCGAAGTCTTTGAAGTGCATTATGACAGCCTGGACCATGTTCGGATCGCCGGTTGGTATTGCTTGCCGCGCCAACGGACCAAACCACTGCCTGTGCAGGTCTTCTACCCTGGTTATATCAGCGAACCTGCCTTGCCCAAAGGACCCGCAACGCAAGGTTATGCGACCTTTGGCGCGGCACCGCGTGGCAAGCTGCGCAGTAATGCCCAGTTCAACCCCGGCTATCCCGGCCTGCTGACCCACAATATCATTGACCGTCACACCTACGCCTATAAAGGGTTTTATGTCGATGCCTGGCGCGTGATCGACTTTCTGCAGACACGGCCAGAAATTGATGCCAGCCGCATCGGCGTGCGCGGTGGCAGCCAAGGCGGCGCGTTAACCTTGCTGGCCGCCGCCATGCATCCCGATATCGCGGTTGCAGCCGCGGGTGCGCCCTATCTCGCTGGTGTAATCGACGCCATTCAACTGACCAACTCGCAGCCCTATCAGGAGATCAACGATTATCTGCGGTTTTACCCAGCATCAAAAGCCGCTGTTGAACAAACGTGGTCCTATTATGACTGCATCAACTTTGCGCCAAAGATTCAGTGTCCGATCCTGATTAACATTGGGCTCAACGACGATGTCTGTCCGCCCGAAACCGGTTATGCGGTCTTCAACGCGATTGGTTCAGCCGAGAAGAAGCTGTACGCCTATCCCGGTTATGGACATGACGCCAATGGCTATGCCCATGAAGCCGTGGTGGATGCGTTCTTTCGAGAAAAATTGCAGCCTTGAAGATCGACTCGTGCGTTTCGTTGTCGTCGCACCGACGACAACGAAACGCACGAGCTGGGCTGGTCTTAGCCAGCCCTCAGGGCGCGGCATCGCCCAACTGAGCCGTCTTATGTCCGGGGCTCTATACATAGCGCCTGCAAGTGGCGGTGGGCAGGGATGGCATTCAGAAAGTGTTGCCGTAGGATCGGGTCGCGGATGTTCTGTGCGAGACAAGCCAGCAACTGTAAACCCTGATAGAGTAGTTCTTCTGCCCTGGCATCCTGTGTGGCGCGTAAAATCTGGATGCAAACCACGTAGGCGCGGATCGGTTCATCCCAACCCGTGGCCGCATTCGTTGGCAGGCAGGGGATGATCGGCGTGATCTGCTGCTGCGCTCGGTCGATCTGGCCGTGGCGGCGCATTAGCTCCGCCAATCCAATCTCTGCTTCATAGGCCACCGTTAATTTGCCGATCGCGCGCAAGATGGTCGCCGATTCCCAAAAATTGGCGGCGGCCTCTTCCCAATTGTCCCCATCTTCGATCAACGCCAGTTGCGTTTCCGCCAACTGCTCCAAACCAAAAGCCAGCACTAAGGGGGCATCAAACTGGCGCGCCAGTGCAACGGCTTCGCTGGCACAACGCAATGCATCCGCCAACTGCCCAAGATGTCGATAGGCCCAAGCTTTGCTATGCAAGGCAAAGCTGCGCAAGTCTGGATCGCCGATGAGCGCAGCGCGGGTGGCGCTTTGTATATCCAGGGCAATGGCTTTCTCGAAATAGCCTAACCGCAACCAGAGATAAGCCAGGTAATGTTGTGCATGGGCGATGTTGTGGCGGTCATCCATCGCTTCGCAACTTTCGAGGTAGCGTTGGTTGTATTGCAGCCCAAGATCATAATGGCCCTGCTCTGTCGCCACCAAGCCCAAATAGCCAATGGCCGCCCGACCGCGTTGCTCCAAGCGACCCGTCTTTTCGTGGATCGCCAGCACTTGCAGGAACATTTGGTTGGCGCGATCATAATCACCCGCCAGTAGCGCAATGTTGCCCAGCTGGTCCAAACAGAGCCCAATGTGGCGTTCGAGATGCTCGGCTTGCGCCAGGGTTAGCGCCTGTTTGGCCAAAGCAAGGCCTTGTGCGTAGTCCGCAGACAGTTCGCACACAGAAGCCTGGATGACAAGATTACTGATGATCTCCGCTTTGCTATCAAGTGAATAGGCCAGTGCTAGTGCTTTCTGCGACAAAGCCAACGTACTGTCGAGCCCACGCCGGCCCGTAAAATAGGCCAACGCCGTCAGCAACCGGCAGTAGAGCGTCTGTTGTGTCGCTGCCTGAGAAGTTTCAACGCCTGCAATCGACCGTTCAAGCAACATCTGCACCTCTTGGAAGAGTCCACGCAGATCGCAGAAGCGTACGATGCCATCCAGGGCATGATGCAACAGGTCCAGGCTCCCAACCTCGATCGCCCATTGCCAAGCCA
>JAPLGZ010000826.1 GCA_026389895.1 Chloroflexota bacterium | reverse complement strand
TGATCTGGCTCTTTTATGGCAAAGCGGCGGCGCTGCTCGGCATGGTCTGTATGACCGGCGGGCTTTTCTTTTTTCTACTTCTCTACGCCATCGTCTGGGTGATCGGCTGGTGGGCAGGGGAATGAATGGATTTACGATTTTTGATTTACGATTTACGAGACGGCTTCGTTAATAGAGTTGCTTCTGCTTTCGATGACTCTCCTCAGAAAGCAGAAGCAACTCTGTCGCCCCTCCAACTTCGTAAATCGTAAATCGTAAATCGTAAATCGACAGAGGTATTCTAATGGCTCCAGCGAAAAAAATTCTAGTCGGCGTTGCCTGGCCCTATTGCAATGGCGAAAAACATATTGGACAGATTGCGGGTGCCTATTTGCCGCCGGATATCTTTGCGCGCTATCAGCGGATGGTGGGCAATGATGTGTTGATGGTCAGCGGTTCCGACACGCACGGCACGCCAATTGTGCTCAAAGCCGACGCCGAAGGGATTACGCCCGAGGCGGTGGTCGAGAAATATCATACCCTGTTTATCGACGGCTGTTTGCAGATGGGGATCACCTTTGATCTGTACACGCACACCGAGACGCAAAATCACTGGGACGTGACCCAGATGATGTTCAAGCGGCACATGGCAACGGGTTATATCTATCGCGACACACAGAACCAGCTCTATGATCCCGAAGCCAAGCGCTTTTTGGCCGATCGTTATGTCGAAGGCACCTGCCCCTTCTGTGGTTATCCCGAGGCGCGCGGCGATCAATGTGACAATTGTGGCCGTTTGTATGACGCCTTGGAATTGAAAAACCCACGCTCCAAGATCACCGGCAACACCCAGCTAGAGATCCGCGCCACCGAACACTTCTTCCTCGACATGGGCAAGATGAACCAACCTTTGCTCGACTGGATCTATACCGGCAAGGAAGATTGGCGGCCAAATGTGCTCAACTTTGCGCGGGGGCAATTGGAACTGCGCGAATTGCGCGGCCGCGCCATCACGCGTGACATTGATTGGGGCATCCCGATTCCGGTCGAAGGGGTGCCGGATACCAAACGCATTTACGTCTGGTACGACGCCGTAATCGGCTATCTCAGCGCGGCTGTCGAGTGGGCCAATTTGACCGGTGAATCCGAAGCCTGGCGCGCCTGGTGGGATAACAGTGTCAATCCCGATTCGCTGATCTATAACTTCATCGGCAAAGATAACATTCCCTTCCACTGTATCATCTGGCCCGGCATGTTGATCGGCTATAATGCAGGTCCCGAGCCGCACCTCAATCTGCCCTACGATGTGCCCGCCAACGAATACTTGACGCTGGGTGCGGGCAAGTTTAGCACCAGCCGCGGCAACGTGATTGGCTGGAACACCGTCTTAGAACAATTCCAGGCCGATGCCTGGCGTTATGTGTTGACGGCGCAAGCCCCCGAAACAGCCGATGTGGAGTTCACCTGGCAAGATTTTATGGACCGCATCAACAATGAATTGGTGGCGAACTGGGGCAATTTGGTCAACCGCATGTTGAGTTTTACCTACAAACGCTTCAACGGCACGGTGCCCACGCCGGGCTCATTGGATGCAGCGAGCCAACAGTTATTAGACGAAATCCAGGCTGGCTTTACGACTGTGGGCGAATTATACAATACGACCAAGCTGAAAGCGGCCTTGACCGAAGTACGGCGTTTGAGCCAACGCGTCAATCAATACTTAAACGATAAAGCGCCGTGGAAGGCCATTAATGACGATCCAGCGGGCGCGGCGACTTCGGTTTATGTAGCGCTGCAAGCGATTGACTGGCTGAAATTGCTCTGGAGCCCGATCTTGCCGCACAGCAGCGAACAGATTCACCAGATGCTGGGCTACGATGCACCACTCTTTGGCCGCCAATATACCGAAGAGATCAGCGATGGACGGGGCACACATCGCGTCTTGCGCTATGAGCATGGCGCGGCCAGTGGCCACTGGGTCGCCAATCCATTGCCAGCTGGGCAGGCGATGCGCGAACCCAAAGCGCTCTTTGTAAAGTTGGATGAGACTAATATGCACGGTTGGATTTAACGTGGGCAAATACGACAAATTATTACTGCGTATTTTGCAAGGTCAATCCGATGGCAGCATTGCATTCGACGATCTGTGCCAGCTACTTGTTCGCTTGGGATTTGATGAGCGCATTCGTGGTAGCCATCATATTTTTAGAAAATCTGGGATTGAGGAAAAAATCAATCTACAGCGTGATGGCAACCAAGCCAAACCCTATCAAGTGCGTCAAGTAAGAAACATTCTATTGAAATATCACCTTGGAGGTATGAACAATGGAAACCTTGGTTAAATATGAAGTTATTCTATATTGGAGCAATGAGGATGAAGCATTTGTGGCCGAGGTGCCAGAACTGCTCGGTTGCATGGCTCATGGTAGCACCCAAGAAACAGCGCTAGCGAATGTCAAAGAAGCTATCCAACTATGGATCGACACAGCCAAAGAATTTGGCGATCTAATCCCTGAGCCAAAGGGCCGTAAGTTAATGTTTGCATAGTTCGCCACCAAATAAATTATACTAGTCTAATCCCTACACCGCTCTCTCAGCGCGAAATCTTAAGTGACTATGTGACTATCCAATCTCCGCCTGCCACATCTACGCCTATGCTTCAATCAATCGATCAAGCTTATGTGGTGCATCCACGGCGCTGGTTGGGGGTCATTTTGTGTCTCTACCTGCTCATGGCCATCCGTTTTGCCTGGTTGACGCCTGATTGGCAAGCGCCCGACGAACCAGCCCACTATAATTATATTGCCTACATCGCGCAGAATTATGCCTTACCTGTGCTAAAAATTGGCGATTACGATCAACATCTGATGTCAATATTGGTCAATCGAAAGTTTGACCCGAGTTTATCAATCGACGCAGTACGCTACGAATCCTATCAACCGCCGCTCTATTACTTGACGGCGACGCCGATTTACTGGTTGGGCAATGGTCATTTATTTTGGTTACGTCTGTATAATGTTTTGCTGGGCGTTGGCGTCATTCTTGTCATCTACCGTTGTCTGGAATTAGTCTTTCCTGGCAAGCCATTGATCAATCTTGGGGCGGCCGCATTTACGGCTGCGCTGCCGATGCACATTGCCGTCACAGCCTCGGTCAACAACGATGTGTTGGCGGAATTACTCATACTGGCGTCGTTGCTGGTGCTCTTACAATGGATGCACAGCCAGTTTGACAATAGCCTATCACCCCACACCGAATCTCCCCACACTACTCAGTCTAGATCGCGGGTTTATTGGCAATTGATCGGGCTAGGGCTCCTATTCGGGCTGGGTTTGCTCACGAAAATATACGCCTATCTTCTTTTGCCGATCACGGTGCTTGTGATCGCAACCGTCACCTGGCGGAACCAACGCACGGTGCGCAGCGTTTTGCAGGGCATACGCCTTGCGGGTTGGGCGATCATACCGGCGCTGTTGCTCGGCTTGCCGATGTGGCTGCGCAACATCAGTTTGTATGGCATTGGCGATTGGCTGGGCTTGGCCTGGCACGATCAAGTGGTGGTGGGCCAACCGCGCACCGTAGATTGGATCGCCGAAAACGGTCTGGCCGTCTACAGTGAGCGCGCTTTTGGGCTGACATTTCGGAGCTTTTGGGGGGTATTTGGCTGGCTGAGTGTGCTGATGGACGAGCGTGTTTATACCGCACTGTTGCTCTTTACAGGGGTGCTCTTTCTGGGTCTGCTCTGGTCGCTGGTGCGCCTGATCTCGGGCAGTCCTGATACGGACATGGACGATTTTCAGCTGTGGGTGCTCAGCCTATTCGGGTTGCTTTTGCTGGCCGACATGGCCAGTTACATCTGGTATAATATTAAGTTTGTCCAGCACCAGGGGCGCTATTTTTTCTGGGGCGTGCTGGCCATCAGTACGTTTGTCGCCCTGGGCTGGCGCGAAGTGATGCAGCCACTCCAGGGGCTGATCGCAGGTTTTCTGGCCCTGGTGCTGGCCATTGCACTCGGTGTAGCAGGTTTCGGCACCGGCAATCTCAACCCCTGGACCTTGCTCACGCTGCTGCTGATTGCCATGTTTCTATTGTTGCAACCCCTCTTGCTGGGGGTCGATTATTGGGGCTCATACCGGTTGCCGCGCCAATTTCGGCAATTAATGGCCCATCCCTCGATGGTCCACCTGGCAACGGTATTGCGCTTTTCTGCCTGGGTGACCCCGTTCGCACTGCTGTTTCTGCTGGACTGGTTTATTCCGGTCCTTTATATTTTGCCGCAACTCTCTTTATAATTGCCCCTAGTCCATTAATAAGCTGCCATCCGCCATCGACAATGGAACCTGGACAATTATCGACGTTCGATTTATCAGGTGGTTACTATGCAATCTACCCTAAGATTCCCCCGCCAAACACCAATTCGGCTGGAACGCTCCCCTTTTGATTTTGCGGTCATTTTTGCCCTCCTCTTGCTTTTGAGCTGGTTAATTGGCATTCTTGGTTGGCAAGCTTGGTACACCAGTCGCATTTATGGTGGCGTTAGCGTGGCTGGGGTGCCGATTGGGGGGCTGACACGCGCTCGTGCGTTGGATCAACTGAACCAACATTTGGCGAATTATCCCTTGCCACCGGTCAATTTGTATTATGGCGCCCAGCAATGGCCACTGACAGGTGAACAAGTCAAAGCGCAAGCCGATCTGCTGGCGGCGACGAACCAAGCCTATTTGGTGGGTCGGCAGGGCAATTTTCCCCAGCGCACCTTTGGGCAACTGTTTGCCGCGGTGCGTGGTAAAGAAATTACGCCGCCGCTAAAGTTTAACACCGCGCAATTACGCTATGCGATTGGCCAGGTGGCCAAAGAAGTGCGCCGTCCTGGTCGCATTGGCAACCAGATTAGCAATGTGCAAGTGCCCGCGCAAAATGGCCTGGATGTCGATGTTGAGGCGACATTGCTGAGCGTACAGAAGGCGTTGGCCAGTGCGTCTCCCGATCAGATCATCAATGTCCCGTTGGCTGTGGTCGAATTATCGCCGCCAGCCGCAACGACAAGTGCAACGCTGGCCACTGAGAATCCAGCCACCCCGGCACTATTGCCGTTGATCTTGCGCGATGATAAATTTAATCTACAATTTGCCCTGGATAGCGCCACCCTGAACAAACTTTTGGTTTCAACCAAACCGGCCAAGCTTGACGAAAATGGGTTGCGCACCATCGTCACCGACTGGGCGGCACAGGTTGGCATTCCGGCGCGCGATGCCCGTTTGGATTTTGATCCAGACAGTGGCGAAGTAACGGTAATCCAACCCAGCCAAAGTGGCCGCAAACTTGATATTGACGCCACTTTGGCGGGCATTCACCAAGCGATGAGTGCCGGACAAAATCAGGCAGCATTGGTGATGGTGGACGATATGCCAGCTGTCGATATGAACAATATTGCCAACATGGGCATCCGCGAACTAGTGGCCAGCGGTGTTAGTTATTTCCGAGGGAGCCCTGCGGAACGGGTCCAGAATATCGTCGTGGGCGCGTCCAAACTAAATGGGGTAGTGATTCCGCCGGGCGCCATTTTCAGCTTCAACAAGTATGTCGAAGATGTCACAGGGGCTAATGGTTTTGCCGATGCCCTGATCATTTGGGGCGATCAAACGGCGACCGGCGCGGGCGGGGGCATTTGTCAAGTGAGTACAACCGTCTTTCGGGCCGCCTTCACGGGTGGCTTGCCGATTGTAGAACGGTATAATCATGGCTATGTAGTCGGTTGGTATGGTGACCCCGGCATGGACGCCACAATTTTTACACCCAGTGTAGATTTCCGTTTTAGCAACGACACCGGGGCCTATTTGTTACTGAAACCACTCGTAGATAGCGTCAATAGTGTCATTACAATCAATCTATATGGCACGAAGCCCAACCGCCAAGTGACTATCAAACCAGCCGTCCAGAGTGATGTGCAGGAACCCGAGCCACCCCAATACAAAGTGGATAATTCGCTGGCCAAAGGTCAAATGACCCAGGTGGAGTCGGCGCATAAAGGGCTGAGCGTGAGCGTCGAGCGTGTGATTGTTGAAAATGGCGCGACCCGCACGGATAGCGTCGTTAGCAAATATCAACCCTGGCGCGCCGTTTATTTGGTGGGACCGGGCACAGAAGTACCTGCCGAGGCAACTGCCGTACCAACGCCCGCTATAGCCGTGACCGCAACCACGAGCATCACGCCAGCCACCGAGAATATATCAGCGCCGTAAACAAAATTCTTATTCACGTTACACAGAGAGCCCAGAGAAAAAACTGACACAGAGCAACAGCAGTCAAGCAGATTGCTGTTGCTCTGTGTCAGGCGCTAGATGTAACACAAAGTCATTTGATTGACGCCATCAATACCCATGCCAACCTCCCCAGTAGAGTCAAAATTTGCTGCGCTAATTCAGACCATTGCGCCCCGAAGCAAATTACTGCGCACATGGCCTTTGCAGGGCGGGATGTCCGCAGCAATGACGGCGCTTGAGTTTGAACGCCCAGATGGTCAAATCAGCAAGATGATTGTTCGGCAGCCTGGCGAGGGAACCCTTCAGCGAAACCCCCAGGCCGCGGCCAACGAATTTAAGCTTTTGCAAATTATGCACGCTTTGGGGTTAGCTACCCCGGCGCCTTATTATCTGGATCAGGCCGGCCAAATTTTCGGTGCACCGGCTCTAGCCATTGAATATATCGAGGGCAAGCCAGAATTTGCGCTCGCCCATATCGCCGATTTCACACAGCAGATGGCCACCCAGTTGGCCAAGCTTCACCGCGTTGATCGCGCGAAGTTGGATTTAGCTTTTCT
>JAPLGZ010000512.1 GCA_026389895.1 Chloroflexota bacterium | reverse complement strand
CCCTCGATCAGCTTTTCAAGGTGTTCAATTGAGCAAGGAAGAATTTCTATGTCTATGATTCAGACCTCCTCTCCTTGATCGCCTTTGCGTCCTAACCAACATACCCCAAATTCTTACACTCATTGCCTTGAGTTGTACCAAACAATCAACTTAAGGATGGTAGCCGCTTCCGCCTATTAAAACGCAAGTTATCCTTATTTCAAAATGCCTTAAACGCTTATGCTTGATCAGGAAAGACTGAGCGCGACTTCTTCCTTGCGAATTCGTCAGCAAGATTAGTACACTTAGGGAGTCTTTTGCCTTATAATGAAGTCACTAACCAGATCCCGGGTGCGTCGCACGGTTCAAAAATAGCTTCGTTCGCGATACATCATGTGAGCCGTGCGACGCACCCGGAGGTCTCCAAGTAAGACAAAGGTCGTACCAAGCAAGAAGAATCCCGCGTGCGTCGCACGGTTCACACCAAGCATCGCTAATGAAGCTAGAAGCTATTTTTGAGCCGTGCGACGCACGCAGGGGTCTCCAAGTGTGAGCCGTGCGACGCACGCAGTGGCAACAAGTAAGACAAAGGCCGTACCATGGCAGCAAGAGATATGCAGTTCGTTCAAGGACAATATTATCACATCTACAACCGCGGCGCAGGACGAGGCAACATCTGCTTGGATGACGATGACTTTACCAACATCCTCTGGCGGATAAAAGAGTACTTTGCCAAGTTTTCCATCGCCATCATCGCCTATTGCTTGATGCCCAATCATTATCACTGGCTTGTGCGTCAAGATGGGGTCGTGGAGGCACGCATGCTGCCCCAGCGCGTCTTTAACGGCTATGCCAAACACTTTAACCAGCGCCACCAGCGCTCCGGCACGCTCTTTGAAGGGCCATTTCGGGCAAAACTGGTCGACAAAGACGAGTATCTGCGCCATCTGCCCAGATACATCCACGGCAACCCAGTCAAAGCTGGCTTTGCCGCCGCGCCAGAGCTGTGGCCTTATTCTAATTACGCCGAATGGCTAGGCACCCGCACAGGAACCCTCGTGGACCACGCCTTTATCGACCAGTTCTATCCAGACCGCGGGCGGTACAAACAGTCCGTGCTCGACTACTTGACCAACATCCATACCTTGCCGCCGGCCCTGCTCCGCTATCTGGAGAATTTATATGAACCGGATGCAAAGGATTAGCACCCCAAACAGGTGCGTCGCACGGCTCATACGATGTATCGCGAACGAAGCTATTTTTGAGCCGTGCGACGCACCTGTTTGGGGACGCACCTGAACAAAGGTTATTCATGACAACCAACTTTTCACAAACCGCGGCTTATATCTGGTCCCTGGCGGATCTGTTGCGCGGTGACTTTAAACAATCGCAGTATGGCCGCGTGATCCTGCCCTTTACGATTCTGCGCCGTTTGGAATGTGTGCTGGCGGCGCGCAAGCCGCAGGTGCTGGCGGAGGTCGAAAGACTCAACGCCATGCCTCAGTTGGAAGCGGCTGCGCGCGAGAAATTTCTGCTGCGCGCGGCGGGCCAGGCTTTCTATAACAGCTCGCCGATGGATCTGGGCAAGTTGGGCAGCACCGATATCAAGAGCAACCTGACCACCTATGTCGAGAGCTTCTCACTTGATGCCCGCGAGATCTTTGAGCACTTTAAGTTTGCCGAGTTTGTCGGCCAGCTCGCAGAGGCGAACCTGCTCTTCAAGGTGGTGCAGCGGGTGGCGGCGATGGACCTGAGCCCGGCGGCGATCTCCAGCCACGACATGGGGCTGGTCTTTGAAGAGCTGATCCGGCGCTTTGCCGAAAGCTCCAACGAGACGGCGGGCGAACACTTTACGCCGCGCGACATTGTGCGCCTGACCACCTCGTTGGTCTTTATGGAGGATGACGCCGCGCTGACCGAAGCGGGCATCATCCGCACGATCTATGACCCCACCGCGGGGACCGGGGGCTTTCTCTCCAGCGGCATGGAGTATGTGCATGAGCTGAACCCCAGGGCGGTCATGAGTGCCTTTGGCCAGGAGCTTAACCCGGAGAGTTATGCGATCTGCAAGGGCGACATGCTGATCAAGGGGCAGAATGTGAGCCGGATCAAGCTGGGCAACACACTCAGCGATGACCAGCTTGCCGGTTACAAGTTCGACTACATGCTTTCGAATCCGCCCTTTGGCGTCGATTGGAAGAAGGTCGAGGGTGAGATTAAAAAAGAGCAGACGGTCAAGGGCTTTGCTGGCCGCTTTGGCCCCGGTCTGCCGCGGGTGAGTGATGGTTCGCTGCTCTTCCTGCTCCATCTGATCAGCAAGCTGCGTGACTATGACGCCAACGACCCGCTGAAGAATGGCGGGCGGATTGGCATTATTCTCAACGGCTCGCCCCTCTTTACCGGCGGTGCAGGCAGCGGCGAAAGCGAGATCCGGCGCTATGTGCTGGAAAACGATCTGCTGGAGGCGATTGTCGCGCTGCCCACCGACATGTTCTACAACACCGGCATTGCCACCTATATCTGGATCCTCTCTAACAAGAAGCGAGCCGTGCGCAAGGGGCAGGTGCAACTGATCAACGGCGTGCATCTCTACCAGAAGATGCGCAAGAGCCTCGGTTCCAAGCGCCAGGAGATCGGCGACGACGGCATCGCGCTGATCACCCGCACCTTTGGCGAGTTTGTGGCGGTGGCCAGCTACCGCCTCGACGGCGCCAGCGCAGCGCCGGTGACGGGGGAGGATGAGCCCGGCGCGGATGACACGGATGAGGATGAGGCGGGTGAGCTTGACCCTGGCGAGCTTGATCCCACTGTCGAGGATGCGGGTGAGGATGAGGCGGGCAGCAATGGTGTCGCCCTGGCGGGCAGCCGCGGCCGCCCGTCATCCAGCAAGAAGAAGGCCGAAAAGAAGCGCTTTGGCAGCAAGATCTTTGCCAGCCACGAATTTGGCTACCGCCGCATCACCATCGAGCGCCCGCTGCGTCTCTCGGTGCAAATGAGCGACGAACGGCTGGCCGCGTTGCGCTTTGCCCCCGGCCCCCTCAACGCTGCCATG
>JAPLGZ010000662.1 GCA_026389895.1 Chloroflexota bacterium | reverse complement strand
ACGAGATTCGGTGCATTTTGTAACGGACTCTGAACCGGCATCGCGTTGGCAAGGGGTGTGCCTTGCCAACCCTCGAGCAGACGCTTCCACCAACTAATGTGGCCGCTGGGCAAGGGCACGGGTGGTTGAATGGCGACGGGGGGGCGCAAGGTTTTCTGTTGCCGCCACTCTTGCCCCAAATACCAAAGATCCACCGTCGTGTTCGGCAACCACTGGTCGGTGAGCAAAATAACGCCAATTACCATCAAAAAGCCAACAAACAGCCAAGCGCCCCAACTGCCAATCACATTTTGTAGACCAGTGGCCAACAATAACCCAACTTGGCCGCCAGCCCCTTCTTGTTCCGGCTGCATCCACAAGGTTGCGCCAATAATGGCTGCCAGAAAGAGTGTTGCCAGACCAGCCGGGCGCTGCCAAGGCAAATCTGGCAACTGTTCAATGGCGCGGATCACCATCCAAAAACCTAGCGTGCCAGTGACCAGCGGGAAGCCCCAGACACCAATCCCAAAGAGTGTCTGCAAGGCGTTGATCAATGCCGCGGTGATAATGCCATTGCTGCGCGTCAACAAACTGAGCAAGGTGACCGCTGATAGCAAAATCAGGATCACGCCCCCCACTTCGGCGCGCGCCAACGTGGTGGTGAGACGCTGCAGGGCGTCTGGTCTTGGTGCTGCTTTGCTTTTACTGGCTGGTTTTCTGGCGGCCATATTTCGGTGAAAAGAGCCCTCATATAAGAACAAACGTTCAGTCTAGTATACCATGTTCGCGACCCTGTTGCAAGCAAAGTGCCGGGTGGCGTGTTTGAATATCCACGGGCCCTTGCTCCCCGTCCAGCAGGGGGAAGGACCGGGGTCTATACATAAAGGGATCGCCTGGTAGGGGTTTGGCATGCCAAACCCCTACCAGGCGACCCCTTGAGTTCTTTCGTGCGTATCTATTGATTAGGTGACAATTATACTTCCATCACCAAGGGCAAGATCATCGGGCGACGACCAATTTCGCGGGCTGTGAAGTTGCTCAAGGCGTCTTTAATCTTGTTTTCCAACGCTTTGGCGGGCACGCGCTTCTTGACCAACTCTTGCACAATTTCCTGGGCGCGTTTGATCAGTTCTTCGTTGTCACGCACATAGACAAAGCCGCGGGTAATGATCTCGGGCCCATAGATGATCTCGCCATCGACTTCGTCGACGGCAATCACACAGACCATAAATCCGTCTTGGCTCAGATGACGGCGATCCCGCAGCACGACGCTGCCAACATCGCCGACGCCTAGTCCATCGACATAAATATGGCCGGCCTCAAATTTCTCGCCAGGGCGGACCTCGATGTCACCTGTCTTGGCGAAATCGCCAAATTCTGCGACATGTCCATCTTCGAGAAGCAGGACATTCTCTTTGGGGAGCCCGGCTTGCTCTGCCAAGCGACCATGCAGCACCAAATGGCGATATTCACCGTGCACGGGCACGAAGTATTTGGGGCGCACAAGCTCTAACATCTTCCGGTAATCCTCGCGTCCACCGTGGCCACTGACATGGACATCGCCTAGCTCATGATAGAACACATTGACGCCCTGCCGGAAGAGATTGTCAACCGTGCGGTTGAATAGTTCTTCATTGCCTGGAATGGGCATGGCGCTCAAGATGACCGTGTCCCCTTCGCGCAGCACAATTTGCCGGTGATCGCCCACGCTCATGCGCACCATCGCACTGGTCGGTTCGCCTTGGCTACCGGTGGCGATCACCACAACCTGGCTCGGTGGTAAGCTTTCCATCTCACCCGCATTCAATAATTCATCCTGGGTGATGGTGAGATAGCCTAATTGGATCGCAATCTTCACATTGCTGACCATAGAGCGACCCACCACCCCTATCCGTCGGCCATGACGGCGGGCTGCATCGATAATTTGCTGAACGCGCCCCAGATTGCTGGCAAAGGTGGTCAACAAGATGCGCCCCGTCGCTTCGCCCATAATCCGATCCAACATCGTTTCAATGGTGCGTTCGCTGGCGGTGTGCCCCTCTTTTTCCGCATTGGTGCTGTCTGCCATCAAGAGCAACACGCCTTCATCACCCCAGCGGCGCAGTTTGTCCTCTTCGGTCGGTTTGTTATCCACCGGCGTCGGATCAAAGCGATAGTCACTGGTGTGAATGACGCGTCCGGCAGGGGTTTTGACCGATACACCGACACTGTCAGGGAAGCTGTGGCACGTGTGGAAAAATTCGATCGCAAACGGTCCAATATCCAGCTTATCATTTTCGGTGATCGTGTGTAAGTCGGCCTCGGCGATCAGTTTGTGCTC
>JAPLGZ010000580.1 GCA_026389895.1 Chloroflexota bacterium | reverse complement strand
ATCGATTCCCCAGCGTTGGCGCCCGCGGTGATATCGTTCCTCGACGCGCCGATGCCAGAGTCGCGAAAAGCATAAACGTAGATAAAGCCAAAGGAGAATCCAATGCGAAAATTGATTGTTGTCGAGAATCTGTCTTTAGATGGCGTCATGGAAGCGCCAGAGCAATGGGCTTTTGCCTATCAAACCGAAGAGATCGCCGCTGGTAATAAAGCCGGGATGGCGACCTCCGATGCTTTGTTGCTGGGCCGTGTGACCTATGAGGAATTTGCCAGTTTCTGGCCTTTCCAGACCAATGACGAGTCGGGCATAGCGGATCATATCAACAACCAAGCCAAGTTCGTTGTCTCGTCAACGCTGAAAAAAGCCGACTGGCAGAATACAACCATTATCAGCGGTGATCTCGTCGAGGAAATTACCAAAATGAAGGCGCAGAACGGTAAGCATATCGTCGTTATCGGCAGCGGGCGGCTCGTCCAGTCGCTAATGCAAGCAAACCTTGTCGACGACTACCAACTTTTTCTCGCGCCGCTTGTGCTGGGGCGCGGCAAACAGCTTTTCCCCGCGGGCATTGATCCGCAGAAGCTACAATTGGTCGAAGCAATACCATTCAGTTCAGGTATGGTGCTCCTTCACTACCAGCCAACGACAAAATAAGCGAGAAACACGATGCAAGCGACACAAAACAATCAACCCGCCAACGACTTCCCAAGCGGGATAAGCAAGCCGGCAGAACGGGCGCTGGCCAACGCTGGTTATGTACGACTCGATCAGTTGACCCAAGTAAGCGCGGCTGAACTGCTGAAGTTACATGGCATGGGCCCCAAAGCATTGGGGCAGCTCCGTGAGGCGCTCCAGGCCAAGGGGCTGGCGTTTGCCGGAGAGCAGGCCGAATAGAACGAAGATCAATAGAGAAAGGGAATTGACCATGTTGTTAGCGAATAAGGTGTTGTTAGAGAATAAGGTGGCTGTGATCTACGGTGCAGGGGGTTCGATTGGCGGGGCCGTGGCCTGTGCCTTTGCCCGCGAAGGGGCCAGGGTCTTCCTGGCCGGTCGCACGCAGGCAAAACTCGCCAAGGTTGCCGATGAGATCCACGCGCAGGGTGGCGCAGCGGAAACCGCGCTTGTCGATGCGCTCAATGAGCACGCGGTTGACGCCTATGTGGACGCAGTGGCTACGCAGGCTGGCCAGATCGATATCTCATTCAACCTCATCTCGGTCGGCGACGTCCAAGAACCGTTGATGGAAATAGGAATTGCCGATTTCCTACAACCGATCACCATCGCGATGCGCACCCAGTTCTTAACGACCCGAGCCGCCGCCCGGCACATGGTCAAACGTGGATCGGGCGTGATCCTGGCGTTCGGCGGCGGCGGACCCCAGACGATGCCAGGTCTTGGTGGCTTCAAAATTGCCCTCGACGCCCTCGAGGGGTTGCGTCGACAATGGGCAGTCGAGCTAGGGCCGCATGGCATCCGCGTCGTCACCCTGAAAACGGGGGGCATACCCGAGTCTATACCCGACACCCTGCCAGAGCGGGACGAGATCATCGCAAGCCTTCTGCCCGGCACCTTGTTGAAGCGCACCGCAACGCTGGCGGATGTGGGCAATGTAGCCGCCTTTGTGGCTTCCGACCAAGCCCGCACCATCACCGCCACCGAGGTTAACATCTCGTGCGGTGCGATCATAGACTAAGCCGACACAAACAAAATTTACAGAGGAATGAATTATGAATCAAGAAGTCACCCAATACTTGGAAAAACTACCAACATGGCAAGTTGAAGTAGGTGAATCACTTCGCAAATTGATCTACGAAACCATCCCCACCATTGAAGAAAAGATGCTGTATGGTAAACCGCACTACCTAAAAAATGGTCATTATGCAAGTGTCATCCACGCAGCAAAGGGCAAAGTATCTTTCATGATCTTTAATGCTGGCGAGTTGGCCGAGATCAAAGGTTTTTTCAAGTCTATGTCTAGCCCAGATCGAAAGACTGCTACGATTTCCGAAGGCCAAACCGTAGACTATAAGTTGCTAGCCGATCTGCTAAGACAGGCCAGCGAATCTTTGTAGCTTGATCCCAAGGAGCGGAAATCTAACGAATAGGGCAGCAAGCTTGCATGCAAACAGTTTATGAAGAGATTAATGGCTTGGCAACTGGCTGCTATATAGACAGAGCATCCCCGTTATTTTTAGTTTGAGGAGGGTTCGGTAGATAATGGCGAATCCTTTGTCGATGTGCCATTACGGTCGAACAAATAGCGGGCAAATTGAGAGAACTACGGAGAAAAAGTCTATGTGCAGAAACATCAAACCACTCTTTAACTTCGAACCGGCGGTAACCGAGGACGAGGTTCGGGCGGCCTCGTTGCAATTTGTGCGCAAGCTGACGGGCTTCAACAAACCGTCGAAAACCAACGAAGCAGCATTCCTGGCTGCGGTTGATGAGATCACGGCCGTTGCGAGTCAGCTTCTCAGTTCACTGGAGACGAATGCACCGCCGAAGAATCGTATCGAAGAGGCGGCCAAGGCACAAGCCCGATCAGCACAGCGGTTTTCCCAATGAATGGCCGTTTTTGTTTAAAGTGCTCCTCATGCAGCTTATCCTAGGGAGTTGAAGTTACCATCTGCCTAATCAATGCGGCATGTGGCCTGGTGATGTCACCACATGCCGCGCTTCGTATGCTTATCAAAACCATAGAGACGCGACCCCCTACCTGGTGGAGCGCATTTAGCAGGAGAAGCGGAGATGCGAAAAGTTATCTTGTATATGTTCACGACCCTAGGTGGTTTCATCGCCGGCCCCAATGACGAATTTGATGACTATGAACCATCAGCCGAAGAGCATCAGTTTGCCAATGAGCTTTTTGGTGCGGTGGATGGGATCTTGTTTGGCCGTAAAACTTATGAAGGATTCGTCGCCTATTGGGACACGCTTGACTTGACCGATCCCGCTATCCCGGCGGTTGAGCGGGAATTTGCGCCGATCTTCCGCAAGCTGACCAGGGTGGTCTTTTCCAAAACGCTGGAGCACGTGCCCGCCAATACAATCTTGATGAGCGAGAATCTTGCCGAAGCCGTGGCTCAGGTGAAACAACAACCTGGCCAAGACCTATTGCTGATCTGCGGGCCTGAACTGCTTTCCACGCTTGTCCAGTTAGGGTTGGTCGATGAATGCCGGCTGCTGATCAAGCCAACGGTCTTGGGGCAGGGGAAAGCGCTTTTTGGCGCCATTCAGGGGAAACTACGGCTGAAACTCTTAGACACCCAGGTCTTTAGCTCTGGGGCGGTGATGCACCATTATCAATTGGCCAAGGATCATTAGGGCTACACAGGAGATCCCAATGGCGCTTATTTTCTCAAGGGGGCGAATCGCGTCTGCTGGCAATGGCCAAGGCTCTGACGCAAGTGACCGGCGCGTTCCGCCGACCACCGGGTTATTAGTGCAAGTTACGCGGGCAACAGGAATTCGATAATTTTCAGTGAAGAGACACATTTTTCAACTGATGATCTAGATTTGTCGAGCCTGCGATAGAAGGCTTTTCGCGCCACAAATCAGTCAGCAGCGCCCCGTAGCTATGCATAATTTGGGCCACTTGGTCACTTCGACGGCAACGCCTGTCCCAGCAGAGCGCGGGGCCGAGCACAATTTGAATCTGTCCATCACCCAAAAGCTCGGTATAGATGGGCAGCAGACAGGCATTCGTAGCGACCGCCAGTTCAGCAAAGCCTGGCACCAGGTGGCGAACCCGATTGCCGACCGTGACGGGGAAACCAACCGTAGCATCTTCTTCATCTCCCGCAATAACAACCAGACCACCGCGTGTCAATATCTGGTGCGCCTCGACAGCCACGGCGGCCCGCGCAATTTGTCGCCCCTTACTATAGGGGATTCCTGTATCCGCAAACAAGGCCGCAAACGTCTCTTTGTACTTGCCTTCGTTGAGATCCAACATGGGTGAAAACTGCGTGGTAAAACTGCTCTGGACAAAGGCGGTGACGGGATGGGGGCCGACCAAAATGACGCCCTGGCCATCGTGCAAAGCAGCGACAAGCGCCTCCTCCCCCACAGTTTGAAAGTAGCGATGCCAGCCAGGCGTCATGGCGCCAAGCGTCAAAGCCTGTTGTAACTCTTCGTAGAATACAGTGTACGGGCGGTTGGGTTGCGCCCTTCGCCGGCGGCGCTGCTCTTGGTGGTGTTTATGTAGAATCCGGCTGACAAGATTCAGTTGCACTTCCTGATCGATGATGGCTGCCGTTGTGCCCATAGACTGTGCGAAGCGACGGATAGAACGGCTCTCGTCGGGATAAAGCCACTGTTGAACGATTGTTTGCTTGCACCACTTCATCAGCCAGGCTATGCCCTCAAAATAGGGGCGACGAAAAGCCCAGGCTTCAAAGAGACCGCGCAGGCGCGGACGAATTTGGTGCGGCACACTCCTCAGCTTGCTTTTGACGCGGCGCAGTTGCCGCGTCACTTTCCTTATGAGCCTCAGCGGACCGGCAATCTCAGGTTTGGGCACCGGTGAGTGGGAAAGGAACGCTAGATTTTCCGCATGCTCATTGGTTGAGGAAACGTTGGGCGCATCCGCAACCAGCAGCGTCACCAAACAGGCAATTGTTGGCTGACGGAAGAAGTTCCTGGGCACCGCGCGCCCCAACCCCGCTTCCACCGCGATGACAACGCGCATGGCCAACAGGGAGTCACCACCCAACTCGAAGAAATTGTCGTCGATGCCGACGGCATCCAATGCCAACAATTCGGCCCAAATGGCGGCGACCGCCCGTTCCAGTTCGGTGCGCGGCGGGACGAAAGGTGTATCCAATGCCGGACGGGCGGCGCCAGGGGGCGGCAGCGCGGCCCGGTCGATCTTGCCATTACGGTTAACTGGCATCCGCTCGATCAGAGTGAACGTAGCCGGGAGCATGTAGTCGGGTAGACGCTGGCTGAGCAGGTGGCGCAGTTGACTGCTGCTGGGCGGCGGACTGCTCTGGCAAACCAGATAGGCGGCCAGCCGCACATCACCGCCGACCAAGGGAAAGGCGCGCACGGCCGCCGCCTGCACGCCAGCCAGCCTGGCCAGATGCAGTTCAATCTCGCTCAGCTCCACCCGATAGCCGCGCACTTTGACCTGGCTGTCTTTGCGGCCTTTGTGAACGAGGTTGCCGCTGTCGTCGAGCTTGCCAAGATCGCCGGTCTGCACGAGAAAGAGACCCTTGGCGTCGGGGTCGGGGCGGAAGCGCACCGCGGTCAGCGTTGAGTCGCGCCAGTAGCCGGGGGACACATAGCGGCTGCGCACAATGATTTCACCCACTTGGTTGGGGCCAAGCCGCTGGCCAGCCTCATCGACAATCCAAACTTCCATGCCATCGATCGGCGGGCCGCTCGGAATCTCAGCCAGGGCGCTGGCGGCGGCGTGCGACAGAAAAGTCATCGTCACCGTCTTGGCTTCGGTAAGGGCATAACAGAACCAGAGCTGACAGTTTTGTCCAAAAAGGCGGTGGTAGGCTTCGATATCTTGGGGCAAGACAGCATCGCTGGCCAAGCGTAACAGACGGATCGATGCCACTTGTTCAGGCGCCGCGACATGGGCGACAAAGGCCCGGAAGACCGTGGGCACCGAGTTCCAGACGGTGATCTGGTGCTGCTGAATCCATCCAGGCAGGCCGGGCATGCCCTCGTTAGGCAGGTCGTACAGATAGAGGGTCGCGCCCGCCAGCAAGGTTAGATAGAAGGCCAATTGCCCACCAGAGAAGCTGAGGCGGTTGAGGAAGAGCACCCGCGCGCGCCCGTAATCTGGCTGCAAGCGCATCAGATTCTGCCAGTGACAGCTATGATTGCGGTGCGTCTCGATCACGCCTTTGGCCTTGCCTGTGCTGCCAGAGGTGTAGCCAATGTAGGCATAGGCGTCGGGTGCAATCGCCGGGAAGGAGAGTGGCGCTCCAGCAGCCGGCAGCGTGTCTATGTTCACGATCTCAACACCGGCTGGGCAGAGTTGGTGGGCCAGATCCAGACAAGCATTGTTGGTCACCAAGACGCCAGCACCCGTGTCAATCAGGATTTCGACCAGCCGCGCTGGGGGATAGAGTGGGTCGAGCATCACATAAAAGTGCCCACTCTTCAGAACAGCGATGCTGGCGGCAAACGCAGCGATCTCCTGGCCGAAGAGCAGACAGATGGCTACTGCGTCGCGGCTTGCGCGGGCTAACAGTGGCGCAGCGATGCGATCGGCCTGCTCATTCAATTCGGCATAGGTGACAGAGCGGGTTGTCGTTACGACCGCAGGCCGGTCAGGATGGGCAGCAACATTGCGGGCGAATACGGCTGGAAAGGTTATTTCATAGCGTTGACTTTCAGTAGACATACAATCCATCCTTGTGATGATTTTTTGCTGGTTTTGCCAGGCGGCGCGTCTCCACCCAGATCAGGAACACTAGTGTCATGCGCCCCGATCTAGAAAGGTGGCAAATGGCCCTCACTGCGCCTTGACCAGCGTCACATTATCAATTATTCCATTGGTCATGCGCGGCTAGGTTAATCCTGTAGCTTATAGAGCCCAACATCTTATACATCATAACCCAGCAGTTTGTTTGCTGGATAGACTACAAACTTACAAAAATATTACGTAAATTCTAATACTAATCATTGAGGACAAAACCAGTAGTTGGCTCCCCCCCCTATATACAGCTACGGTATAGGTGTGGCGTGATATCTTAGACCCCGAGTTTCGTCAGTAGACAAAAAAATAATATAATAGGCCAGCCAAAACCAACAACGCGCTAACGCTCAGCATAGAACAGACTGGAGATCAAAAACCAGCATGCCTATATCCCAGCCGGAGGTAGCGACAGATAGCCGCCAGTTTGCCGCGAACATTCCTAGATATTTTTTGTACACGGTCTTCAAGGGGTTTAGCTTTGGGCTGATCACCGCGACTTGGGTGATCTATCTCCAACAGCAGCGCGGCTTTAGCTTGACCCAGGCCACGCTGATCGATGTTGCCTTTTGGATGGCTGCCGCCTTCGGCGAAATCCCAACGGGCGTGGTTGCCGACACGGCAGGTCGAAAAATATCCATGGCGATTGGGGCGGCGATTATGAGCCTGAGTATTTTTGCCTGGGTGTTTGCGCCAACATTACCACTGATCATGCTGGCGTACATTGGTTTGGCGATTGGCGCCACCTTTCTTACAGGGGCAGAGGATGCGCTCTTTTATGAATCGCTACAAATAACGGGGCGCGCTGAGGAATATACGCGGCTTGTTGGCCGCGTCAGTGCTACCACACTCGGCGCCATAGCGATTGGCAGTGTGGCCAGCGGGCTGTTTGCAACGATCAATTTGAAGGCCCCCTTCCTGGTCGCCGGGTTGAGCTATCTGATCATGTTGAGCATCATTCTGACGCTCAAAGAACCGCAGCACAAAGAAAGTTCGGCTGGGCAGATCCGCAAATCCTATCGAGAAATTCTGCGGCAGTCGCTCGCCTTGATGCGCGCCCGCCCCACCTTACTCTATCCAATGCTCTATCTATCGCTAGTGCCATTAATCGCTGTGATCATGGAGACCGTCTTTGTACAGCCGCAGGCCATGGCTTTGGGTGTGCCACTGGCCGGTGTTGGCATTATTGTGATGGTGTTACAACTCACCAATATGGCGGGAGCAACCGCGTCGCACCGGTTTATCACCCGCGTGGGCGCAGCGCAGATCCTTTATGCGGCGCCGGTGATAATTATAGCCAGTTTGCTCCTATTGGCCGTGCTGCAAATCTTCCCTGCGTTACTCTTTATTGCTGCGATCAGTTTTGTGACCGCAATCTTGCGCCCACTGGTCTTGACCCGCATTCAAAATGAGCTCTCCAACGATATCCGGGCGACAATTCTCTCCATGCAATCGCTGATGCTAACTCTGCTTGCCGCCACCATTGAACCCCTTTTGGGCCTGATCGCCGACCGCGCTGGGTTGCCGGCGGCCTATGTTGCACTGGCAGGCATACTTGGCATTCTAATTCTATGGCTGTTCTGGAAAAGTGGTCCGCACTTTCCGCGGTCGACGCCGTCTAAGCCAAGTACATCCTAATCAAGGCGGGGCGCGGCTTTATCCACCTTTGCCGCGCCCCGCCTTGTCTTTTATATGACCCCGATCTATCGATCAATAAGCTTATTGATTGCGGTAGGGCTCTTGCCCAAACTTTGCGACATCGTCCGGTAGGAGCAAAAAACCGCCATTGCGGAACTTGCCACCGTTTTGCAAATGTTCCACCACGGCGCGCCGTAATTGGGTATCTTGGGGCGCCTTCGCGAGATCAATCAACCAATCCCCGAAGATAAAATACAGGCCGTCCGCACCACCCGAACGGCGCGGGAAGAGATAACCCTGCCGCTGAAAAGCGAGGATATTAGAGCTAGCCGGCAACATCTCTACCCATTGGGTGTCGAAAAGCCACGAACCACAGACAAAGGCTTTAAACGGTCGTTCGGGATAATAACGCGGGAAAAAGTCCATGGCCTGTTGTAACGATGCGTGCAGCAGATCGATCTGGAGCGGCATAAAATTGGGAATATGCATATCGAGCACGGTGTCGCCATTGCGCAATACCAGCGTCCATTCAGCTTTGGAAAGCTGCTGCGGTGTACGTAAGGCATAGCCGTAGGGTGAGATCGGTGTGCCGATTACGGTTGCTTCATCTTCATAAAAGGTGGCTGTCCAACCAGCGCGAAGGTCTTCTGCGGCATGCCAGCCATAATGGGTGCGAAACGCCTCTTCAATGGCGAAGGGCAGATAACCGTCGGCACGGAACTGTACACCCGCTTCCGCGAGCACCTGCACCCGGCCACTCGGCTTGTGACGATAGACGCGCAGGTTACTCGCAAAACGCTTTAAGATAAATTCTATGCGCCCCAGCCGGTAGAGTTCGCCCGATGCCACCGTCGTGCCAAACCAAGAACGCAGCACCCAATCCTCAAGCCCCGCCTGGCCGCCGTGCAACATGGCAAAACGCCGCGCGGCGGTCGCCACGGCGCCGGCGATCTCAAGCGTGATCGCAGCTGGGATGCCACGCGCTTGCTGTACGATGCGCAATTGGCGCACGGCATCGATTGCCAGCAGCAGACAGAGTTTGCTCACTTCCGCGCCAAAGCATGATTCGACCGTGGGTTGAATGGCGGTATCGACCCTTTGGTAGGTTTGGGCAAAGAGTTGTTCGGCGCACTGTTGTAAGGCTGGTGTAGCAACGATCCGGGCGGCCAATGTCACTAATTGGTCGATCACAGTTTGTTCCAGACCGGCATCGACGGCATTTTGCTGAATGCCGGCCGGGGAGAGAAAAGCGGGTGTTTCCATAGGGTTAACCTTCTCGGGTGGAGACAATATGCTTGACCCATTGGTCAAGACTGGGCCAGGGTTGGTAGCCTAACTTGCGGTTGATCGCCAACATCGGGCCATTTTCGGCATCATTGCCGGTGCGGATCGTTGCCGCGTCGTGCGCTTGCGCGATGCGGATCGCCAACAGTTTCAAGGCGAGGGCCAACTTACGCCCGCGGTAGGCTTTTTCCACACCGGTCATAAAGTTGTCCATCGAATTCGTCGCTGATCATAGCCCATCAAGCAAAACCCAACAAAACGCTCACCCTCGATGGCGCAGATCACCCCGGCGGACAGGAACCAGGATGCCTGGAAGAGCCAGTCGGTGGATTCGTCGAACGAGGGAAAGGTATCATCCGAACCAGGGATGTCGAGCGACGTGTTGCGGTTGATTTCATATAGTTTTGGGGATTAGAGATTGACAAGGCGCCATCTCTAATCTCCAATCTCTAAGTTATTCTGGACTCACCAAGCCTGGTCGCCGGTGACTATGGACAGCCCGTATCGTTCAAGACATAGCCCATAAAGGCCAATATCTCGGGCATCGGATCGGTGGGTGTGGCCCATTCTCCAGTGTGGCGCGTCTGGCTGGCTTGTTCGATCAAGGCAGCCCACGGTTTAGCAACCGTTGCGATTGCCCACTGTGCGGCCACCCGCTTGGAGACGACCGCGCCATGGTGCAGGGTATACAGGATGCGGCACAACGAGAGGACCACATAGGATTGGTAGCCAGGGCTGGCCATCTGCGCCGGATTTCCCAGCAGAGGCACGAGCCAGCGCGGCAAGATCACCTGCATGCCGAGCCGTAAGTCGGCGGGCGTAACGGGGTCAAGCAGCGTTGACGGCGGCGGGCCGACCAACGTAATCCCGTGATTACGCAAAATATGGCGATGCGTCGCCCAGGACTCATTATGGAGCACCATTTTCAACCGCTCGCCTTGGCCACGTTCCAGGTTAGGATGCAGGGCATCAGCGGGGTCATAGCGGCGCAGGGCATGTTGCGACAGGTAAGAGCCTTCTAGTTGGATGGCCCAGGGCGACGCGCCAGCCGCAATCTGCTCATGCAAGGTGTATAAGGCCGCGAAGAGCTCAGGCGTATGCTCCTGGCCGATCACCATATCGCTGACGACGACAAAATCAACATCGCTGCTTTCGTCGAAATCGCCATTCGCCAGCGAGCCTTCCAGATAGATACCAACCAGGTGGTTACCCAAAATTGTCTGCACACCTGTCAGCAACTCGCTGAGCAGTGCGTTTATTTCGGCATAAGGTGTAGGGTTAATCATACGGCATAATCCTTGCGAAAGACCAAAACATCATGCATAACGCGAAAACCAACCGACTCGTACAGCGCAAAGGCGGCGTTACGAAAGTTATCCGTTTCGACCAGAATTTCTTGCGCCCCCTGTTCATAGAGGCGCCGCAAGCCTTCGGATAGGATCGCACGCCCTACCCCGAAGCCACGGAAGTCGGGATAAACGCCCATCGGCTCGACCTGCCCTCGGATCCCATACGCGCCAGCATCTAACCAGCAGAGACAAAACGCCGCCAATCTTCCATCGTCAGCCACGGCCACCAAGTCTAGCGCCGGGCGATAGGCTGGCTGTTGCAATGTGCGCGCCCGCCAGGCCACCGTCATGCTGCGGCTTTCAAAGACCGTCTGGTGTAAGTCTACATAGGCCGCCACTTCGGACATACCGGCGAGCGGGCGGATCACAAATTTGCCGGGCGTCATCGGGCTTGTAGCCGCGCCCATCCCCCGCTGTTGCATCAACACCTTCGACCAGGAGTTTTCACCGACATTGGCCTGTGAGGCGAAGCCGGCTGCGGCTAGATCACGGATGCGTGCTAGCTGATTCGTAAAGACATTGACAAACCAGATCGGGCGGCCAAAGTCACTCCCCACCAATTGACGAGCCCGCTGATCCGCCCAGGCTAAAAGTTGTGGATGAACTTCGTCAGCAAACTCTGGGTGGCAGGCATAGTCAATCGCCCAGAACGGCGTTTGCAGCACCACCCAGGCCAGGATGCGCCCCTGCTCATCGGTCCAAAGTTGGGCGTTGGCGGGATCATCGAAGGCCCAGGAACTGAAACGATAGGGCTGATCCACCCCATGCAAGTTGTCAGCCGGGAAAGCATAGCCGAGCGCCATCATCATCTGTTGATCCGCTGCACCAGAAAAAGCGCGTTGTTTTATTTTCATCTTTCCATTCGCTCCATAAATCGTTTTGTGCGTTGATTATCACGCGATTAAAGTTCAGGCGATAAGCGCTTCTCGTAACTCAGCCAGGCCGGCGCCGGTTGAAAGCCCAACATCAGGTTGAGTTGAAACATGGGGTTATGCTCCTCGTTGCTCGTCTCAATCGCTTGTGCGCCATAGGCTTGCGCAAACTCGATGGCGCGCACCTTAAGCGCAGTGGCAATCCCCATCCGGCGATGGGTGCGCAGAACACCCGTCATGCCCACTGTGATGGTTTTACTCTGGGGGTCGGGAATGTTTAGGGTGCTTTGTCCCACATAGTTGCCATCAGCATCCAGGGCAAAAAAGGCGGCGGCGGTATTCACCAGCGGCGTATCCATATAACTGGCAAAGGTTTCAAAAGGGAGTGGTTCGCCGCGATCAGGCAAAGGGTGATCATCGTTGATCGCCAGTTCCAGGTCATACCAGTGCCGCACCCAATTGGGATCTCGCCCTTTGAGTTCGCTCATGCTATGCAGCGTAATACCGGCCTGGCGCACTTTTTCTTGGACGGCAGCAAAGCGCGCGCCCGCAAAAGCCGCTAGATCGATCCGT
This sequence comes from Chloroflexota bacterium, assembly GCA_026389895.1. GTDB lineage: Bacteria > Chloroflexota > Anaerolineae > Caldilineales > Caldilineaceae > JAPLGZ01. The sequence goes on along the minus strand of JAPLGZ010000580.1, from coordinate 3,982 downwards.
GACATTGGGTGGCGCATGATCAGTTGAAAGCCATGTTTGTGGAGCAAAGCCAGGCCACCAAGTTGATCTTCACGCGTGGTGGCTGTGAAGAAGATCGGGGCTGGATTGCGCGCGGCCAAGGCGGCGACAATTTGGGCATATAAAGCATCACCGGCGCCGCGCCGTTGAGCCTGCGGATGCACGGCAATTTCGATAAAATATTTGCCCGGTGTATGGTTCCAGGCATCTTCGCCATAGGCGGCGTGCGCCACGAGCTGACCCTCATGCTCGGCGAGCAGTCGTTGAAAGAGAAAACCGGCAGGGCGTCCAGCATCATGGCGTTGCCGGTTTTCCCCTGTTAGCCCTGCCGTTTGCCAGGCGGCATTGTGGATGGCGGCAATGGCGTTGTATTCAGCCAAGGTGGCTGTCCATGGGCGGATCTGAATGTTCATCGCTCCTCCTATTTTAAGGGTACCCCCCAAACGCATCCAATCGCTCTCGAATCGCCGCATAGACCAACGGTAACTGCGGCAAAAATTCAGCGCGCACAACTGGGTTGTCGGTATTGTAGACCCAATCTAAGTGGTTAAGTTGGGTGGCGATAATAAATGGGTTTAACTCCGCTTGGTGGCGAAAAGGCAGTTCCGCCACCTCGCCATAACCCGCCACAAAGCTTTGCCAGCCTGCGGCAAAGTCGCCCACTGCCGCGTGCAATTCGCTCCAGAGGACGGCAAAGTCGTAGAGATAGTGACCGCGCCCCAACTGCTCGAAATCGATCAGATAGATCTCCTCCTCATCCACAAGCAAGTTGCCAAAGCTCAGATCGGCATGGATCATCCCGTAGTTGGCAGGCGTCATGTCGATGCGATCCATGGCGGCCAGCACATAGTCGACAGCGCGCACGAGGAGTTCAACATGTGCAGGCCCAATCGTGTCGCGATGCTGCCCGATCCAACCGCGATGGTCATGCATCAAGGACTGGTCGTAGCGATAGTCGCTGCGGAAGTCGTTGCTGGCGTCGGGAAAGGGAAACTCGCGCGCAACGTTGTGCAAAGCGGCGACGCAACGGCCCACTTTATGGAGATCGGCGGGTGTGACCGTGTTGCGCAGCTCACTGCCCTCCACCCAGGCAAAGAGCGAACACAGCCGCTCTCCTTCCAGCGTGGGGATGGCCGTGACCCATTCGCCTTGATTGTTGGCAATGGGGCGCGGGGCTAGCCGCGGGTTGCGTTGCGCGACAAAATGGAGCCAGAGCATCTCGTCTTCCATCGAACGGCGCTTCATCGTAGGAAAACCACAAATGCGTAAACTGAAACGCTGCTTATCGGCGCTCTCCACGCGATAGACAAAGTTGTTGTAGCTGCGCAAGGGGTAGACGCTCGCTGCGGCTAGCTCGTAGCGCGGCAACACTTGTTGGAGCAGGGATTGATTACTCTCTATTTTCATCACTGCCGATCCTTTCTAAATTTTCAACTGGTTGCTTTTAACAAATACTCTATCAAATGATTTTCACCCACCGGCGTAAAACCAAGTGCCTCATCAATCTGCACCGCTTCGTCAAATTGCCCCAAGTATCCAGGGCGACTGGGATTCGTGCCACGTCATGATATAATCTCGGATTATGAGACAAGTTGAACAGGCTTTACAGCCCACAAATCGGCGCATTTTATTCATCGCTCGCTACCCTCGCTTACGCGCTTACCTCCCCGAATTGCTTGTGCTTTTGATCGCCACCATTGCCCGCTTCTGGCGGCTGAATTATCATAGCATTTGGTTTGATGAAGCGGTGAGTCTGCGCTGGGCCGGCGCAGACCCCAGCTTTACCTGGCGCAAAACATTTCCACTGATTGAAGAAAAGCATCCGCCCGTCTATTATATCAGCTTACATTTTTGGCAGAAGCTGATGGGGTGGGTCGGGCTGGGCCATAATGACGCGGCCCTGCGGGCATTTGGCAGTCTGTTGGGTGTGTTGACGGTGTGGGGCATCCTCTTATTGGCCCGACGCCTGAGTGGCCGACCGACAGCCCTGCTTGCGGGCTTGCTGGTGGCTTTAAGCCCTATCTTAGTCTGGTATAGCCAAGAATTACGCATGTTCCAACCCGCGACGACTGGCGTTGTTTGGGCCAGTTATTGCTTGCTACGCGCTTGGCAAGCCGAGCGTGGACTCAAGCGCGCGAGTTGGTGGCTTGGTTTTATGGCGACGATCACGCTGGCATTCTATAGTTATCTGTTTAGCGCCTTTCTGTTGCCAGCCGCCGGTTTTACCTTGCTGGCCTTGCTGGTCAGCGCCAGCAAAAAAACAGTGATAACGCCATCCTCGGCGGAGGGTTGGTCTTCCCCGGTTCGTCGCTTTGGTGAGGGAGTGCTGGCCATCGGTGGCACCGGCTTGCTATTTCTGCCGCTCGTCTACAACGTGGTTACCGTTGTCAATGATGAAGGGGCACCGGGCCGAGCCTTTGCCAATTTTGGCCAAACGATGGCGCGTTTGTTGCACATTTTCACCGTCTGGCGTGTCGATTGGGCAACGGCGTGGGTCAATGCAGGGTTGCTATTATTGGGGCTGCTGGTGCTGTTGGGACTGCTGTTGCCACTCGATCCTGGCCGCAAAACACCTACGCCATTTCCGCTTGATCGGAGTTGGCTAGCCCTATGGCTGGGTGTGCCGCTTTTGATCGGCAACCTATTATTGCATTTCAATGATACCGTTTTTGTTGAGGATCGCTATTTTATCTTTATCGCACCCTTTGCCCTATGGGCGCTGGCCCGCGGTGCGATTGCGGTAGGCCAGCAGAGCCGCATCGCTGGTTGGCTTGGTGGTCTGGCAGCTGTTGTGCTGTTGGGCGCTGCATTGCCGCAACTGTGGACGCCCGCGATGTATCGCGAAAACTGGCGCGCCGCCAGTCACTATGTCACTGACTACCAGGTTGCCAGCCCTGGTCTTACGGCTGCGGTTGTCAACCACGTGGATTATACACATATCGCGCTGGAGTGGTATTTGCGTCAGACGCTTAGCGCCAATCAATTGCCGGTCTACTTTCCCTATGGCGGCACATTAACCGCCGATCAGGTAGATCAGGTGGTCGCACCGCCGCTGGAAGGGATCGTCAAAACCGGCGCGGCAACGCTCTGGCTTGTGCAAAGCCATTTGGCCGGTGTCGATGATCAGCAGTTGGTGGAGCAGTGGCTCAACGGCCATTTTGCCTTGGTCACAGAACAATACCCAGCCGGCATTAAACTGATGGGATATGCGCTCCAAAGTCACTTTCGCCAGCTACCAGCGTTGTCACCCGCAGCAGTCAAACCAATGGTGACGCTGGTGCCGGGCCTGACATTAGCCGCCTGTGAACTTTTAACCACCCACTTGGCGGCCCATGATGAGCAGTTACATCCGCCAAGTGGGTGGGTGCATGTGCGGCTCTGGTGGCAAGCGACCGGCGCGATTCGTGATGATTATATCGCCACCGCGCAGATGGTTGGCCCGCAAGGGGTGTGGGGTGACAGGCTCTATCGGGACAACGAGGCCTTGCGGCGCTGGCCCACACACAATTGGGCAGCGGGCGAGATTGTACGGGATGAACTTGACATTAACCTAAATCCCGTGACGCCTGACGGGCTATATCCGATTATGATCGGCGTTATGAATGGCAAAGGCGAATCCGTTGGCAATAAGGTTGCGTGTGGCCAAGTGAAGATTGCAAACTGACAGCGCTCTACCATTTGGCGAGTTTTTATTAGGTCGGGCCATTCCTGGTATGTAAGAAAATAAAGCGACAACGGCTCAGCCAACCTGCTGATGGGCATTAACCAAATAAAGCGGTAACGGGTCACTCAACCTGCTTTGCGCCCAAGGGGCACCGCCTCTGGGCACGGTTTCCCATAGCAGGCGGCGGTTTTTGCGAATTAACCAATGAATCGAGCCATCCGTAGGTGCGGTTTTTAACCGCACAGGTTTGATTCACTTGTGCGATTACAAACCGCACCTACGCTGTCGCTTTTTTTGCCT
>JAPLGZ010000553.1 GCA_026389895.1 Chloroflexota bacterium | reverse complement strand
ATGCTGACGGGGGATGGCTTAGGTACATTTAGTATGCTGCTGCGCAAATCTGTGACAGAGCACCTAGAACGGCGCCTGCCCCAGAAAGGCCAGCAGATGGCGCTACCAATGACGCTCCACGTGCAGTTGCACGCCGCGTCGCTCGTGACCCTGCTCACCTGGTGGCTGGAACATGACTGTCCCTACCCGCCCGCCGAAATGATCAAGCATATTAATGCGCATATAGATTTAATTTAAGCGGTAATAGAACCAGGCAAACTTACAAAATCGAGTGGGGTGCTTTAGCCGCTGTTTGGATGGTTTGCCCAACCACAGCGATTAGGCAGTGGCAAATAAGGGTACGGCCTGAATAGTATTCCGGAGTTGTTCCGCCTGCCACAAATCATAGGCAGCCTGATGCCCCAACCAACTTTCTGGGCTGCTACCCAAGGCGATCGAGAGACGAATTGCCATTTCTGGTGTGACTCGCCCTTTGCCATTCACAATTTTGGATAACGTTTTGCGGCTCACGCCGAGTGCTTGGGCGGCTTGTGTGATGTTCACACCCATCGGATTGAGCCATAAGCCTTCGATGATTTCCCCAGGATGGGGCGGATTGTACATTTGCATGTTTAGTGGTAATCCTCGTAATTCACATCTTCTACACCCTCAGTGATAAAACGAAAGGTCACTCGCCAGTTCGCTTGTACAGTCACAGACCAAGTGCCTTGCCGGTCACCTTTAAGTTCATGGAGGCGTAGAGTAGGAATATTCATATCGTTGATAGTTCTCGCCTGCTGTAATTGTGCCAAAATTAACCGAATGCGCACCGCATGATGAGGTTGGATGCCTGCTTTGCTACCATCTAAAAAGAACCGTTCAAGACCTTTGTGCGCAAAGCTTTTGATCATACGCTTATTGTAACCTACCAGTCCCCAAAGTGCAACCTCATTGGTTACATATAAGTATCGAACAAATGTAATAAGACGCGAGAAAGAATCAACAGACTGATAATTTTATACATACTATTTCATGCGTTATAGAGAAGCTTATCTCAAACAAAAATCATGAGTGGAAGAATTTGCAATGCCGGACCTTTAATTTGTACTTCACTAAATTCAGCAACGACACTTTCTATAGCGGCCATACTAGCAAAAGTTGATTCTAGAATTTCTGGCTTGACTAATGACATTCCATAGTTTTCAAAAGCACTCATTGATTGCCCTTCGTTGATAATACGTGTGACTTTTCCCACCACTCGTACACTATTCTTATGTAACTCTGTCAATGTTAAGTCTCGAAGATTAGCAGTCCTCAGCGTGATTACCACATTGATCCCTGAAGGTTCTTTACATCGTAAGATTGCGTTAGATATCGGAGTTCTCTTTCGGTCTTTATCTAGTGTCTCCCGGATCCGTTCTAGGTCAGTCGGCTTGGGCGATTGAAGGCTTCCACTACCTTTCTTTTTAGTGGATGACTGAGGCTGTACAGAAGGTGTGGATTGCGGCTGAACAGCGAGGTTACTAAGAATGTTAACAGCATCAATATAGTCGATAACTGTATCAACAGCATTTTTTTCGAGAATTCCAGCAACTTCCACTAATGTGCCAGCGTTAATCTCAGTAAGTGATGTAGCATTACTTGGCTGAATCAAATAATTGCTATTTTTACAAAGTTCATCATACAGGAGAATTGCTATAGATGCCTCTGTATGAGATTTTAGTTCATGTCGAGTTTCTTGATTTCTCCCAGCTGCTGCTCCTGTGATCTCAGTTTCTGCTGTAACATCAAATAAATTACTGAACAAATTGCTTAAACCAAATTTGCCTGCTAATTTTGCTGAGCCGGATTTATTGGCTTCTTTTTCTTGAGTTACCTCAGATTCTAGAGATAAGCCACCTTGGATAGCAGCGGCAAATGAGACTAGCATAGGAACATCAAGGTATATTGGATGAATTAGACGCATATTTCACCTTACATTCTTTGTATGAAGCACAACATAGCTCTGCCGAATGAACAATTATAGGGCAGACACAACATAGCTACTGAATCTGTTTCCATTCAAGCTGGATCTAATTCTATATGCTTGAATGATATTTGTAAGAAATTTAAATAAAAAATGGCTGACCATCACTAGTGTACAACCCAACCCTAGCGATGTCAACCACTTTTTCAAGATTTTTTGCAGAAAACTACTTACAATTCTAACCCCTACAACGCCTCATTTGCTCCCTACCCACCCCAGCCAAAACTATGCGCTTCCCAACTGAGCAAATCGCCCTCGACATGTTCTTGAATACCCACTTTCTCCATCATAAACATCACTTGGGCGCGATGGTGCATGCTGTGGGTGATCAGGTGGCCAATCGTGCCACCAAATGTTTTGGGTTTCGGTGGGTTGTCCAGGGTGTCTATAAAACAATCATCATAGCGCTGCTCACGGGCGATCTTGCGCGCGAGCAAGGCAAAATCTCGGCTGACCAGGCTCAACCGGTCGATTAATTCGACAACGGTCTCTCCCTGCCTTTCCTGAACCGGGCGCTCGCAAAGCAGATCCGTCCACACTTCCATGTTACGAATCATGTGAATAAAGGTCTTGCGCAGTGTGCGCTGATCAATGTCGAAATCTTGATCAAGCCGTTCGTCGGGCAACGATTGACAGGCGATTAGCAATTGGCGGGTTGTCCATGTGTCATGGGCAAGTAGGCGATCTAGCAGGTCCATGGCGAATACCTACAACCCATCATTGGGATTCCAGTGATTCTTCCAGCGCTCGTCAATCGGGTCCGTGAGCAGTTGGTAACGAATGTCGGTGGAGAGGCGCATGACGCCATGTTCGTTCTCGTTGGTGGTGGCGGCGTGGATCATGTAACCGCTGTGCACCACCATGTCACCGGCTTTGTAATCGGCCATCAGCCAGCGCGTGTTAAGCCGCTCGGCCAGTTCGGGCAGGTTTTTGGTGACGTAGCCACCTTGCGTCATGTTCTGGTTATAGGCGCTGATGCGTTCGGCGGGTGGCAGTTCGGCATTTTTGATCGCAAACTCGGCCTCCATCTTGCGTCCCCAACTGTCGGAGCCTTCCAGATAGACCAGGCCACCCGACGAGACCGGAATGTCGCCAATCGGAATCCAACTGGAGCAGAGCCGGTCGGTGCCGCCGCGTAGATAGGTGAGATCATAATGCGCGCCCGTGGCGCCGGCATCATGCGGGCGGGTGAAGCGCAGGATCATGCGTTTGTGCAGATAGACCGGCCCACCCAAAAATTCTTCGTAAAATTGCAAGATTGGTTTAGAGAGACAAAAGGCTTCATACGCGGCTGAGCGGGCGATCTCGGCCATCTTTTCGCGGATGGCGGCGCGATCATCGCCAGCGCCGGCGTAGATGCCGTCCATCGGGTCGCTGCCCGGCGCGAGCAGGCCCATATCACGAAATGAGGCAAAAAAGCGCCGGCGAAAGGCCAGCACTTCATCGCGATCCAGCAAATGTTTGAGCCACAAATATCCTTGCGCCTGATATTGTTCCCACAGTGCCTCGATTGGTTGGCCAGGATCACTTGGCTGTAGAAGCCCCAAACGGTCTGGCGTGTTCGCCAGGGTAAAACCATTGCTCATCAACGGCTGCTTGTGGACAGGGGCAACAAGTTCACTCATACAATTTCTCCTCAATCGTAATCAGTCACGAACATACTCAGTAAAAAGCGGTGACACAGAGCTACACAGAGGGGACACAGAGAGCACAGAGAAACAGCGAACATCATTGCTGTTTCTCTGTGTAACTCTGTGATTTCTCTGTGCTCTCTGTGTCACTGCTTTTATGCCAATTGCATTACATCAATTCATAGTCAATTTGTCTGAATATTATGCCCGATTCGGCGGTTGAACACCAATTGCAAATGACCCATTACGCCTGCACATCTCCTGTGGATGCTGGCTTTTGAATGCCATAAACGACTTCCATTTTGCCAGAGATGGCGTCCATGCGCAGAAATTGCATGCCCAATTTCTCCATCACATGAATTGAGGCACGGTTTTCAGGTTCGGCGAAGGCGATGATCGCGGGGATATTTAAGGTATTGAAGGCATACTCTAGCCAAGCCGCGGCGACCTCGGTGGCGCGACCCTGGCCCCACCATGGCTTGGCGAATCGATAACCGAGTTCGATCTCGTCGGTGCCGTTCATCTTCAACAGGCCAGCATCGCCAATCGCCTCGCCCGATTCACGGTCGAAGATTAGCCAGCGGCTGAAGCCATAGTGTTCTTGATAGCTCATATAACGCGCAACGCGCGCAACAGTCTGTTCGAGCGAATGATCCAACCCAGTGACGGTGGGCATAAAACGCATCACCTCGGGATCGCTGACCCAGGTGAAGAGGACAGGGGCATCGGTTGCTTGGAAGGGGCGGAGCGTCATCCGCGGTGTTTCGAGTGTTATCGACATATTGCCTCTACATTTGTGAAGTAACAATCTCATGCGTGCCCTAAAGGACTCGCTAACGATGAGGAGCCCCACCCTAACCCTCCCCAAGGGAGGGAACCGATTGGTGGACAAAAGTACCAATCTACTCTACCACGGATCAGTCCCCTCTCTATGGGAGGGTTAGGGTGGGGCTCCCTCTTCCACCAATCGCCGCAAATTTTCCAACCCTTGATGCAACATTTGAATTTGCCGCTTTTTGAGCAGACGCAGTAATATCACGGCACTGCCGCTGTACGTTTTAGCCAGCGTAAACCGAGCGCCACCGTCTATCAGATCAACCCGCGCATGGCAAACTGTGCGCAAGCCCGGTACAAGGTTTTCCCAGATCAACAGACCGGCGGGAGCCGATCGCACAGTGGCGACACTGGTCATGGTGCGCCTTAACGAGTTTTGGACTTGCAGTTGCATACGCGCTTGGGGAGTCCACGGTTCGCCCGTTTGCCACGTGGCCGTCAGCACGCCTGGATACCAGCGCGGCCACGCTTCGATATCGCGAAAAGCCTGCCACACCGTCGCCGGCGCACCCTGAATGTCGATTTTAGCTTGAATTTCGGTAGAGGCCACGATAAGGTTATACCACGCTTATGTTAGCCTTCCGGGAAGCGCATTCCTGTAGGTTCGCTAACCTTCTAGGTTTGACCGCTTCCCAGAAGGCGGCTCTATTTACTAACGCGCCCAGTGTTCCAACCAATCGAACGCTATGGTGCCATGCCAAACATGCCCACCATCAAACGTGTCATGCGCCAGCCGCTCTGGCACATCCAGCAATTTGTAGGCCTTCTCGGTAATCGCGTACTGCTCAAAGACGTTGTCCATACCGCGCGGGCCATTTAAGCCATCTTGGCGCGCCGTTTCGATCAGCAACGGGCACGGCGCAATCAAGGCCGCCACATCGCCCATATCGGCCATTTCCCACATGTGCGGGATATAGTTGCAAGCACAGTTGTTGGACAGATGGAGCAAGGAGTCAGCCACACCATAAAAATAGCCGCTGATCACAGCACAGGCAATGCGTTCATCCAAGGCGGCCAGCCACATCACCTGTAAACCACCGCCCGACAGACCAATCGCGGAAATCTTCTGCCCTTGGACCTCTGGCCGAGTTTGCACATAGTCCAACAAGACGATTAGATCCCATGTCCACATGCCAGCCACCGTCAACCCCAAGGGCAGACCCATGTGCGCCAATTGCTGGCAGGAGGAATTGAGAATCTGTTCTGGTTTAGAGGAGAACGATTCGCGCCGTTCGCCAAAGCCACGGGCGTCTGGACAAAAGACGACATAACCCCGGCGCACCGCTTGCACGCCGTAATCATAATTATGTTCATCGATTGTGCCCACCACTTGGGGGTCATCACGAATGCCAGCCACTGCAAATTTACCACCGCTGGCATGGCCATGCGTGGCAATCACCGCAGGCGCAGTGCCTTGTAAGTTGTCGGGAATCAACACATAAAAGGGCATCGTGACACCCGGTTCGGTGTCAATCTCGACGCGTTGCCGCGTGTACCCATCACACTGGACGGTTTCGGTGATCTTGGGGTTGGGCGACGTAGGCAACAAGCGATCAATCCCTTGGAGTTCACGAATTTTGGCGCGTAAGGCTTGCCGCCAAAACTGCCATTCTTCACGCGTTGTCGCCTCAAAGCCCATGCTCCGCGAGCCAAATTTGAAACGATCCCGAAGATACTGTTCGGTTGGAAATAGTTGGGTCATCTTTGTTAAACCTTTTTGGATTGGGTTTTGTTGGTTGGATTCTATAAGTGTTAAGCATTCAATAATGACTAGGCAACCCCACCCTACCCTTTCCTCATAAGGGAGGGAGCCGTTGGGTGGACAGAGTGAACTATGACGGCCTTCCCGCATCAGTCCCTCCCCTTACCAGGGGGAGGCTAGGTGGGGGTTATCCGCCATTCGAGAGCATTCATGTTAATGGCCAAGCAACCCCACCCCAGCCCTCCCCTGGTAAGGGAGGGAGCGGTTGAGTGGATGGAAAGAGTGACTTCCTTTATCGCTAATGGCGCTTTCGGGAACCCACTTTGGGCGCGGTGGGGTTAGTTATCCCATCATTTGTTAAAATCCATTCATCTCTACCACTATAAAATTTATTTACCGCCATAATAGACCAGGCGCCCCGAGATGCGGAAGAGCACCACTGTAAAGGCGATGATGATCAAGAATAACATCCAGGCTTGGGCCGAGGCATAGCCAAACTTAAAGAATTGGAAAGCCGTCTGCCACAGATAGATCGACATCATCAAGGTCGAATCAGCCGGTTTGCCCGTGCCGCCGGTCATCACATGGACTTCGGTGAAAAATTGAAATGCACCGATCAAGCCCGTAATTACGTTAAACAAGATCACAGGGCTGATCATGGGCAGCGTGACAAACCAGATTTTCTGGGCCGCGTTTGCGCCATCTAAGTCTGTGGCCTCGAGCATCTCGCGCGGCACATCTTGCAGCGAGGCCAGATAGATCACAACCGCGCCGCCCAGGCTCCACAGGCTCATCAAAATCAGCGCCGGTTTGGCCCACTCAGGGCTACCCAGCCAACCAGGCCCCCGAATGCCGACCAAATCTAGCACAAAATTGATGATCCCGTTGCGTGGGTTAAACATCCACAGCCAGACAATCGCGCTGGCCACAACGGGCGTAATGCTGGGCAAAAAGAAGATTGTGCGAAAGGTCGATAAGCCGCGCACCTTCATGTTGAGCAGCATTGCCAGCGCAATCCCCACAACGGTCCCAAGCGGCACCGCAAAGATGGCATAGTAGGTGCTATTGTAGAGCGAGGTGAGGAAGCGTTGATCGCTAAACAGATCGCGATAGTTATCAAACCCCACCCATTTGGGGGTGTCCAGAATCGGATAGAAGGTAAAGCTATAATAGAGCGAGGCAAAAAAAGGATAGACGCGAAAAGCCAGAAAACCAATGATCCAGGGCAAGATAAAGAGCAGCCCAGTGATCAATGACTTGCTCTCTCTTCGTGTGATTGTACGAAAACGGGCCATTAATTTTGCCTTCCACTTGATTGACTGCTGTCAAAATGATACAATTGCTGTAACGCGGAACCCCACCCTAACCCTCCCCTGGTAAGGGAGGGAACTGATCGCAACGTGCGCCCAGAGTGGGCACCCGAAAGCGCCATCAGGGAAGGTAGGAACAGCTTATCCCTTCAAACCAGTCAGCGCGATGCCCTCAATAAACATGCGTTGGGCAAAGAAAAAGAGCACGACGATGGGCAACACGCTCATGCAGGTGGCCGCCATGATCCAGGCAAAATTCATAAAACCATAACTAGACTGCATATTGGCAATGCCCAGCGAAATGGTATACAACGCCTTGTCACTTAAATAGATCAGCGGCCCAAAATAGTCATTCCAACTGCCGATAAACTGAAAGAGCGCCACAACGGCCAGGGCTGGGCGCGCCAACGGCAGAATAATCTGCGTGAAAATTCTAAACTCAGACGCGCCATCCACACGCGCCGCATCCGAGAGCTCTTCGGGCAAGCCCATAAAAAATTGTCGCAACAAAAAGATAAAGAAGGGGCTCCCGAGAAACGTCGGGATCACCAATGGCAAATAGGTGTTGATCCAATTGAGTTGGCGAAAGATCAGATAGAGCGGAATAAAGGTGACGAAGCTCGGGAGGATCAACGTGGCGAGCACAATGCCAAAGATCCAGTCGCGACCAGGCCAACGCACGCGGCCAAAACCATAAGCCACCAACGCGTTCGAGAGCACCGCGCCGATTACAGAGGGCACCGTCACCAGCAACGTATTCGTTAGATAGGTCGCAAAATCTGCCCCACGAAAGGCCTGCAAATAATTATCCCAACGAATTGGGTGTGGAATCCAGATCGGGGGATAGACGGAAAGCTCTTGTGGGTTCTTCAACGAGGTGGAGATCATCCACACCCAGGGTAAAATAAAGAAGGCTGAGCAGAGCAACAAAGCGCCATATTTGAGCACGCTTCCCAAGATTCGCCACCCACGCACACGCGAGGATCGCGATCGTTGATTTGAGGATCTCTGCACAGGCACTGCTTCGGTTGGCAAAGACAATTTTGACGCCATATCACACCAACTTTACAATTTACAGCCAATGGTAGGGGCGAGGCATGCCGGGGCGCCCTCTGGGCCCCTACTTGGATATCACAAAAAAGGGCATGGAAAGCGCTTCCACACCCTCTCTTTGTCGCTCCGTAGATTTTAGCTTTTGCTCTTCGTGCGCCAGTCGTCCAATTCTTTTTGGGCCTGTTCTTGCACCGAATCCAACGCTTCTTGCGCCGGCTTTTGGCCCAGGCGCACCTTTTCCCATTCCGAATCCATCAGCGCCGCATAGGAATCACTGGTTGGGATCTTGGGCGGATAGAGATATTGGTCGGCGTGGAACAAGTCTTGCAAGAAGACCTCTTCATAACCAGGGCAGGCGCCGATCACGTCGCTCTTGAACTTGGGCCACTGGGTCATCTCTTCAGAAACCGGGCCATTGACGCAGAGCCAGGTTGTAAAGAGCGAGGTGTAAACATCGCGGCTGCCCGTCGCACCGGTCATGGCACTGATGATCTCCCAAGTTGCCGCCGGGTCTTTGGAACCTTTGGGAATAATCCAGCCATCACCATAGGTGTACATGCCCTTCTTACTCTGGCCTTCGGGGCCAGGCAACGGCCAGACCGTGAATTCAAAGCCGTCGGGCTTAAAATTACGCAACGTGTTATATTCCCAAGGACCAGTGACGGTGGTCGCACGCAGGCCAGAGAGGAAGGGATCATTGCCGGCGGAACGCTCACCGCGGCCTTGCAACGAGGCGTAGAAGTCCTGCAATTTCTGCGGACCAATCCGTTTCCAGCGCTCGGCAATCCATTCCAACGCCTTCAAGTTATTGGGATGATTGGCCGTAACCTTCGTCCCATCCGCCGAAACATATTCGCCCAGGAAGCGCCCCATGATCATCGCCGTCCAAGTGAAGTCACCACCGAGCACATCAATATTCTCACCATTCCAGGTGGTTAATTTATCGTAAGCAGCATCCAATTCCTCTAAAGTCTTGGGTGGGCTCTTGACATCGACCCCCTGTTGCGCAGCAATCTTGTTGTTGACAAAGACGCCCATGCACTGGTTCCACATGCTGGCAAAGACATATTGGCCCTCATAGACGCCCAATTCCCAGATCGCCGGGTTCATCCACTTCTTCAGCACTTCGACTTGATCCGGTTTGCCAATCTCATCCAAGGCAAGGACAGCCTTTTGCGCAGCCAATTGATAGGCAACGCTGGCGCCAAAGACAATCGCGCCGCCGGGGGGCGTCCCCGCCGAGATCGCAGCCAACAATTTTTGGGTCATGGCTTCGGGCACAACCACATGGTGAGCCACGACCTGCGTCTGCGATTTGTTGTAGCCATCCAAAATTTTCTCAATGTTTGTCGCCGCGTCTTCCGTCCAGCCGGTCCAGATGTCCAGATTGACGGGCCCGCTGGCCGGCGCGCCACTACTCACCGCTTGCGGCGCCGCGGTTGGCACACAGGCCGCCAACGCCATTACGCCAGCAACACCCGCGCCGGCCCGCATAAAGGCGCGGCGCGATAGGTGCTTCGGATACTTTTGATCTTCCATAGTTTCAACCTCCTTGGTTTGCATGATATAAAGCTGTTAGCCAATGAACGATTAGAGCAGGCAATGATTGAGACACACGATTATTGAAACAGACAATGATTGAAACAGACAATGATAGTGTGGGAATTCCAGACGAGAAGCTTACCATCAGGTGTCATTCAGGGGTGATTCATCCTTTGTAGCAGTGTAGCATGAATTATATGGCGTCGTCAAACAGCTTTTTTAGGGGGGAGGCCTCCCTCTCCGCTTTTGCTCTGCTCCCCCTCTTCTGAACTCAGCCCTTCGATTCAGGAGAGGGGGGTGGGGGGGTGAGGCCGCTCAAGCCCGCTCACTGCGCAACGTCGTAAACACAAACACGGTAATTAACATATTCACCAGCCCCAAGAAGAGTGACAAGGTCGCCGCATAGCCCATGCGCATATCGCCGTGGATAAAGGCCGTCCGATAGAGATAGACGCCAGTGGTCAGCGCCGATTCGGCGGGGCCACCAGTCGTGCCACCGAAGAGGAGCATCGATTCTTCGGTAACGCTGACCACGCCCGAGCCGAGCACCAACACCAAGGTGAAGACCGGCTTGAGCAGGGGCAAAGTAATGTTCAAAAATTGTCGCCAACCGCTCGCGCCATCGACCCGCGCGGCTTCGTAGATTTCGCGATTAATATTGTAAATGCCGATCAGGAAGAGCAGCGTCCAACTGCCAAATTTAGACCAGACCGTCGGCAGCACCATCGTGTAGAGCGCCATCTTGGGCGAGCCCAGCCAGTTGGGTGGATTCGCCATGCCAAAGTCCTGTAAAAGCACATTCAGATACCCGAAGCGTACATCAAACAATTTGACCCAGACCAACATGCCAATCGAAATCGGCAAGATCACGGGCATATAAGCGATTACCCGGTAGATCGCGGCACTAAAACCATTGTTGATTTGCGAAATTAAGACGGCAGTGAGTAGGGATAAGATCAAGGTAAGCGGCACAAACATCAGGCTAAACTTAACGGCGATCAGAAAGCTCTGCCAAAAGGTTTCATCCCGGAACATCTCCACCCAATTCGCCAGCCCATTAAAACCAGCCCAGCCATGTGTTTGCGGGATCAGCCAGCGATAATCAGAAAAAGCCATAAAAAGACCGCGCAAGATCGGCCATGCTTGGAAGACAAAATAGAGCAGCACAGCCGGCGCAATAAAGACATAGCCCCACAAATTGCCCCACTTCTCGCGGCGCAGACCGAGCAACTCGCGCAGAAACTGGGTCGCTACCGCGCCAGTCCCCTGTTCGCGCACCTGGTCAACCCGTTCCACTCTTGGCTGTGACATTAACACTCCTTCGTCAATGGTAACTTAGGATTACACGCACGCAAAAGCGCAAAGGTATTAAGTTGCTCTGGCTTTTCTTTGCGTCTTTCGGGAGCCCGCTGGGCGCGCAATCACTTATAATTTCAAGATACCTTCGCTGAGGCCACGCACGAACCAGCGTTGTAACAGGATGAACACGAGGATCACGGGCAGCATGGCGACCACATAGGCCGCCGATTCTGCCCCATAACCGGCGAGCGTGCTTGATGTAAAATGGGCGCCCCAACCCTGAAGTTTGGTCACCGCGATCGAGACGGTCTCCTGTTCGGGAAAATCCAGCATGGTGAGTGTGATCAAATATTCGCCCCACACATAAATAAATTCCCAGATCGCCACGACCGCAATCCCACCCTTGACGAAGGGCACATCCACATGCCAGAACAATTGCCAGGTATTGGCGCCGTCAATAATCGCCGCTTCTTCTAATTCGCGCGGCACACCCAAAAAATTCTGACGCATCACAAAGAGCGCTACACTGATCGCGCTGGGAAAGAGCAGGGTCAAACCCAGATGCGAATTACGCAAATGCAGAAAATCCATCAGTTCATAGAGTGCCATCAAGCCGCCCGCCCTGGGCACAAACATCAGCAGAATGAGCAGATAGAAGATTAAGTCGCGCCCGCGAAATTCTAAGCGCGCAAAGGCAAAACCAGCCATCGTGGCGATAATACACTGGATGATCACCGAACCTAACGTCACTTTGGCGCTATTCCACAAATTGAAGGGGAGACGACTCATGTCTTCGCGCGTCATGATCCACTGATAATTTGCCAACGTGGGCGAGCGCGGGATCATCACGGGCGCGGCCATGTAAAGTTCTTGGCGGGTTTTGAACGAGGAAGAGATCGTCCAAACGACGGGCAGCAGACAGAACGCACAGATTAGCCACAACGTCAGGTTCACGAACAGGGCGTTGGTGTTCAGATTTTTCTTAAAGGCGCGGGTTAGAGCAGCCATTGGGTTTCTTTCTCGTGGCGTAAAAACTGAAGCGTGATGAGTGAAAAAGGTCGTTCGATCTCACGCCTCACTCATCACGCTTCACGCTTCATCTACAGCTTCTGCTTCGCAATCTCAGCCTGACTATCTTCCAGAATGTGCTTGGCGCACTCTTCTGGCGTCATCGTCGAGCCGGGTTCGACCAATTGCACGATATATTTTCGATAATAGGTGTCTTGGATCGAGAAATAATTGTTAAACGGACGCGCCACCGAGTGATCGACCTGGTCGCGCATGTCATTCATCCAGGCATAGGTCTTGAATTGCGGATCACCGTTGATGATCGCCTTGTAAGCCGATTCGTAGACCGGCGTCTTGCCGGTTTTGATCACGGTCTTCTGGAAGTCGACGTTCTGGGGTCCCATGGTGTAGGCGAAATAATCGAGCGCTTCTTGGGCATTGGGCGCCTTGTTGAGCACCGCGACGCAGTTGCCCCAAAATGGCGTGCCGGCGTGCGGTTTGCCATCGCGCGTGGGCACGGGCGAGGTGGTCACCTTGTCGGTGCCAAAGGAGAGTTGGCCCCAGACGCCGCGCGAACTCTGCGCCTGCACCGAAGCCAATTGACCGGCATAATAGGCATCCAACCAGCCATCGAAGCCGTGCGGCGGCGTCAATTCGCCATCGACCATCTTCTTATAGAAGGTCAGCGCTTCAACCGCTTCGGGTGAATCCCACTTCAAGATCATGTTGTCGTCAAACGGCTGATCCAGTGAGCCATAGATCAGTGAACCAACCGAGGCATCAAGGTCTTCGATAAAGGCGCTGGGGATGATCTTTTTGTCTGCGCCCCACTTCTTGATCTCCTGGGCAATTGACAGCCAGGTTTCCCAATCCTTCGGTGCTTCCTTTGCGCCCACGGCGTCGAAATAGTCGGTGCGCCAGTTGAAGCTGATGTTCTCGAAACTATACGGAATGCCATAAAATTTACCATCATGCGTCGAGGCGGCGCGCAAGGTGGGCAGCATGTCAGTTGTCATATCGACCGCGCCTTTTTCCTTGGAGGCGGCGATCAGATCGTCCAGCGGTTGCACCAAGCCGGTGAGAATCCAGCGCGGTAAGCTGGATGACGCCGACGAGGCAATCCCGACGCCGCTCCACTCTACTTTGCCCGCGCTGATCTGGGCGAGGACTTTGGTCTCCCAGCCTTCAAAGTCGGTCTGGATCTGCACATTGACGCCAGGATTGGCTTCATTAAACTGGCGCGCCGTGGTGTCAAACGGAATTTCGCCGGTCGCCCAGGAGGGCAAAATGATGCGGACGACTTTGCCTTCCGCAGCGGGTGCGCCAGTCCCGGTTGCGCCCGGTGCGGGCAGTGGCTGGCAAGCCGCCAGGGCAGCGCCGGCCAGGCCGGTCGCCGTCATCTTCAAAAATGTACGCCGTGTAATCCTTGTAGACATGCTGATTCTTCTCCTTTGGTTGAACAAACAAATGAAAAATCATGACACAATAGATTTTAATGATGCGTGATACGTGATGAGTGATGAGTGATAAGTGAGCGTTGACTCAATATTCTGGCCTATCTTACTCATCACGTATCACGCATCACGCCCACTGGCCTTCAATTCCTCTGCCGCGTCGAGAATCGCATTGATCAACGGGCGCGCGGCGGCTGGCGTCAATTGGCCACACATCGTCTCGAAGCCACCCCACAAATAGGCATTGGGGTGGGCAATATAATCGAAACTGTCGGTGGCTTGATACATAATATAGGCGCGCTTGAAGGGCGAAAACCACTTGAGTACGCTGCCCAACTCGGCGACAAGTTCACCAGGTACGCCGATA